>QHBU01000270.1 GCA_003244045.1 Candidatus Aeolococcus gillhamiae
ACTGGAACGTGAACACCACGTCGTCGGGGGTAAGGGGCTGGCCGTCGTTCCAGGCCACGTTGTCGCGCAGCTCGAACATATAGGTGAGCCCGTCGGCCGAGCGCTCGTAGCGGCTGGCCAGCCAGGGCATGAGCTGGCCGGTGGAGTCCTTCCAGAGCAGGGAGTCGTAGATGTAGGTCATACGCCAGTAGCCCGGGCCTCGCACGTAGGCGAACGGCGAGGGAAACCCGAAGTCGCCGCCGGGCAGGCGAAGGGTCGGCCTGGGAACCGGCCCCCCGGCGCTGCCCGACGATGTCGTCTTGGACGATGACGTGCACGAGGCCACTGCCACGGCACCAGCGGCGAGCACACTGCTACGAAGGAACGTCCTGCGGTCCATGGGCTCCATCAAGGTCTCCTCTCTGGTACACGGTCAAAATCGCTTGGCGATCGGTCTGGGGCGAACGTGGGGGCGGCATCGAACAACTCTCGCGCCGCCGCGCTGGTGGGGTCGGAGGACACGTCGTGGGACGGCCCCTCCTCCACGACCCGGCCGGCGTCCAGGACGACGATTCGGTCGGTCACCTTGCGAACCACCGCCATGTCGTGCGAGACGAAGACGAGCCCCAGCCCCATCTCGATCTGGCGCTCGCGTAGCGTGACGAGCAGCCGCGCCTGCTCCGAGGCATCGAGCATCGAAGTGGGCTCGTCGGCCACCACGAGCTTGGGCTGCCCCACCAGAGCCCTGGCCAGCGCAACCCGCTGTAGCTGCCCCCCGGAGAGCTCGTGGGAGCGGGTGCCGAGAAACGGACCTGAAGAGGGAAGGCCGACGGCGTCGAGCATCTCGCCCACCGCACGGTCATGGTCCGCTGAGGAGCCGTCGCCGGCGACGTCGAGAGGCTCCCGGACGAGCTGGCCGACGGTGAACCGGGGCGAGAGGGCCTCCCAGGGGTCCTGCATGACCAGCTGGATTCGTCGGCGCATCTGCCGGTCGGATCGCCGCCACGAGCGGGGCAGCGGGCGGCTCTCGAGGACGACCTCGCCGGCGTCCGCGCCCATATGGCCGCACAGGATCCTGGCCAGGGTGGACTTCCCGCTCCCTGAAGGTCCCACGATGCCGACCGACTCACCCTCGGCAACGGCCAGGTCCACGCCGTCGAGAGCGGTCACCACTGCGTTCCCCCGGCGGTAGGTCTTGCTCACACCGGTAGCCGCGAGAAGGGTCTTGAGGCCGCCGAAGTGGCACGCCACCAGGCGGCCGCGACTGGGGGACAACGCAGGGTGCTCGACGCAGACGTCGTCGGCCTGGGTGCACCTGGCGCGGAACGGGCATCCACTGAGCACGGCCCGGGGGTCGGGGGGGCGGCCCTTGATGGGCCGAAGCTCCTTGGTCGTAGACATGACCGGGTAGGCGTTGATCAGGGCCCAGGTATAGGGATGGGCGGGTTCTTTCATGACCTGTGACGTGGGGCCGGCCTCCATGGCCTCACCGGCATAGAGAACCAGGCAACGCTCGGCCATGTGGGTGGCATCGGGCAGGTCATGAGAGATCACGATCAACGCGAAGCCGTGTTGGCGTGCCAGCTCGGCGATGCGCCACACCAGACTCCGCCGCGTCACAGGGTCGAGGCCCGCAGTCGGCTCGTCGAGGACCACCAGCGCGGGATCGAGGCCGAGCGTCATTGCCACCGCCGCCCGTCTCCGTTCGCCCCCCGACAGCTCGTGGGGATAGCGCCCCAACAGCGCCGGGTCGAGAGAGACCTCTCTTGCGAGCTCCTCTGCCCGCCCGGCGGCCGCCGCCGCCGACAGACCGAGGCGGTCGCGCAGGGGTTCGGCCACCTGATTGCCCACGGTGGCGACTGGGTTGAAGGGCGCGCCCTGCAAGGCCAGGGCCACTGTGGACCACCGCAGCGACCGCAGGGTCTCGGCTGTCGCACCCAGCAGCTCCTCGCCCTGCACCCGTACGCTGCCCCGGGCCTCGGGTGGCTGCACGACGCCAGCCAGGCAATGGGCCAGCGTGGTCTTGCCTGACCCGCTCTCGCCCACCACGGCCAATGACTCCCCCGGTTGGACGGAGAAGCTGACTCCCCGCAACGCCTCGACGTCGCCGGCGTAGGTGACCGCCAGGTCGGTGACCTCGAGAAGGGGGATCACCGGTTCGCCCGCCATCGCGGGTTGAACGCAGGCTCCAAGCCCACGCCCACGAAGGTGAACCCGAGAACCGCCAAGGTCACCGCCGAGCCCGCAGGCAGCACCCACCAGGTCCACAGGGCGGTGAAGTACAGCCCTTGGTGCAGCAGGGCACGATTGAGGATGAGCCCCCAGCTAACACCGGTGGGATCGGCCAGGCCCAGGAAGGCGAGGCCCGCTTCGACGAGCACGGCGTGAGCAGCCACGCTCACGAAGCCGGTAACGATCAGGGGGCCGAGGGCGGGCAGCAGGTGACGGCGCGCCACATGGCCGAAGCCAGCTCCGAAGCCCCGTGAGGCGTCGACGAAACCTCGCTGGCGAAGTGTGAGGGCCTGGGCCCGGATGATGCGGGCCGTCGCCGGCCAACCCGTGAGGCCGATGATGAGGACCAGGTTGGACCGACGTGCCCCGGCCAGGGCGGCGATGAGCACCAGAAGAGGCAGCAGCGGGAGGGCCAGCACGACATCGACTATGCGCATGGCGATGGCATCGACCCATCCTCCGGCCAAGCCCGCTAATATGCCCACTGCCACTCCCAATCCCACCGCCAGCAGAGCAGAGCCGACTGCGACGGTGAGAGACGATCGCGCCCCCCAGACCACCTGCGAGAAGATGTCCTGGCCGATGTCGTTGGTGCCCAGCAGGTGGTGGGCCGAGGGGCGAACCAGCGAGGCCCCCGACAACGCCCGAGGGTCGTAGGGCGCCAGCAGCGGGGCCGCAACGGCCACCACGACGAGCATGGTCACCAGGGCGCCGCCCACGATCACCAACGGCGAACGCAACGTCTTCATGCCGCGACCCTCGGGTCGAGCCTGGCGTACAGCAGGTCCACCGCCAGGTTCAACGTCACCACCACCAGGGTGAGGACGAGAAAACACGCCTGCAGCACCGGGTAGTCGCGGAAGGCGACTGAATCGAACACCAGCCGTCCCATGCCCGGATAGGCGAAGACCGTCTCGATGAAGATGCTGCCCGTGATGGCGAACCCGACCTCCAGGGCCATGAGGGTCACCACCGGCAGCAGAGCGTTGCGTGCCGCGTAGCCGTACTTGAGCCGGCGCTCCCGCAACCCCTTCACCCGTCCGGCCAGCAGATAGTCGGCACCCAGCTCGCTCACCATGGAGGCGCGCATCAGCAG
>QHBU01000271.1 GCA_003244045.1 Candidatus Aeolococcus gillhamiae
TTGGGCGCGTGCGTGACCTGGCGCGCTTTGCCGCCGGCGGCCGGCATGACGAGCAGCTCGTTGTCGAAGCGGCCGCCGCCGTCGTCGCCGTGCTGGTGGTGAGCCGGCATCAGACCGTTGCGGTGAGCGCCAACGTCTTCGTGAACCCGCCCGGGCTCATCGACGCCAGCAACTCACCCACCGTGGTGCGGGATCCCCACCGCCCCGACAGCCTGGTGGTCGTTCGTCGCGTCGACCGCCCCCGTTTCTCCGCCGGGCTCGACTGGAGCAACGACGGGGGTGCGCACTGGAACCACACCGCGCTTCCCCTGCCGGCGGGTGACGACCGCCCCTACGCGCCGGACGCCGCCTTTGCACCCGACGGCACGTTGTACGTGACCTATGTCAACCTCGAAGGAGCGGGGAACACCCCGGCCAACCTGTGGGTGGCAAAGTCTACCGACGACGGTGCCAGCCTGTCGGCCCCGGTGCGTGCAACTGGCAGGCTCGCCTTCCAGCCCAGGCTGGCCGTAGGCGGCACCGGCGCTGTCTACCTCACCTGGATGCAAGCGTCAGAGGTCGGGCTTCTCAAACTCGGGCCTGGCCCCCACCCGGTGGTTCTCGCTCGTTCGACCGACGGCGGCCAAACCTTCTCCGCCCCTTCCCAGGTGAGTGATCCGGGCCGGCCTCGCGTCGGCGCCGCTTCTCCGGTAGTGGACAGGCAGGGCAACGTCTTGGTGCTGTACGAAGACTTCAAGGGCGACGTACGTGACTTCGAGAACCTCGAGGGGCCGCCGTGGGACCAGCCGTTCGCTCTGGTGCTCAGCCGTTCCACCGATGGCGGGCGAAGCTTCCCGGCGGGCACCGAGGTCGACGCGGGTCTGCTCGCTACCCACCGCTTCTTGGTGTTCTTGCCCGAGTACCCGTCGTTGGCGGTAGGCACAAGGGGCCGCCTCTACGTAGCGTGGTCCGACGGGCGCAACGGGGACGAGGACGTCTTCCTGCGCCGGTCCGACGACGATGGGCGCACATGGTCGGGGCCGATCCGGGTGAACAACGATCGTCTGCATGACGGCACCGACCAGAGCCTTCCCCGGGTGGCAGTTGGCGACAACGGCCAGGTGAGCCTGGTCTTCCTCGACCGGCGGCGCGACCCCACGAACGTGATGAGCGATGCCGAGCTGGCTACCTCCAGCGACGGAGGCCGCTCGTATCGCAACATCCGGGTCTCGTCGGCTTCGTTCGGCTCGGGCGTCGGCCCAGTGACCGGCCCACCCTTCCCGGTGGACTTCGGGTCGCGGTTGGGCTTGGTGGCAGGGCACGGCGCGGTGGTGGCAGCGTGGACCGACAGCCGCCTCGGCACCGCTGCCACCGGCAGGCAGGACGTGGTGGCGGCCACGGTTCGCCTGCCACCGCCCACACGTGGCCTGGCACGCTGGCCGACCGCCCTGGTGCTTCTCGCCCTGGGGGTCGCCTCTCTGGCCGGGTGGGTGCTGACCGCCCACGAAGCCACATGAGGGTCATCGATTCGTACTGAGAGAGCCACCGAGAGGGCGACCGGAGGTAGGATGAGTCAATGCCTAACAAGGCGAAGGTTTCGATAACCCTCGATCCATCCAAGCTGTCGCACGCTCAGGAGCTCTTGGGCACGATGACGGTCTCCCACCTGGTCGACCTGGCGCTTGACCGGCTGATCGGCGACGAGCTCGACCGTCGCCACATCGAGGGGTACGTGAGGTATCCCGTCGACGAGAGCGAAGACGCTTGGGCAGAGGCCCGCCGCCCCGGCGATATCGCTGACGACACCGACTGGGCGTCGCTTTATGCAGTAGAGCCAGAGTGACGACCGCAGTGCCCAGGCGGGGAGAGGTTTGGCTCGCTGACCTCCCCGGCGACAAGATCCGACCCATCGTCGTGATGACCCGCAGCGTGATTGTTCGCCATCTGCGTTCGGTGATCGCAGCGCCGGTGACGTCGCGGGTACGCCACATCCCGAGCGAGGTAGCACTCTCAAACGATGAGGGACTGGTCCGAGATTCGGTGGCCAACTTCGACAACCTCCAGCTCGTGGCCCGCACCCACCTCATCCGCCGCGTCGGTGTCCTCTCCCGGGCCAAGCTCGTTCAGGCGTGCCTGGCACTTACCCACGCGGTGGACTGCTGAGGGCCGGTAGGCCCCTCTGCACGCGACCAACCGGGCACCTGTGGGTGCCCGGTTGGTCGATGCTTCGGAGTGAGCTTCGTGCGGGTGCTTAGCGCTTGGTGGGAGCCGTCACCGGGACCTCACGACGACGAGCCTGACGCAGGAAGGCGACCGACCCGGCACCGAAGAGGGCGAGGCCCAAGACACCAAGCCCGGCAGTCAGGGCGATGATGCCAGTTGAGCTGGGAGACGAAGAAGCTGCCCCTCCAGACTGGGTCGCGGCCTGCGGCGAGACAGCGTGCCCGCCTGGGCCGAGGACCTGGAACGATGCCCTGGCCGGCGTCCCGTAGCTGTCAACTCCCTTGGCGTCCTGCTGAGTGGCCACTATCACGTAGTAGCCGGGCTGGGTCTGGGGAACCGTGAAGTTGGCCGACAGGTTGCCAGCGTTGTCCGGGTTCACCGTGGCCAGGACGGGGCCGTTGACGCCGTTCCAGTGGAGCACTACAGGCGACGCTGCCACTCCCGCCTTGGCGGTGGCGAAGGACGAGCCGTTGACAGCCACCGCTTGGCCGGCGCCGCCGCTCCCGCTACCGAGATTGAGAGTAGCCAGGTTGGTGCACGCCCACGCTC
>QHBU01000272.1 GCA_003244045.1 Candidatus Aeolococcus gillhamiae
GGCTTCGACTACCTGCGCGACAACATGGCGCAGTCGCTCGACCGCTGCGTGCAGCGCCATCTCCACTACGCGATCGTCGACGAGGTCGACTCGATCCTTGTCGACGAGGCCCGCACCCCGCTGATCATCAGCGGGCAGGGCAACGAGCCCACCGAGAAGTACTACACGTATGCGCGGCTGATCCCGCGCCTGGTCGCCGAGGACGACTACACCATCGACGAGAAGTCGAAATCGGCCGCCCTCACCGACGAGGGCGTCGCCAAGATCGAGAAGTGGACGGGCATCACCAACGTGTACGAGCTCGAGCACGTCACCGAGGCCCACCAGATCAACCAGGCGCTCAAGGCGAACGCACTCTACCTGCGCGACCGCGAATACATCGTGCGCGAGGGCGAGGTGATCATCGTCGACGAGTTCACCGGGCGCACCATGCCGGGCCGGCGCTGGTCGGACGGTCTTCACCAGGCGATCGAGGCCAAAGAGGGCGTGAAGGTCCAGCAGGAGAACATCACGTTGGCCACGATCACCTTCCAGAACTTCTTCCGCCTCTACGACAAGCTCGCCGGCATGACCGGGACGGCGCTCACGGAGTCCGAGGAGTTCGACAAGATCTACAAGCTCGAGGTGGTGCCGATCCCCACCAACCAGCCGATGATCCGCGACGACGGCACCGACCTCATCTACAAGAACGAGGAGGCGAAGTTCAAGGCGGTTGGCGATGAAATAGCTGACCGGAACAAGATCGGGCAGCCCGTTCTCGTGGGAACCACCAGCATCGAAAAGAGCGAGCGGCTGTCGCTGCTGCTGGAAAAGAAGGGCATCCCGCACAGCGTGCTGAACGCCAAGTTCCACGAAAGCGAGGCGCAGATCGTCGCCGATGCCGGCCAGCGCGGCTCGGTGACCATCGCCACCAACATGGCCGGTCGTGGCACCGACATCGTGCTCGGTGACGGCGTGGCCGCGGCCGGCGGCCTGTACATCATCGGTACCGAGCGCCACGAGTCCCGCCGCATCGACAACCAGTTGCGTGGGCGTGCCGGCCGCCAGGGCGATCCCGGCGAGACGCGCTTCTTCCTCTCCTTCGAGGACGACCTCATGCGCGTGTTCGGTGGCGAGCGGATGCAGGGGATCATGGACCGGCTGCGCATCGAGGAAGACGTGCCAATCGAGAACCGGTTGGTGTCGCGCCAGATCGAGGGCGCGCAGTCACGTGTCGAGGGCCACAACTTCGACGCTCGCCGCTACGTCGTCGAGTACGACGACGTCATGAACAAGCAGCGCGAGATCATCTACGGCGAGCGTCGCAAGATCCTCGAGGGCACCGACACGCGCGAGAACCTGATGTCGATGCTGCACCAGACGGTGCGCCAGGAGGCGCCCGGCTACTGCGAGGGACGACACCGTGAGAACTGGGACCTCGATGGCCTGTGGGAACGGATGCGCCAGATCGCGCCGCTGCCCGAGCTGGAGACCATCAACGTCGACAGCCTCGGCGACACCGTCGAGGACATCGAGGACACGCTGATCAGCGAGATGACCGCCCTCTATGAGGAGCGCGAGCAGCAGTACGGAGAGGAGCTGATGCGCTCGGTTGAGCAATCATTGATGCTCAACGTCATCGACACCAAGTGGCGCGCCTACCTGACCGACATGGAGCACCTGCGCGAGGGTATCAATCTCCAGGCGTATGGCCAGAAGGATCCCCTGGTCGAGTACAAGCAGGCAGCCTTTGAGTCCTTCCAGGGGCTCACCGCCGACATCCAATCCGACATCGTGCGCCTGCTCATGCATGTGCAGATCCAGCGCGTCGAGACACCACCCGAGGAACCGACCCAAGCGGCCAATGAGGCGGCCGCGCCGCGGGCAGGGCGTGCCGACAGCGCCGGCGCAGAGATGTCGGAGGATGTACCGCCCCCCGCCCGACCGGCGGCGGCCGCGGCGAGCGCGGCTCTGGCCCGCGCCACCGGCAAGCCCGCCCCGCTCAGCCCGCTGCTGCAGCCGACGGTGACCAATGTGGTGGAGCGCTCAGCCTCGGGCACGCGCCCGCTGTCCGGCGGGAATGGCAACGGCAACGGCCGCAAGGAAGCGGGCGCCGGGGTGCCAACGGGCGGCGTCGGAGTTGGCGCCGGCAAGCGAAAGGTGGGGCGCAACGAGCCCTGCCCGTGTGGCAGCGGCAAGAAATTCAAGATGTGCCACGGCCGCTAGGCCGGGGTGACGTCAGGGGCCTGAACGCCCCCGCATGTAGAAGAAGCCGGCGAGTAGAACGACGACCACGACGACGTAGACGATGATTTCCTTGGTGCCCAAAAGGTTCAAGGCGAGCATCTGGTACCTCCCTCACTGGTGTCGCGCGTCGGCAGCGTGCGGCCGCCGAGCGCTGGCCCGAGCTTAGCGTAGGAGCGGAAATGTGGGCGCATCACAGGAGCGCAAAGGTCGCTCTCGGTTCAGATGCGCCACCTTTCGAACTGGAGGTCGATACGCTGCGGGCCGGTGAGTAACACATTCGTGAGGAGGGGGTCTCTCATTCTGTATGACCCCACCCGCGGCGATGCGCGTCCTGGCCGCTGACCAGTGGGAGCGCCGCGCGGCGCTCGAACGCCTGGTGGGCGCACAGCAGAGGCGCCTCTTTCACATCGCGCTCTCGATCCTGCGTAATCCCGGCGACGCGGAGGACGCGGTCCAGGAGAGCTTCCTGCTTGCGTGGCGGAAGTGGGATGCGGTTCGCGAGGAGGAGAAGCGCGAACAGTGGCTGACCACCATCTGCGTGCGCCACTGCATCCGACGCCGCCAGGGGCTGCGCCGCTGGCTGGTGCGCGAGCCGGACGTCACCACCGCGGGCGCCGAGCACGTTCGCTTCCAGGGGCGGCTGCTCGACCTCGACCGTGCCCAGGCGAAGCTATCGCCCCAGCAGCGCGCGGCCCTTGTCCTGAGCTACCACCGCGGCTACTCAGCCGACCAATGCGCCGCGCTGATGGGGGTGGCACCGGGGACGGTGCGCAGCCACCTGGCACGCGCGCTTGCCGCCTTGCGCAAGGAGATGAGCGATGCCTGATCGCGATGACGACCTGGCCCGCGGTCTCCGCGACTACTACCAACGGGTGGCGCAGCAGCCGGCACCCGATGTGACGGGGAGGGTGATGATGTCAGCGGACAATCGCGCCGCGCTGAGGCGCAGGTGGACGGCCATCTGTGGCGGCATCGCCGGCGTCGCCGCTGTTGCCGCGGTGATCGTGGTGGCGCTGGTCAACCACAACACGGCGCCTGTCAGCGCGCCTGCGCAAACTGGGGCGCCCACCAACGGCACCACGCCGGTGCCCGGCCCGTCGACGAGTCCGACTCCCTTGGTGCGCACCGCGCCCCCGCCGCCGCTCCCACCGGGCGGACCGGTTCCGCCCGGCTTCACCGGCGTGTCGGCGACGTTCACATCGCCCTACCAGGGATGGGTGCTCGGCACCGCGCCCTGCGCGAAGCGGCCCTGCACGTCGATCCTGCGAACGGTCGATGGCGGCGCGACATGGAAGGGGGTTCCGGCCCCGCGCATCGAGCTGGCGGGCAGCGCTCCCTTCGGGATCATTCGCTTCGCCGACCCTCTGGACGGATGGGTCGCGGCCGGTGCCCAGCTGCAGGTCACGCACGACGGCGGAGCCACCTGGTACGCGGCAGCGCTTCCGGGTGTGCAGGCCAGCGGTGTGATCAGCGATCTGGAGACCTCGGCCGGAGTGGTGGATGCTTGGGCCATTCGGGAGACGGCGAGCGCCGGCCCGTCCATGCCCGCTACCCTGTATCACGCGTCCACCACCCAGGACTCCTGGAGCACGGCACCCGGGGTCGCCACGACCAACGGTGGCTACGGCCAGTTGAGCTTGGTGGGCTCCCATGGATGGCTGGTCGTGGGGTCCACTCACGTCTACAGCACCAGCGATGGCACCACCTGGACGGCGCGTTCGTCACCATGTCCCGCGCAGCAGCCGGTCGGCATCGCCGCCGCCAACGCCAGCACGGTGTATGCGAGTTGCACGGTCAACGGATCCGCTGGGGGATCGATGGTGACCCGCACTATGAAGGTCTCACACGACGGTGGCGCCAGCTTCCAGTCCACCAGTCCGCCACCGCAGACCGGTGACTTCTCGGGAATCGCCGCGACGCCCAATGGCCGCACCGTCGCGCTCGCCGTCAGCACCGCTGGACCCGGGTCGATCCAGCTGAGCAATGACGGAGGCGCTCACTGGAAGACTCCCTACAGCGCCGACCAGACGGGCGGAGCCGGGTTTGCCGACCTCGGTTTCACCACCGACAGTCAGGGCGTGGTTGTGCTTGCGCCCGGGCAGTCGGGCGTGCTCTTCCTGAGCCATGACGGCGGCCTGAGCTGGCGCGCGGTGCGCTTCTAGCCGTCGCGTGCCTCACAGGCTGGCGGCGCGCGTCGCTGGGTACACTCGAAGTCATGGGTGAGCTGGCGACGCGCGCGCAGGAGGTCAAGGCCCGGGCAGCCGATCTGCTCGGCCATCTTTGACCTCGACGCCAAACGAGCACGCTTGCGCGAGCTCGAAGCCCTCATCAACGACCCATCCCTGTGGGATGACCCGCGCAACGCCGCCACGCTGACCCAGGAGGCGTCGCGCCTCCGCGAGGAGATCGCGTCGGTCGCCGACATCGAGAAGCGGACGGCCGACGCCGTCGACCTCGGCGAGATGGTCGAAGCCGAGCCCGATGACGGGGTGACCGCGGAGGTGTCGGCGGAGCTCGACTCCCTCGAGAAGGAGCTGGACCGGCGCGAGCTCGAGCTTCTCTACAGCGACCCGTACAGCGACAACCCGGCGATCCTCGGCATCCACGCCGGCGCCGGCGGAACTGATTCGCAGGACTGGGCGGAGATGCTGATGCGCATGTACCTGCGCTGGGCCGAGGAGAAGAAATACACCGTCGAGTTCATCGACGAGTCCGCCGGTGACGAGGCCGGCATCAAGTCGGCGACGCTGCGGATCATCGGCGCGCGCGCCTTCGGCCTGCTCAAGTCCGAGCGCGGCGTGCACCGGCTGGTGCGCATCAGCCCGTTCGATTCAGCCGCACGCCGGCACACGTCGTTCGCGCTTGTCGAGGTGACCCCGGAGATCGAGGACGCCGTCGACATCGACATCGACCCCAAGGACGTGCGCGAGGACGTGTACCGGAGCAGCGGCGCCGGCGGGCAGCATGTCAACAAGACCTCATCGGCGATCCGGCTGACTCACATCCCGACGGGGGTGGTGGTGACCTGCCAGAACGAGCGCTCACAGCACCAGAACCGCGACGTGGCCTGGCGTGTCTTGCGGTCGCGACTGCTGGCGTTGAAACAGGCGGCGCACGCCGAGCACGTGGCCGAGTTGCGTGGGGAGTCGATGCCGGCGGAGTGGGGGAGCCAGATCCGTTCCTACGTACTGCACCCGTACACGATGGTCAAGGACCACCGCACCGGCGTCGAGGTCGGCAACGCGCAGAGCGTGCTCGACGGCAACCTCGACCCCTTCATGGAGGGATACCTGCGCTGGTCCGCGCGCGAGGCGGCAGCGTAGCCCGCGCTCAGCGCGACTGCAGGCGGGGCAGCGGCCGGCGCTTGCGCAGCCCGCTCGCACCCGCGACCAGCACGTGGCCGCAGTCCACGCACTTGTGCATGCGCCGGGAGCGCTCCGCGGCGATGGGATCGGATTCCACTCTGTGACCCGCCGGGGCCGTATAGGTCAGAGGAATCAGGCGCGTGCCGCCGCAGGGCGGACACACCACGGGGGCGGCCATCGCCTGGCAGTCTGCCATACCTTCTTTTGGCGTTGTGTCACGAAGCCGCATGATCAATCGTGATGATCGCCTGCGTGCGTCAGCGTCGCGCTGCCTCCCGATGGCGAGCCACAGACCGTCAGGTAGCAACTGCTGTGGGAACACCTGTTCTCTTGAGCTGCAACAACACGACGCACACCACGCGAACGCGTCGAACTGTCGCCACAACGCGGCAGCGCATGTCGCGGATGTGTCGCATTCACAGGGGCAGATTGAGAGCCGGTCGTATACTCGGCCGCGTCCCTTCACCGGTCTCAATTCGCTCCACGTCGCACGCGAACCGGGCGGGACCTCCCACCGTTCCACCCGGCTGGGCGGGAGTGGAGTAGGGCCTGCCGGGCGCTGGAATTCCTCGCTGTGAACCACCTCGACGGCGACCCGCGTCTCGTGCACCGGCAGTCGATGCTGCCCGCGGCGACAGCGGCATGAGCGTGGCGCTCGCGCAACGCCCGGCGCTGGCCAGCGACCCCGCGCTGCGCCCCGTGATCAGCTTTCACGGCGTCGGCAAGACGTACCCCAGCGGCACCGTCGCCCTGCGCGACATCGACCTGGCCATCTACCAGCGCGACTTCGTGTTCCTGGTCGGAGCCAGCGGCGCCGGCAAGTCGACGCTGGTCCGTCTCCTGATCCGCGACGAGCCGGCCAGCAGCGGACGCATCTTCGTGGACGGCCAGGAGGTGACCCGGATGTCGCGTCGCCGGCTGCCCAAACTGCGTCGCAAGTTCGGGATCGTCTTCCAGGACTACAAACTGCTCGCCACGCTGACCGTCGGCCAGAACGTGGCGTTCGCGCTGCAGGTGACCCGCCCCGGCCAACGGCACATGCGCGAGAAGGTGGAGGAGACGCTCTGGATCGTCGGCCTGGAGGACAAGATCGACAAGTTCCCCGACGAGCTGAGCGGTGGTGAGCAGCAGCGCGTTGCGATCGCCCGCGCCCTGGTGACGCGGCCACGCATCTTCCTCGCCGACGAGCCCACCGGCAACCTCGACCCGGACACGTCGTGGGGCATCGTCCAGCTGCTGCTGCAGATCAATCATCGCGGCACCACCGTGCTGATGGCCACGCACAACCGCGAGGTCGTCGACCTGGTGCGCCGGCGGGTCATCGCCATCGAAGGCGGGCGGGTGATCCGTGACGAGCAGGAAGGCCAGTACCTGCGCGAGGGTGAGACGACCGTATGAGACGCTTCGTCTCGGCGTTTTGGTTCGCGGTGCGCTCGTCGATGCAGAACTTCCGGCGCAACCTCGGCGTCTCGCTCGCCGGCGTCTGCACAATGGGGTTGATCCTGGTGCTGGTCGGGGCGCTGGCCCTGGGAACGCACCTGCTCACCAACGTGCTGCACGACCAGGAGTCGCGCGCCAGCAAGCTCAAGATCTACATCCAGGACGGCGTCTCACTGGCCGCGATCGTCAACCTCCAGCACCAGCTGCAGACCGACACGCGCGTGCACGCCGTGGCGTTCGAGAACAAGGACCAGGCCTTCCAGGAGGCAGCCAGCAAGGGCACCGACATCGCCACCGCGGTGACCGCGCTCGGCAGCAACCCGTTGCCGGCCTCCCTCAACGTCGACGTCAAACAGTTGCGCTACCTGGTCCAGCTCGACCAGGTCGCGCGCACCAACCCGATCGTCGACTCCACCCAGCCTACCGACTACAACCCCGACGTCACCCCGAAGATCCAGGCGGCAATCAACATCATCGAGGGCGTGGTGGGATTCGTCTCGCTGATGCTGCTGGTGGTGAGCCTGGTGATCATCATGAACACCATCCGCACCGCTGTGTACGCGCGCCGCACCGAGATCGAGATCATGAAGCTGGTCGGTGCCACCGACTGGTTCGTGCGCTGGCCGTTCCTGCTCGAGGGGATCTTCGGTGGCGTGCTGGGCGCGATCCTCGCCGGGTTGGTGGTGCTGGGCGTGTACCGCCTGGTGGTGTCGCTCACCTCGGGCGCGCTCTTCGCGATCCCGTTCGACGGACTCTTCACGCTGGTGGTCTTGTCCGGTCTCTTCGTGGGCGGAGCCATCATCGGCGCGCTGGGCAGCTACCTGGGGGTGCGTCGCTTCCTCGCCGCCTGACGGCGAGCCGAGAGCGACACACCAGGCCATGCGCTCCTCCGTGCACGCGCCCGTGACGCCGCAGGTGCGGCACCGGCGCAGCCTGGTCACGCGCTCCGTCGTCGCCGTGGCGCTCGGCGCGGTGCTCGCCATGGCCACGCTGGGACCGAATCAGCACCGCGCCACCGCCGACGCGATCACCGACAAGATCGGCACCGCCAAGCATTCCCTGGCTGCGGACGGGGCCAACATGACCCGGCTCAAGGCCGAGCTCGTTGCCGCCGCCAACCAGGAGGCGGCCCTGCAGAAGGCCATCGGCGAGCTCGACACCCAGGTCTCGCACACCCAGGGCCAGGTCTCGGACGCGCAGAAGCAGCTCGACGCCATCGTGCTCCAGCTCGCCACCGCGTCGGCCAACCTGGCCACCACCCAGGCCCACCTGGCGTTGGAGAGGCATCAGCTCAACCTCGAGATCGTGGTCATGTACAAGGCGCAGAACGCCTCCAGCGACTTCGCCAACTTCCTCAACTCCGGCGACTTCAACAGCCTTTGGCAGCACGTCCTCGACGTCCACCGCCTCGGCGCCAGCGAGCAGCAGTTGATCGCCACGATCACCTCGGACGAGCAGACCATCCAGAACGACGTCGATCACATCGCCACCGAGAAGACCCAGCAGTCGCAGCTGCTGGCCACGCTCAAGGGAATCGTGGTGCAGCTCAACGACGCGCTCTCCACCCGTCAGAGCGCGAAGGCACGGCTGGTGGCGCTGCAGGCGCGCGACCAGCAGCAGCTTGCCGAGATGGAGAAGGCCACCAAGGAGCTGAACGCGCAGATCGCCCGGCTGCAGGCCCAGGAAGCGGCGGCGCTCGCCGCAGGTGGCGGCAACGGCCACTTCGCGTGGCCATTGACCGGCGAGATCACCCAGGGCTTCGGCTGCACCACCTACCCGTTCGAGCCGTACGACCCCAACTGCTCGACCCGGCACTTCCACAGCGGCATCGACATCGCAGCGGCGTGCGGAGCCAACATCGGCGCCGCTGACAGCGGCATCGCCCACACTTATTACAGTGACTACGGTTTCGGCAACCACGTCATCATCGTCCACGGCAACGGCTGGGTCACCGTGTACGGGCACATGTCGTCGTTCGCGGTCGGCGATGGTCAGATCGTCCACCGCGGGCAGCTCATCGGCTACGAGGGGAGCACCGGAAACAGCTCGGGGTGCCACCTGCACTTCGAGGTGGACCTGAACAACAACCCGGTGAACCCGTTCGCCTATCTCTCGTGAGCGCACCACCGGGCGCCGGATCTGTGCCGGGCGCGCCGGACGAATGGTCCGATGAGCATCGGGCGCTGCGACGCCGCTTTCCACGACCACCGGCGACGGTGCTCAGCACGCTCGGCGTGGTGGCGGCCTGCTACCTGACCGCGCTGCTGGCCGTCAACCTCTCCACCTCGTCCTACGCCTCCTTCATCAATCGGATCTTTCCGCACATCGGCGCCGGGGCGTCCATCGACCAGACCAGCATCGCCGCCGAGTGGCAGGCGATCCAGCAGAACTACGTGATCCGGGGCGTGCCGCCGGCGCAGGGCACCCTGGGCGCCGAGCAGGGCATGGTGCAGGTGCTCCACGACTCCTACAACGACCGCTTCTCTGCCTACCTCAGCGCTGCGCAGTACCAGGAGCTGAACTCGACGCTCGGTGGCCGGCGTGACGGCAGCATCGGCATTGGGGTGGAGCCGCGCTGTGCCGGAGGCACGCTGTGCGTGACGGGAGACGCGCCCGACCGCGCCGTGATCGAGAACGTGCTCGTCGGCCAGCCGGCCGACCGCGCAGGAGTGCATCGCGGCGACGAGCTCATCGCCGTGGCCGGCATCACCCTCGCCTCGCTGGGCAGTGACGAGACCACGCGGATCACCAAGGCGGCGGCCCTGGTGCGCGGCGCGGTCAGCAGCACAGTGCGCCTCACCGTGATGCGCGGCGGGGCTCGGCTCACCCTGGCGGCGACGCGGGCCAACCTGCAGATTCCCTCCGTGTACAGCAAGCTCATCGGCCATGTGCTCTACGTGCAGGTGACCGGATTCGACAGCGACACGGGCTCGGTCGCGCGCACGCAGTTGCAGCAGGGAATCGCCGGCGGAGCCACGTCGATCATCCTCGACCTGCGTCAGAACGGCGGCGGATATGTCAGCGCTGCGCAGTCGCTGGTCAGCGAGTTCGTGCAGCCGACGGCGACCCACAAGAACGTGGTGGTGCGCCGCGGGCGGCTCAGCGCGAATGGCTCCCCGAGCAGCGCCGAAGAGGTGTCCAACGACACCATCCAGGCCGGCGGGGTGGCGCTGGCCCAGCCGATGGCCGTGCTCGTCGACGGCGACTCGGCGAGCGCCGCCGAGATCACTGCAGCGGCTCTGCACGACTACAAGCGGGCGACCGTCGTGGGCGAGAAGACGTTCGGAAAAGGCTCAGTCCAGGTGGACTTCCCGCTGCCCGACGGCGCCGACCTGCACCTCACGGTGGAGCGCTGGTACGGCCCCAACGGGGAAAGCATCGAGGGCAGTGGCATCACGCCGGACCGGATAGTGTCTCTACCCGGTCCCGATGCGCGATTCCAGCTGCAGGCGCAGTCGCCGCCGCCGAGCGGCGACGCGCAACTGCAGGCTGCGCTCACTGTGCTGGGTGCGTAAGCGCGCACACGGACGCACCGCAACCGAATACCCTGCGCGCGGCCCAACGACGGGCTGCAACGACCAGCACAGGGAGGAGGCTCCATGGCCATGCACCCACCGCCACCGCCAAGTGCCCCCCCGCCCGCGCCGCCATACGGTGCGCCGGCACCAACGGCCTCGGGCTACGCGGGATTCTGGATCCGCGTGGTCGCGTACATCATCGACTCGATACTCGTCGGGGCCGTCACCTTCGGACTCATCAAGGCCACCGGGGTGATCACCGTGCTCTGTCCTGAGGGAGTCACCAATGCGAGTGACCCGTCGTGCGGCCCCACCCAGATCGCTCCGCTCTTCTACGTGATCCTGCTCGTGCCGGTGCTCTACTACATCGTGCTCTGGGCATACGGCGGTACCCTCGGCCAGCGCGTGCTGGGGATGCGCGTGGTCAGTGCCGCCACCGGCGCGGACCTCGGCCTCGGCCGTTCGCTGCTGCGCTATGTCGGCTTCATCATTGCCACCATCCCCATCTACATCGGGCTCATCTGGGTGGGATTCGACCCGCGCAAGCAGGGCTGGCACGACAAGATCGCCGGCAGCTTCGTGGTACGGGGCGGCGGGCGAGCCTGACCCAGCTCGTCGCCGCGGCGGCTGATCAGCCCGGACCGGGCTCAGGGGGCAGACCTATACTCGGGCGCGTGCCAGAGCGCTTCGACGTGGTCTTCCTGGGCGGGGGCTCGGGCGGTTACGTCGCAGCCATCCGCGCCGGGCAGCTCGGCCTTCGCACGGCCGTCGTGGAGGCCGAGAAGGTGGGGGGGACCTGCCTGCACCGCGGCTGCATCCCCACCAAGGCGCTGCTTCAGAGCACCGCTCTGCTCGACCAGGTTCGCGACGGCCACCGCCTCGGCGTCAATACCGGCGAGGTGAGCTTCGACTATGGGATCGCTGCGGCTCGCCGCGATGACGTGGTGGCCAGCCTGTACAAAGGTGTCCAGGGCCTGCTCCGGAAAGCCAAGTCCACCGTGGTGCAGGGCCGCGGCCGACTTGACGGCCCCGGGCGCGTGGTTGTGTCCACCGACGCCGGCGGCGACCGGGTCGAGCTCGAGGCCGGCCACGTCGTTGTCGGCACCGGCTCACGCCCGCGGCAGCTGCCCGACGTCGCCACCGACGGGCAGCAGTTGCTCACCAGCGATGACGCTCTCTTTCTCGACAGCGTGCCGCCGAGCGCGATCGTGCTCGGAGCGGGCGCGGTGGGCGTGGAGTTCGCCTCCTTCTGGCGGAGCGCGGGCAGCGAGGTGACCCTCGTCGAGATGGCGCCGCGGCTGGTACCGCTCGAGGACGAGGCAATCGGGCGCGAGCTCCGCAAGCAGTTCGAGGCGCGCGGCATCCGCTGCCTCGTGGGCATGACGCTCGACCCGTCCACGGTGGAGCGCAACGAGGGTGGTGTCTCAGTGATGGTCCGCGGCGAGGACGGTGAACAGCGCCTACAGGCCACCGTGCTGCTGGTTGCGATAGGCCGCGCCGGCAACGTCGAGGACATCGGTCTCGAGCAGGAGGGTGTTGCCGTTGAACGCGGCGCCATCACCGTCGACCGTGAGCAGCGCAGCAGCGCGGCTGGCATCAGCGCGATCGGCGATGTCGCCGGCGGTTTCCAGCTCGCCCACAAGGCCATGCACGAGGGCGTCATCGCCGTGGAGGCGATCGCCGGCCGCCATCCGCACGGGCTCGACCCGCGACTCGTGACACGGACCACCTATTGCACGCCGCAGATCGCCTCGGTGGGGCTCAGCGAGGCCGAGGCGCGCGAGGCTGGTCACGACGTCAGCGTCGGTGTTTTCCCGTTCCGCGGCAACGCCCGCGCCGTGGTGTGGGGGGAGACGGGAGGCTTCACCAAGGTGGTCGCCGACACGGCGACGAACAGCGTGCTCGGCGTGCACATCATCGGCCACGAGGTAACCGAGCTCATCTACGGCCCCGCGCTGGGAGCGCTGCTGGAATCGACACCCTTCGAGATGTCGCGTGCGGTTGCCTCGCATCCCACCCTCAGTGAGTCACTTGCCGAGGCCGCCCTGGCGGTGTCCGGTGAGGCCCTCCACATCTAACAGGAGCACACCAACGTGGCAGTGGCGAAGACCGACCCGGTGAACAGGGAGAACCTCGACGCCGACACGCTGCGCAGCATGTACCGACACATGCTGCGCTCGCGCGTTCTCGACGAGCGCATGTGGGTGCTCAACCGCCAGGGTGTCGCGCCCTTCTGGATCAGCGGCATGGGCCACGAGGCGATCCAGGTGGCGGTGGGGATGAACATGGTGCCCCGCAAGGACTGGCTCGCCCCCTACTACCGCGACCTGGCGCTCACGCTGGTGTTGGGGATGACTCCGCGCGATCACCTGCTCTCGGTGCTCGCCAAAGCGGAGGATCCCAACAGCGGCGGCCGGCAGATGCCCGCGCACTACGGGTCGCGCGCCCACAACATCATCAGCACCGGCTCCCCGGTGACCACACAGCTGCTCCATGCCACCGGCATCGCGCTGGCCATGCGCATGCGCGGCGAGGACGCCGTGTGCGTGACCGCAATGGGTGAGGGAAGCACCAGCGGTGGCGACTTCCACGAGGCGCTCAACTTCGCGGCGACCCACAAGCTCGGCGTGGTGTTCGTTGTGGAGAACAACGGCTACGCCATCAGCGTGCCGGTGGAGAAGCAGATGGCGACGCCCAACGTGTCGGATCGGGCGATCGCGTATGGCATTCCCGGCATCAGCGTCGACGGCAACGACGCCATCGCGTGTTACCGCGTCGCCCTCGACGCCGTGCAGCGTGCCCGCAGCGGCAAGGGCCCGACCCTTCTGGAGGCCAAGGTGCACCGGCTGACGTCGCACAGCTCTGATGACGACCAGCGCCGCTACCGCAGCTCCGAAGTCCTGGAGGCCGAGCGCCTCCAGGACTGCCTGCCGCGCTTCCGCGGCATGCTCGAGGACCTCGGCGTGCTCGCCCCGGGCGACGCCGACAGCATGCGCACCGAGTTGGTGGTGGAGCTTGACGAGGCCACCAGCTACGCGGAGCAGGCGCCCACCCCGCTTGCCGAGACGGCCATGCTGCACGTGCACGGCGAGGAAATCTGATGCCCATCAAGAGCTTTCTCGAAGCCGTCCGCGAGGGCATGCGTGACGAGATGCGTCGCGATGAGCGTGTGATGATCCTCGGCGAGGACGTCGGCGCCAAGGGGGGCGTGTTCGGCACCACCGACGGCCTGCAGAAGGAGTTCGGCGAGTGGCGAGTCATGGACTCACCGCTCGCCGAGTCGTGCATCGTGGGCGTGTGCATCGGAGCCGCGCTGTACGGGATGCGCCCCATCGCGGAGATCCAGTTCCAGGACTTCATCATGCCGGCGGTCGACCAGATAGTTAGCGAGGCGGCCAAGATGCGCTACCGCAGCAACGACGCCTGGAGCGTGCCGATGGTGGTGCGCGCGCCGTTCGGCGGCGGTGTGCACGGCGCGCTGTACCACTCACAGTCGATCGAGGCGATGTTCTGCGGGGTTCCCGGCCTCAAGGTGGTGGTGCCGAGCACGCCCTACGACGCCAAGGGGCTGCTGATCAGCGCGCTGCGCGACCCGGACCCGGTGCTCTACTTCGAGCACAAGCGCGCCTACCGGTCGGTCAGGGGAGAGGTGCCCGACGACGAGTACACGGTGCCACTCGGCAAGGCCGCGGTGGTGCGCGAGGGCGCCGACATCGCCGTCTTCACGTACGGGATCATGGTGCACACTGCGCTGCAAGTTGCCGAGCGGCTCGCCGCGGACGGCTTCGAGTGCGAGGTGGTTGACCTGCGCAGCCTGCGGCCGCTGGACCGTGAGGCGATCATTGCCAGTGCGCGCAAGTGCGGGAAGGTGATGGTTGCGCAGGAGCCGAACCTGGCGGTGAGCATCTCGTCCGAGGTGTCGGCAATTGTGGCCGAGGAGTGCTTCGAATACCTCGACGCACCGGTGATGCGCATCGGTGGCCCTGAGATCCCGGCGATGCCGTTCGCGCCCGCGCTCGAGGAGTTCTACCTGGTCACGCCCGACAAGCTAGAGGCTGCACTGCGCACATTGGCCGCATACTGAGGACATCACACCATGGCCATGACAGTCACGATGCCGCAGCTCGGTGAGAGCGTTACCGAAGGGACCATCGCCCGGTGGCTCAAGCAGCCTGGCGAGCTGGTGGCCAAGTACGAGTCGATCGCCGAGGTGGTGACCGACAAGGTCAACGCCGAGATTCCCGCACCCGCCGAGGGGAGCATGGGCGAGCACATCGCGCAGGAGGGCGCGGTGGTGGCCGTCGGCGAGCCGATCTGCACCATCGAGACCGTCGAGCAGGGCCAGGCCAACTCCGCGTGGCACCAGGGCGACGAGGCTGCGCCCGCCGAGGCGGCCAACGTGAGCGTGGCCGAGCAGGCGCCGATGCCCGAGCAGCCCGCTCCTGCTGAGCAGGAACACCAGCCGGAGGTCGTCCAGCAGGAGGAGCCGCAGCAGCGCGAGGCCGTCACCGCCGGTGCCCAGCAATCCGCGGCGCCGGTGGGGCAGGAGCAGGGTGCGCCGCCGCAGCCCGCGCACGGGAACGGAAACGGGAGCGCGGGTGCGACGTACCACCTGACCCCGGCGGTGCGCATGCTGGTCCGCGAGCATGAGGTGGACCTCGCGCAGGTGCAGGGCACCGGGCTCGAGGGGCGGATCTCCAAGAAGGACGTGCTCGACTACGTGCAGCGACGCGACGCCAGCGGCGGTGCGCCACCGCCCGCACCGGCGCAGCCGGCCACACAGGCGCAACCCACGGCCGGCGGCCAACCGGCTCCGGCCACGCAGCCGGCTCCCGCCGCGGCACCGCAACCGCAGCGCGCCGACGGCGACGAACTGATCCCGCTGACGCCGACGCGTCGCGCCATCGCCGAGCACATGGTGCGCAGCCGCCACGTCGCGCCGCACGCGTGGATGATGATGGAGGTCGACATGTCGCGCGTGGCCAAGTTGCGCACGACCCGTCGGGCCGAGTTCGAGCAGCGTTACGGCGCCAAGCTGACCTACCTGCCGTTCGTGGCGCGCGCGGTCTGCGACGCGCTGCGCCAGTACCCAACGCTCAACTCATCGTGGAGCGACGAGGGGATCATCATCCACCGCGACCTCAACCTCGGCATTGCCGTGGCGCTCGAGGACAACCTCATCGTCCCGGTGATCCGCAACGCCGACCGGCTCAACATCGCCGGGCTCGCGGCCACGATGCAGGATCTCGGTGATCGAGCCCGCGCCAACAAGCTCAAGCTCGACGAGATTCAGGGCGGCACCTTCACCCTCAACAACACCGGCGCGCTCGGCACCGTGCTCACCCAGGCGATCATCAATCAGCCGCAAGCCGGGATCCTCGCCATGGACGCGGTGATCAAGCGTGCCGTGGTGGTGAACGACGCCATCGCGATCCGGCCGATGATGAACATCGGGCTCAGCTTCGACCACCGCATCAACGACGGCCTGCAGGCGACGCGGTTCGTCAAGAAGGTCAAGGAGCTGCTCGAGGGCATCGACGACAGCGGAGCCCTGCTCTAGCGCGACCGTATCTGTTCGCTGCCGCCCGTGTGTGTCTTGCGAGACGATGGGGGGCATGACCATGCTGCGGGTCGGTCACACGGCTGAGATCGGGGAGAGAGCCCTCAGCGCGTCGCGAGCACTGCTGTACGCGACCTTCGACGACATGACCGAGGACGACTGGGAACATGCTCTCGGGGGCGTCCACGCGGTGGTGTGGGAGGACGACGAGGTGATCGGTCACGCCTCGGTCGTGCAGCGCCGGTTGATGGTCGGGGGGAGGGTGTTCCGAACCGGCTATGTCGAGGCGGTCGCGGTGCGGGCGGATCGGCGCGGGCTCGGCCACGGCGCCATGCTCATGGAGGCGGTGGAGGAGGTCATCGCCCGCGCCTTCGAGCTCGGCGCGCTTGGTGCGACCGACGACGGCCTCGGCTTCTACACGACTCGAGGCTGGCAGCCGTGGCGAGGCGTGACGTCCGCGCTGACGCCGACCGGGGTGGTGCGCACGCCCGATGAGGATGGATGCATCCTCGTGCTCCCGGGGGCCGCTGGCCTGGACCTCGATGGGGAGATCACCTGCGACTGGCGCGGCGGCGACGTCTGGTAGCCCAACCGGGGATGACCGCGGTCAGGCGTCGAGGGCAGCGCTGATCAGCGCGCGCAGGTCACCGTCGGAGATGCTCGCGGCCGCGTCGGGGGTGAGCCTGATCGTGCCGGTGCTTGTCTTCAGGTCAGGATGGCGGGCAAGGAAGCCGGCGGCGCGGTCGGCGCCCCAGCCGTAGAGCGAGACCCCGTGCTTCCAGGCGCCTACATGCAGACGGCGGCGTCCCACCGTGTACGTCGGGATTTTGTACGAGAGCACGACCTGGGAATCCGGGTGCTGCGCGAGGATGAGGTTCTGGAGTCGGTCGAACAGTGGTCGATGTTCGGCGGGGATGGCGTCGATGTAGGTAGCGACCTCGTCGTCCATGACGGCATTGTCGCCGACGGTGTGGCCGCTTGCGAGGTAGGCGTACCGCGTCGGGACGATGGAGTTGCCCGATTGGCGGGTCACGTACGTCAGTCGGGCAGCTGGTGCGGGTAGCGCCAGTCGGTCGGGGGGTTGAAGGTCTCCTTGATCGTCCGCGCCGACACCCAGCGCAGCAGGTTGAGCGGTGAGCCGGCCTTGTCGTTGGTTCCACTGGTGCGCGCGCCGCCGAACGGCTGCTGCCCGACCACCGCGCCGGTCGGCTTGTCGTTGATGTAGAAGTTGCCGGCGGCATTGCGCAGCACGCGCGACGCCACGTCGATGGCCCCGCGGTCGGAGGCGAACACCGCACCCGTCAGCGCATACGGTGAGGTCCCGTCGACGGTGCGCAGGATCGTCTCCCAGTCGCTCTCCTCATAGGGATGGACTGTGAGAATCGGACCGAAGAGCTCGCGCTCCATGAGGTCGTGATGCGGATCGGGCGTCTCGAAGATGGTGGGTCGCACGAACCAGCCCTCGCTGTCGTCGCATTCGCCGCCGGCGACGAGCGAAATGCTGTCGTCCGCACGGGCGGCCGTGATGGCGTCGGCGTGGGTGCGAAAGGCGCTCTGGTCGATGACCGCGCCCATGAAGTTGCGCATGTCTGTGGGGTCGCCCATGGGCAGCGACTCAGTGGCCGCTGCGAGCGGTCCGCGCAGCTCGTCCCACATCGCCTGCGGGACGTACGCGCGCGAGGCCGCCGAGCACTTCTGGCCCTGGTACTCGAAGGCACCGCGCAGCAGACCGACGAGCAGCGCGTCCATCGACGCCGATTCATGGACGACGACGAAATCCTTGCCGCCGGTCTCGCCGACGAGGCGCGGATAGGTCCGGTAGCCGCCGAGGTTGTCGCTGACCACCGACCAGATGCTGTGGAAGGTGCCGGTCGACCCGGTGAAGTGGATGCCGGCGAGGTCGGGATGGGGGAGGGCGGCGGCGGCGACCCCGCCGCTGTGTCCGGTGACCATGTTGATGACGCCGGGGGGAAGGCCTGCCTCCTCGAGCACCTGCATCAGCGCGGTGGCAGCGAGCTGCTGCGTCGTGGCCGGCTTCCACACCACGGTGTTGCCCATGATCGCCGGCGCGGTGGGCAGGTTGCCCGCGATCGAGGTGAAGTTGAACGGTGTGATCGCCAGCACGAATCCCTCGAGCGCGCGCAGCTCCATGCGGTTCCATACGCCCGGCGGAGAGATCGGCTGGTCGTCATTGAGGTGGGCGGCGAAGTGGACGTTGAAGCGCCAGAAGTCGACGAGCTCGGCGGCGGCGTCGATCTCCGCCTGGTAGACCGTCTTGCTCTGGCCGAGCATCGTCGCCGCGTTGACCCGCGCCCGCCACGGACCGGCGAGCAGGTCGGCGGCGCGAAGGAAAACGGCGGCTCGCGATTCGAACGATGCCTCCGCCCATTCCCGGCGGGCGCGCAGGGCGGCGACGATTGCGGAGGTCACCTCGGGTTCCGTCGCCGTGTGCCCCTCGCCGAGGACCAGCTGGTGGCGGTGTGGCGCAATCACGGTGAATAGCTGTCCGGTGCCCTCGACGTCGCTGCCGTCGATGTGCAGCGGCAGGCGGTGCGGCGCGTTGGCGGTGAGGTCGTCGATGGCCTGGCGGACGGCGGCGCGCTCCGGCGAGCCGGGGCGGTATTCGAGGAGTGGCTCGTTGCGGGGCGGCGGGGGTTGCACGCTCATGGCCCGATTGTGGCTCAGCGCACTGGCGGGGCTGCGCCGATGGCGGCCGGGTGCGTTGTACAGTGGAAACGCATGCGCGAGATCCCGCTGACGTCAACCCCGCGCGCGGGCCGGCCGGTCGACACCCGGCCCATGCACCAGCGCCTCCTGCCTGATGGGGTCGAGCGTCGCCCCGACTGGCTCACGGTCAAGCTCCCCGCGGGCGAGGGCTACACCCAGATCAAGAGCCTGATGCGCGGGCTGGACCTTGTCACGGTGTGCGAGGAGGCCCGCTGCCCCAACATCGCCGAGTGCTGGGGCCACGGCACCGCCACCTTCATGGTCCTTGGCGAGGTGTGCACCCGCGCCTGCGCCTTCTGCGCGGTGACCAGTGGGAAGCGCGGTGGGGACGTCGACGCCGACGAGCCGCGCCGGGTGGCCACCGCGGTCGCGCAGATGGGCCTCGCACACGCGGTGGTGACGTCGGTCGACCGCGACGACCTGCCCGACTTCGGCGCCGAGATCTTCGCGGAGACCATCCGCGAGATCCGCCGGCAGTCGCCGGGCACGACCATCGAGGTGCTCACCCCGGACTTCAACGGCAGCGTCGACTCGCTGCGCGTGGTCATGGCCATGGTGCCGGAGATCTTCAACCATAACCTCGAGACCATCGAGCGGCTGTACCCGCGCGTGCGACCGAAGGCGGGATACCAGCAGAGCCTCTCGCTGCTGCAGGAGGCCAAGCGCCTCGAGCCGCGCAGCCGCACCAAGAGCGGGCTGATGGTGGGCCTCGGCGAGGAGATGGACGAGGTCGAGCAGTTGCTCCGTGACCTGCGCGCCCACGACGTGGAGATCGTGACCATCGGCCAGTACCTGCGCCCCTCGCTGAAGCACCACCCGGTGATCCGCTTCTGGACGCCGGCGGAGTTCGCCGCGCTCAAGCAGTGTGGCCTGGGGCTGGGCTTCAGCCACGTGGAGAGCGGGCCGCTGGTGCGCAGCTCGTACCACGCGCACGAACAGGCGGTGGCGGCGAGCGCGGTCTGACGGTGGCCACTCTCGAGTACCTCTGGCTCGGCCGCGTCGGCTACAGCGATGCGTGGGCGTTGCAGCGGCACCTGGCGGCGGCGCGGGCGCGGGGCGCAATCGAGGATGTCGTCCTGCTCGTCGAGCACGCGCCGGTGTACACGATGGGGCGCAACGGCTCAGCGGCGCACGTCCCGCGCGGTGCCGAGCACCTGCTCTCGCTCGGAGCGGAGTACGTGGACGTGGACCGGGGAGGCTCGGTGACGTTCCATGGGCCGGGACAGCTCGTCGCCTACCCGATCTTCCAGATCGCCGGTGTCTTCCCGATGCCCGGCGAGCCGGGACGCGGCGACGTCGTGGCCCACCTGCGCGCGCTCGAGGAGGCGCTCATCGCCACCGTGGCGGCGTATGACGTCGTGGCCATGCGGCGTCCGCCCTATACGGGTATCTGGGTCGGAGAGGAGAAGCTCGCGGCGATCGGGGTGAAGCTGGCGTCGGGGGTAACCACCCACGGCGCGGCTCTCAACGTGAGCACCGACCTCGACTGGTTCGGTCAGGTCATCCCCTGCGGGATCGAGGGCGCCGGGGTGGCGTCGCTCGCGTCGCTGGGCGTGCGGCCTGCGCCGAGGCTCCACGACGTCGCGGTGCGCTTTGCCACAGAGCTGGCCCGGGTGGTCGGCCGCCGGCCGAAGCGGGGCGGCGAGGCGGTGCGCGGCGCGGTTGCGGAGGCGGCGGCTGTCCCTGTCTGATGGGTGCGCTGGAGGTCACACAGGTCTGAAGATTTGTCGCCGGAGTACCAGTTCCTCGCCAACAAGCCGGCGCAAACCCACAAACCTCTGGTCAAAGCTGACCGAAACCGCTACCATGCGGCCCCAGGATCGCCCACCCGCTCGGATCGTCTTCATCACATCATTCCCACCCCCCGAGTGGACGCGCTTCCCGAGGGATCCGCCGATGGCCACCTTCGTCCGCAATCGTGTGCTCAATCAGCTGTCCTGGGCCGAGGAGGAGGAGGAGAGGCGAGCGTCTCGTCGCGACGCGCTCTGCGAACTCGATGGCCTGCTCACCCAGCTCGAGGAGGTGAACCTTCGCGGCGGGGCCGTCCCCAGCCGGGTGCTGATCGCGTTGCGGCGCCGGGGAGTGATCGCCCGGCCCGGGGTGAATCCCGCTGAGCTCATCGAAGCGATCTTCGGCGTGCAGGAGGCGTTCATGCGCCAGCCCGACGGCGCCGACCAGCTGATCGCCTTCGAGGACCTGCGCCGCCGCATCGCCTAGTTTCCGGGCGCGGCGGCTGCTAGCCTGCCGCTCCATGGATCAGGAGGCCGCCAAGCGCGCCGCGGGGGAAGCCGCTGCGCTGCTGGTCGAGGACGGCATGACGCTGGGCCTCGGCACGGGGACCACCGCACGGTGGTTTATCGAGGCTGTGGGGGCGCGGGTGGCCGACGGGCTGCAGGTGGCTGCGGTGGCGACGTCGCTGGCCAGCGCCGCTCTGGCCGCGCGCCAGCGCATCCCGCTCATGGAGCTCGGCGCCGTCGGCGTGGACCTGGCGGTGGACGGCGCGGACACCGTGGACCCCGACCTGCGCCTCCTGAAGGGGATGGGCGGGGCACTGGTGCGGGAGCGGATCGTGGCCGCGGCGGCGTCGCGCTTTGTCGTCGTCGCCGACGAGAGCAAGCTGCGCTCGCACCTCGCGGGGTTCGTGCCGGTGGAGCTGCTCGTGTTCGGCTGGCACCACACCATGACGCTGCTGGACCAGACAGGAGCATCGTTCGAGCTGCGTCTGGACTCTGCCGGGGAGCCGCTGCGCAGCGACAATGGCAACCTGATCGCGGATGGGGCGTTCGAGCCAATCGCGGATCCCGAGGGGCTGGCAGCGCGGCTCGATGCGATCCCGGGGGTGGTGGGGCACGGCCTGTTCCTGGGGATGGCCGACCTGGTCATCGTGGCCGGGCTGGACGGGGAGTTGCGCCGGCTGGAGCCGGCGGATGGAGCGCCGGCGGCCCTATCCTGAGCGACGAATCTGCCGGGTTCTGGAGGTGGCCGCGTGGCCGGAGAGACACTCGCCTGGGGGGCCATCAAGCAGGGCCACAAGGTGCTCGACCGCGAGGGTGGCGAGATCGGGACGGTGACGCGGGTGCTCGCCGACGAGGGCGCCGACATCTTTCACGGCGTGGCGGTGCGCCGCGGGCTGCCGCTGGTTGGCGAGGAGCACGAGGTGGTGGCGGCGCAGATCGCGCACATCGACGAGGATGCCGTGCACACGTCGCTGGCGACGTCAGAGGTGGACGCGCTGCCGGCTCCGCGCTAGCGGCCCATGGCGGCTGAGCGGCAGTACAGTGCCGCTCTGGGCGGGTAGCTCAGCTGGTCAGAGCGTCTCGCTTACACCGAGAAGGCCGCGGGTTCGATCCCTGCCCCGCCCACAGAGGTCCGCGCACACTAAGTGTGCTACTGTGCACGCATGCGTGCAGTGGTCGATAGTTCGACTTGGATCTCGTTGGCGAGGGCTGGGCTGCTCGACATCCTCCGCACCGTTTCTGTCGACCCGGTCCTGGTTGACGTGGTCCACGCGGAGATCGTTGATGAGGGGCGCCGAGGCGGCTACCCAGACGCGACTGCGCTATCGGCCGCAGTGGCGAGCATTCCGCAGACCCCGACCTCTGGGAGTGCCCCGGTCGACGCACGGATTCTCGATGCCGCTCAGAGCATTGGCATGCTGATCGCGAACGATCTTGCGCTCGGTCGCAGGGCCCGCTCACTCGGCATTGCGTGGATTCGGACCGCTGATTTGGTCATCCTCGCGGTCAAGAACCGATCGATGTCCGCACGCGAAGGCATTGAAGGATTGAGCGCACTCGAAGCGAGCGGGCGAATTACGCAGGAGCTGGCCGATGCGTACCGGGAGCAGCTTCAATGAGGAAAGCGGTCAGGGTCAACACCACACTCGATGACGATCTCTTGGAGCGCATCGACATGTTCGCAAGCCAGCGGCGCGAGGACAGATCGACTGCCATCCGGCAACTGGTCGACATTGGATTGCGCGAACTGTCGAAGCGCGACGCTCTCGACGCATACCGCCAGGGACGCGTCACGCTCCGTGAGTTCGCCTCCGTTCTGAACCTCGGAATCTGGGCGGCCCATGACCTCCTCCTCGCCGAGGGTGTGGCGGTTGCGCAAGGCAGCCCGACGGAGACGAGTGCGGCCGTGCAGACGCTCCTGGGCGCGTCGACCGCCCGGTTCGAGTAGGCGACGGCTGGCCCACTGCCCGTCGAACGCGCTGGCGGCTGCCTCTGGCACATACTGGTGTGGCCCCCCGCGAGCCAGGGCGCGGTTCGGTGCAAGTGAAGGAGGCCCAAGAGAACGTGAGCGAGAGTCGCCGCAACCTGACCAATCGGCAGGGACATCCGATCTGGAACAACCAGAGCCAGCGCACCGTCGGCTCGCGTGGCCCCGCGACCCTCGAGAACTACCAGTTCCTCGAGAAGATCAGCCACTTCGACCGTGAGCGCATCCCCGAGCGGGTTGTGCACGCGCGCGGCACCGTCGCGCACGGGTATTTCGAGGCCGACGGCAAGATCGGCGACGAGCCGGCGTCGAAGTACACGCGCGCCAAGCTCTTCCAGGAGAAGGGCAAGCGCACCCCGCTGGCCATCCGCTTCTCGACGGTGGCCGGCGGCCGCGACTCGTCGGAGGTCGCCCGCGACCCGCGCGGCTTCGCGGTGAAGTTCAAGACCGAGGAGGGCAACTGGGACCTCGTCGGGAACAACCTTCCCGTCTTCTTCATCCGCGACGCGATCAAGTTCCCGGACTTCATCCATTCGCAGAAGCCGGACCCGGTCACCTTCCAGCGCCAGGATCCCAACCGCGTCTTCGATTTCATCGCCGCGTCGCCGGAATCGATGCACATGATCATGTTCGTGTTCAGCCCGCGCGGGATCCCCAGCGACTACCGCCACCAACAGGGTTTCGGCGTCAACACCTACAAGATGATCAATGCGGCAGGCGAGAGTGTGCTGGTGAAGTACCACTGGCATCCCAAGCAGGGCGTGCGTTCGCTGACGGCCGCGCAGGCGGCCTTCGTGCAGGCCACCGAGCTGGGCAGTGCCACCCTCGACCTCCGCGACGCCATTGAGCGTGGTGACCACCCCGAGTGGGAACTGCTCGTCCAGATCATGAGCGATGATGAGCATCCCGAGCTCGACTTCGATCCGCTCGACGACACCAAGGTGTGGCCGGAGGACCAGTTCCCCCTGCGCCCGGCGGGACGCATGGTGCTCGACCGTGCAGTTGTCGACAATTTCGTCGAGAACGAGCAGATCGCGTTTGGGACAGGTGTTCTCGTCGACGGGCTCGACTTCTCCGACGACAAGATGCTGGTCGGGCGCACCTTCTCGTACTCGGACACGCAGCGCTACCGGGTGGGACCGAATTACCTGCAGCTGCCGGCCAACCATCCGGCCGAGGGTGTGCACGTCAACACCAACCAGCGTGACGGACAGATGGCCTACAGCGTCGACGGCCACACCAACCCGCACATCACCTACGAGCCCTCGCTTCGCGGTGGACTGTCCGAAGCGGAGGCACGCGGGCCGGCCGAGACCGGCCCGGTGATCAGCGGTCGCCTCACTCGCGCCAGCATCCCGCGCCGCAACGACTACCAGCAGGCCGCCGACCGCTGGCAGACGATGGAGGAGTGGGAGCGCGACGACCTCGTCCGCAACCTCTCGGACGCGCTCGGCCAGTGCGAGAAGCTCCTCCAGGAGCGGATGGCGTGGCACCTGCTGCTCATCGACGACGACCTCGGTGGTCGGGTCGCCGACGCCATCGAGGTGTCAATCGACTCGGTGCGCAAGCTGGAGCCGCTGGCCACCCAGGAGCTCACCGCGGAGGATCACCGCCGTCTGGCCAACCTCGGTTCGGCCGGCCCGCGCCAACCGACGACGAGGAAGGTCACCGGATCGGTGCCGAACGAGCGCGCGGACGTGCCCGACGTGGCCGCCGCAGACGCCCGGGAGAAGGCGGCAAGCCGCTGAGACGCGGGGGCGGGGCCACGGCGGTCCCGCCCCCTCTCCGCGGGGCTCCCGGCCCAGTGCCGCTGCACGGCGAGCGCGTCAGTCGCGTCGGCCAAGGGACTCTCAAACGCCAGTTTGTGCCATCATCAGCCTAAACAAGGAGGGCTGATCATGGCGCGGGGAGCACAGGCGGGGATCGCAGCCGGAATCGCGGTATTCGGCTTCGACGCCGATCCGGGCGTCGCTCCGAGCCGCGCGCTCCAGGTGCTCACGGTGCGTCGCGGCCTCCCCAAGGGCGACGTGGAACCGCGCGAGCGCTTCGCCTCCGCCGCCCTCCGGCTGGCCGCGACGGCGGGCGTCGACCTCAGCTCGAAACGCGGCGGACGCGGCGATCGCCTCCATCTGGTGGAGATCGACGACGACCCCGGACGGGGGGCTCGGACCGTCACCGCCTGGTACTACGCGACCGCGCCGGCCGGGGACGTGTCCGGCCCCGGCGCCTGGTCGGCAGCGGGGAGGGGCCTGCGGCTCGAGGCGCGGGACAGCGCCGCGCTCCGCCAGGC
>QHBU01000273.1 GCA_003244045.1 Candidatus Aeolococcus gillhamiae
GCCCCGACGAGGTGGGGGCCGCCTTCCGGAGGCTCAAGTCACGCTTGGCCGAGGTCGACCTCGAGCCCATGCCCGAGAGCGAGCGCCTCGCCATCGAGCTCTGCGGTTAGGCCGTCACACGACTTGGAGGGCATGGTCCACGACCTTGCCGTCTTCCACGTCGAGGGTGGCCATGGTGTGATGAGGCTGGGCCCGTCGCTCGGTGGGTGAGCCAGGGTTGAGGAGGAGCTGGCCGTCGAGCCCCACCGTGTCCCACGGGACGTGGCTGTGGCCGAACACCACCAGATCGGCGTCTGGGAAGCGGCGGCGCATGCGGGCGGCCCGGCCGGTCGAAGGGCCGCTGTCGTGGATCATCGCGATGCGCACGCCCTCGACGCTGAACAGACGTGTCGGCGGCAACAGGCCGGCCAGCTCTACGTCGTTATTGCCTAGAACGGCGCGGACGGGCGCGAAACCGCCGAGCTCGTCGAGCACCTCAGCCACGACGACGTCGCCGGCGTGCAGGATCAGATCGGCGTCGTCCAGGTAGCGGTACACGCCGTCGGGCAAGCGGCGCCTGCCCCCTCGTCGGATGTGCGTGTCCGACAGCACCACCACGTGGGTCATTGCGTCTATCTTCGCCCGCGTGGACCCGGTGCAGGCCCTGGAGCGCATCGCGTACCTGCTCGAGCGGTCGGGTGCTCCCACGTACCGGGTCCGTGCCTTCAGGGGAGCGGCCGCTACCGTCGGGGCACTGGAGCCCGAGGAGCTTCGTCGCCGGGCCAACCAAAGTCGCCTGCGCGACCTCCCCGGCGTGGGCGCCAAGACGGAGGAGGTGGTGGCCCAGGCCCTGGCCGGAGGTGTTCCCGAGTACCTGTCCCGCCTCCAAGAAGATGCCGCGCCCGAGGCCGCCGGCCCCCTCAGCGGGCGGGCCGCGGAGATCCGCGCCGCCCTGCGCGGTGACTGCCACACTCACTCCAACTGGTCCGATGGCGGCAGCCCGATTCACGAGATGGCACGGGCAGCGCACGACATGGGCCATGAGTACATGGTTCTGACCGACCACAGCCCTCGCCTGACGGTGGCCCACGGCCTGTCGCCGGAGCGCCTGCGTGACCAGCTCGCCGTGGTCGCCCACCTCAACGAGGAGCTTTCACCCTTCCGTATACTCACCGGCATCGAAGTCGACATCCTGGTCGACGGCGGCCTCGACCAGGAGGACGAGCTGCTCGCCGCCCTCGACGTGGTGGTGGCCAGCGTGCACTCCAAGCTGCGCATGGAGGCGCCGGAGATGACCCGTCGGATGGTGGCAGCGGTGGCCAACCCCCATGTCGATATCCTCGGCCATTGCACCGGCCGCCTCCTGCCCGCCGCGCCCCAAGTCACGGCCGGCCTGCGTCGGGGTGGTGGGCGACCCGAGTCGACGTTCGATGCCGACGCTGTGTTTACCGCCTGCGCCCAGGCGGGAACGGCGGTCGAGATCAACTCCCGGCCCGAGCGCCTCGACCCGCCCATGCGGCTGCTTCGCCAGGCCCTCGACGCCGGGTGCACCGTGTCGATCGACACCGATGCCC
>QHBU01000274.1:0-17220 GCA_003244045.1 Candidatus Aeolococcus gillhamiae
GTTCTTCATCACCCTGCTAGAGGAGGTGCACCGGCGAGTTGGCGTAGTTGACGGCGATTGTGAAGGTGTCGCTCGCTGTACCGCTGGTCAGAGAGTAGTGAAGCTGCCAGTACCCGTTGCCACTGGTCGAGGGGGTCGTGCTGTAGCCGCCGGCGTAGTTGGACGGAATCTGCAGCTGGAAGAGCAGCCAGTGCCCGTTGAAGAACGTGGCGGGGCGTCCGCAGCTGTTGGTGATCGGGTACGTGTTGATCAGCGCCTGGTTGGTGTTCGGCTGAAGCGTCGACGAGGCGCACGAGTCAGCGGTGTTCACCACGGCTGGCAATGGTGAGACGTTGCGGCTCATCCCGAGGTCGTAGATCGGGACGCCGGACGTCGTCGAGAACAGGCAGCCACCCTGGCCGGCACCCCCGCAACTCTTGTCGTCCGGGTTGAGGATCGAGATGGCGTTCTGGCCACTGACATCGCCCGGGTCGAAGATGTAGAAGTTCACGGTCTGGCCGGCGTAGTCGGCGGGGAGGCTGAACAGCGGGACCGAGAACCCGCCGCTGCCTGAGGTGATGATCGGGGTATACACCGCGAGCTCGTCGAGCGCGGACACCTGGCAGTCGGTGCACTGGGTGCCACCCGAGTAGGCCAGCTGGACGGCGTAGCCTTTGTGTGCGCGCGAGCACTTGGACGCACCGGAGTCGTCAGCCGGACGCAGGCCATTGTAGTCGAGCATGTCGACACGCAGGCGATACGACGTGGTGGTCGATGCGGTCAGCGGCGTGCTGAGCGTCTTGACCACGTGGAAGACGTTGTAGGTTGTGCCGCCCGAGGTCCAGGACGCCGATGCCGCCGAGGGCGCGCCCACGCTGACCCAAGAGTGGTACACGTAGTCGCGCACGTAAGCGAACGCGGTGGCGTTCGAGGTCGCCGAGAGCGTCTGGCCGTTGGCGACGTCCACGATCGAGGACACCGCGCCGCTAGTGATGGTCACGTTGAGAGGGTCGACCCAGATCTGGCTCAGCGGGACGTCCTGGGTGTGGTCGAAGCGGTCGACCACCCTGAAGACGGTGTATTCCATCGCGGAGTACTGGTCCGTGAAGGCGTTGCCCGAGAAGCTGCCGTCCTGTTCGTGCAGGTTGTATGCGCCGCCGGAGGGGTTGAAGCCGCCGTCAGGCGCGAATGCCGGGTTGTACACGAGTGGGTACGAGCCGGTTGTGGGTACCTGGAGCGTGAAGTTGTAGCCGCCACGCTCAGGCAGCTTGTTCACCCCTGCCCCGGTGAGCGTGCCATCGGAGACGTCCGTGGGTGACGGGGTCATGTTGGCGGCCAGGGCGTGCGTGTCGGTCGAGGGGCCGTAGGGATTCGGCGCGGGATCGGTGGTGACGCCGGAGCCGCACGAGAACGTCGTGTCCTGGTTGTACGGGTCGTACGCGTCACCCTCACTACGGGGGTTCCCGTAGCCCTCGGAGCGGAGGAAGTAGTAGTTCCCCGACACCCCGAGGTTGCCGACGCTGCTGCCCAGCTGGGCGCCGGGCTGGCCGAGCGAGATCGGCGGCAGGAAGAAGGCGGTGTCGCTCGCGGTCACCGCGTGGTCGCCGAAGCCGAGAACGCGCAGGAAGGTCGGCTGAACCCAGGCCGTCACCTGCACGGTGAGCTTGTTGTCGGCGCAGGGGTTGGTGACGGTGCCATCGCAGGTGGCCGGGTAGCGCGACACCTTCACCGAGACCGTGTGACCATTGACGGTGCTGCCGTTCTTGAGGCCGTCGCGGGCGGTGGCGGCGCAGGCCGCGGCCGCGGCAGTATTTGCGCAGTTCGCTTCCGGTGTCGTGCCGGTGATCCCCGCATTGAGGCCAGAAGGCATGTAGGGCACCCCGGCCAGCGCGGCGGCGGCCGCCGCGCGCTCGGCGCCGTTGTAGGAGAGGAACGCCATGCCGGCGTCAACGGCAAGGCCGGTGGCGGCGAAGAGCACAACGACCACCAGCGCGAAGATGGGCATGACCTGGCCCTTGCTGGACTCACGCCTGGGATTCCGGACGCGCGGGTGTCGTCGGTTCATGATCCGGCCTCGGTTGGCGCGAGGCACATCACTGCGTAATTCGATGCCTGCGCGTTGAAGAAGTTGATCGGCGCGGACGCCTGGAAGTGGTAGAGGATGCGCACTCCGACGGCGAGCTCGTTCGGGTGCTGCTGGGTGCGCAGGTTGAGGGTGTAGTTGTTGGGGCCGGGGTTCTGCAGGGTCCACGCTCCGCTCACCAGCTTGTACACGTCCACCGGGTCGCCCGTCTGGTATTTGCCGGCGATGTTCCCAGCGTCGCTGCACACGCTCGACGCGGACGTGCAGCTGCCTGACACCGCGCACGGGTCGTAGATGTCGATCTCATCGATCGAGGTGATGTTCTGCAGTCCCTTTGCAACAGTGGCCACGGTGGTCACGATGTCCTGGTCGACCGCGCATGGGTTGGTCGTGCTTGCCCCCATGCAGGTGGCGGTCAGCGGGTTGCTCGACCCGTAGCCGTAGTTGCCGATCTCGGCGCCGAGACGGCTCCCGGCCCGGGTGGCCTGGCCGGCGACATTCATGTCCGAGATGAACGATCCCGCCGTGTAGACGCCCATGAAGAGCATCAGGCACACCGGCAGCACGAAGCACAGCTCCACCGCCGCCTGGCCTCGCTGCCGTCCTCTCCTCATCATCACGTGCCCGGCGCGTTCTGCGGCTCGAGCCGGAACGTCTTCGTCGTGGTGAGGTTTGCGGTGCCGGCCACGCCGGTGAGGAATTTGTAGGAGTAGTAGACCTTCAGGCCGACAAAGGAACTCTGCCCGTTGTACACGTTACGGTCACTCGGCGGCCAGGGGACCGTGCTCGAGGTAACCGCCCCGCCCGCGCCGATCAGGTACACGTTGACGCACGCGCCTCCGCAGTCGGTCTGGATGGTGGGTGTCCCGTCGCTGTTGGTCGAGAAGCCGTCCCCGGTCGCGTTGGTGACAATCTCTTCGATGTCGACGCGGGTGACGTTGATCAGCGAGGTCGTTTCCAGCCCCGGCGATGCGGCCATCCGCGCCAGGGCGGTGGTGTCCGCGGTCGACACCTTGCCGAGGCCCGCGATCGCGTTGCTCCCCACGGTGGTGGCCTGGTCGACGGCGTTGATGCTGTAGAGCAGGAAGCCGCCGTCGATCATCGCGAAGATGGTGAAGAAGAAAACCGGCGCGACGATGGCGAACTCGACCATGCCCTGGCCCCGCTGACGGCGTCGTCGGGTTGGGGACGTGAGTGCAGGACGGAACCGCGCCAAGCGCATGGGCCACATCATCCGGGCCGCCACCGTCGCAGCCGCCGGCATCAGGGGAGTTGTTACAAGCGCTTCGCAACCGCGTGAGCATCTCGGCAACCCCGGCCCTGCCAGAGTAGCGGACCGCCCGCTACCGCCTTGGCTGGGCCTTGCGCTTCGAGGTGGCGGGGCGGCTGGCGGGGTTGCGACCGGCGGCCTTGGGCGCGGCCGAAGCCGCCCCTGTGCGCCGCTGCATGCGTGCCCTGGCGCGGCGACCCGGCGTGCCGAGCAGGCGGCTGAACCCCGGGTAGAGGGTCACCGTCGCGAAGAGGGCGACGACGTCGGAGAGGGCAATGAGCAGGCCGTCGCTCAGCTTCAGGTTGCGGATGAACTGATCGGTGGACACCGATGCGTTCGCCGGGTGCACGAAGACGGTGCTCAACATCAGCGAGAGCAACGCGTACATCACGCCGAGCGACAGCGACTCCAGGAGGCGCAGGTTTCGTGCCTGACCGGTGAGCCGCCGCGCCAGCGGCATCATCACCACGCACGCCACCACAAGGTACTGGGGCTGGAAAAAGAAGACGTCGATGATCAGGGGGTTGGTGTGCGAGGTGAGGTTGATGACCACACCGATGGGCAGCTGGAGCAGGAACACCAGCCCGAGCAGCGCCAGCATGCCCCTGCCCGTCCAGGGCACGTCTCGGGCATCGCTCGCCGCCGCGGGGGGCCGCCGTCGCGTTGGGGTCACCGGCTTGATCGCGGGGGCCGGCTCCGGCGCCGGCGCGGCATCGACCGTGACAGGAACGGTCCTCGTGCGGGCGGCGCGGCGCCGCTTACTCGCGGGCACGGCTATTCGTCCAGCTTGAGGACGGCCATGAAGGCCTCCTGCGGGATCTCGACGTTGCCGACGCGCTTCATCCTCTTCTTGCCCTCCTTCTGTTTCTCGAGCAGCTTGCGCTTGCGGGTTATGTCGCCGCCGTAGCACTTGGCGAGGACGTCCTTGCGCATCGCCGAAACCGTCTCGCGGGCGATGATCTTGCCGCCGATCGCTGCCTGGATGGGGACCTCGAAGAGCTGGCGCGGGATCAGCTTGCGCAAGCGCTCGGCTAGCCTGCGTCCTTGGAAAGCCGCCTTGTCGCGATGGACGATCATTGACAGCGCGTCGACGCGCTGGCCCCCGACGAGGATATCGAGCTTGACCAGCTTCTCAGCCCGAAAGCCGGTGATCACGTAGTCGAGCGAGGCGTAGCCGCGGCTGCGCGACTTGAGCTGGTCGTAGAAGTCGTGGATGATCTCGCCGAGCGGCAGGTCATAGATGAGCGCGACACGATCGCCGGGCTGGTACTGCATGTCGAGAAGCTCGCCGCGGCGTTCCTGGCACAGCTCCATGAGCGGACCGACGTAGTCCTTGGGCACGAAGATCGTCGCCCGCGTCCGCGGTTCCTCGATCACGTCGATGTGGGCGGGGTCGGGGAGCATGGCGGGATTGTCGACCGCGACCATCTCTCCACTGCGCAGGCGCACCCGGTACTCGACCGTCGGAGCGGTGGTGAGCAGCTCGAGGTCGAACTCGCGCTCCAGACGCTCCTGGACGATCTCCATGTGGAGAAGGCCGAGGAATCCGCAGCGGAAGCCGAAGCCCAGCGCCACCGACGACTCCGGCTCGTAGACCAGCGAGGCGTCGTTGAGGTTGAGCTTGCCGAGCGCCTCCTTGAGGTCCTGGACAGCGTCCGAGTCGATCGGAAAGATGCCCGCGAAGACCATCGGGGTGACGGTCCGGTAGCCGGGCAGCGCCTGCCGCGCAGAGTGCGCCGCGTCGGTGACCGTGTCGCCGACCTTGCTGTCGCGCACGTCTTTGACGGAGGCGACCACGTAGCCCACCTCGCCGGGGCTGAGCGAGCCCGTCGACGTCATCTGCGGCCGGAAGACGCCCACCTCATCGACGATGAAGTCCTTTCCGGTGGCCATCATGCGGATGCGCTGCCCCTGGCGGATGACGCCGTGCATGACGCGCACGTACACGATGACGCCCCGGTAAGCGTCGTACTTGCTGTCGAAGATGAGCGCCTGCAGCGGTGCATCGACATCGCCGGACGGAGGTGGCACCCGGGCCACGACCGCCTCGAGGATCTCGTCGATGCCGATGCCCTGGCGGGCGCTGGCCAGCAACGCGCCGTCGCCGGGCAGGCCGATGACGTCCTCGATCTCCCTGCGCACCAGCTCGGGGTCGGCGGCCGGGAGGTCGATCTTGTTGATCACCGGGATGATCTCGAGGTTTGCCTCGAGCGCGGCGTACACGTTGGCGAGTGTCTGCGCCTCGATCCCCTGCGAGGCGTCGACGACAAGGAGTGCCCCTTCACACGCTGCCAGCGAGCGCGAAACCTCGTAGGCGAAGTCGACATGGCCAGGCGTGTCGATGAGGTTGAGCTGGTACGTCCAGCCGTCAACCGCCGGGTAGTCGAGACGCACCGCCTGTGCCTTGATGGTGATGCCGCGCTCGCGCTCGAGGTCGAGGGTGTCGAGCAGCTGGTCCTGCATGTCGCGCATCGCCACGGTGCCGGTCCGCTCCAGGAGTCGATCTGCGAGCGTGGACTTGCCGTGGTCGATGTGGGCGATGATGCAGAAGTTGCGGATCAGCCCGAGGGCATTGCTGGACACGAGCGGCCATGCTAAGCGAAGGAGGAACTGCGTTCCCCCTTGGCACTCCGCCCAGCCACGCTGGTCTCAGGATTAATGCAGCAGAAGCGTTGCACCGTGCCGCGCCCGCTCCAATATGATCCGGCCATGCCCACCCGGAGGCGCGTGACCAACGGGCGCCTCGTCGCCCCCGACCCCACCGGCGGAAAGCGGGCGCTGGTGCTCTGCGGCGGGGGCATCACCGGCCTGACCTACGAGATCGGGGCGCTTCGCGCGCTGGACGACCTCCTGGTGGGGAGCAGCGTCAACGACTTCGACATCTACGTCGGCACCAGCGCCGGTTCGATGATCGGAGCCCTCCTTGTCAACGGCATCACGCCGACCGAGATGGCGCTGGGGCTCGAAGGCACCAATCAGATGCTGCGCCCCCCGTCGCGATGGGGCATCTACAGGCCGAACATCGCCGAGGTCGCCGGCCGGGTCGCCAAGCTGCCACGCCTCACCCAGGAGATCGTGTGGGAGCTCGCTCGTCACCCCGGCAAGCTCAACCCGGTCGACATCCTCGGCATGCTCAGCCCCCTCATCCCCTCTGGGGTCTTCAGCAACACCGAGCTGGTGCGCTTCCTCGAGCGCCTGCTCACCCGCGAGGGGTTCAGCAACGATTTCCGCGACCTGCAGCGGGAGCTGCACATCGTGGCATGCGCGCTGGACTCCGGGCAGCGGGTTGTGTTCTCGCGGTTCAACGCGCGCGCCCACGTTCCCATCTCCCTGGCGGCGGCGGCAAGCAGCGCCGTCCCGATGCTTTTCCGGCCGGTGCGCATCGAAGACATCGACTACGTCGACGGCGGCATCAAGGGCATCTCCGCGATCGACGTCGCGGTGGACCGCGGGGCCACCCTCATCGTCGCCATCAACCCCATCGTCCCGGTCGATACCCGCAACCTGAGCCCGCCCGAGGGCATGCGTGGGCTCGTCGGCGACCACCTCGCCGACATGGGCATGCGCGGCGTCTACAACCAGGTGTTCCGGGGCATGCTCCACGACGGGCTGCTCGACCACATCAAGTTGGTGCGTCACAACCATCCCGACGTCGACATCCTGCTCATCGAGCCCCGGCCGGACGACGAAAAAATGTTCTTCCACGAGCTGATGTCCTACAGCGCCCGGTTGATGGTTCTCCAGCACGGCTACGAGTCGGTGAGCAACGGTCTCTATGACACCTGGGGATACCTGCGCCGGATCCTCCCTAAGCACGGTATCCACATCTCGCGGCGCAACATCGAGCGCAAGCCGGTGAGCGTACCGGTGGCCAGCTACAGGACGCCCAACCTGCTACAGCGGCTGATGCGACAGACGGTGTTCGCGCGCCGCCCCTTCCTCTCCCTCGTCGATGACGAGGACGAGGCTGTATGACCGAGCAGGGTCATCCGGGCAACCAGGAGGTCGAGAAGGCCGGCGGAGCGCCCGTCGAGGAGGGGCCACCGACCACGCCCGAGCAGGCGCTCGACCAGGAGCAGAATGACGAGGGCGCCGAGCAGCGTCTCGACACCGGCCAGCACGGGCACGAGCCCGACGACGGCGGGGCGGCCTAGGCCTCCTCGCGGCCGACGGCGCGCCGCATGACCTCGCCGAGGTCGACGTTGCGCTTGGTGCCGGCGACCGAAGGCTTGACGCGGTGCGCGAGCACCGCCGGCGCGACCCGCTCGACGTCGGCTGCGGTGGCGCGGTCGCGGTTCTCGTAGGCCGCCAGGGCCTGCGCACTCTTGCGGGTCACGATGTCGGCGCGGTGGCCGTCGACCTCGAGCTCGATGCCGAGGGCGGCGATCCCGACGAGGATGTCGCGGTCGATCTCCACGTCGGGAAGGGTCCGGATCGCCCGCGCGATCCTCTGTGCCTCGGCGTTCTCCTGCGAATCGAAACGCTGCGCGAAGGCCTCAGGATCCTCCTCGAACTCCTCTCGTCGCTCGACGATCTCCACGCGCTGGGCCACGTCGTGGATGCCCGTGACGTCGACGCACAGGCCAAAGCGGTCGAGCAGCTGAGGTCTGAGGTCACCCTCCTCAGGGTTCATGGTTCCAACCAGGATGAAGCGGGCCGGGTGCGACACTGACACGCCCTCGCGCTCGACGGTGTTAAGACCCATCGCGGCGGCGTCGAGAAGCACATCGACGATGTGGTCGTCGAGCAGGTTCACCTCGTCGACGTAGAGGATGTTGCGGTTGGCCTCGGCAAGCACGCCCGGCTCGAAGCGCTTCTCGCCGGTCTTGATCGCCGCCTCGATGTCGATGCTGCCCACCACCCTGTCCTCGCTGGCGTTGATGGGCAACTCCACCACGCGCATCTGGCGGAGCTTCCGAGGCAGCTCCTCGCCTGCCGCGCTGCGCGTGCTGCAGTCGAGGCACTGCTGCTCGCCCGGATCGGGTGGGCAGCCGAACTGGCAGCCCACGACGACGTCCTGTTCGGGGAGCAGGCGGGCGAGCGCGCGCACCGCCGTCGACTTTGCTGTGCCCTTCTCGCCGCGGATGAGAACGCCACCGATGGCGGGGTTGATGGCGTTGAGGACGAGCGCCTCGCGCATCGGCTCCTGGCCGACGATGGCGGTGAACGGGAAGACGGAGCGACCGACCTGCATGACCCGATTGTCCCTGTTTGTCGCCGACTCGCGGCGCGGCGCTCAGCGCGCGCGCAGGCTGCGTTCCACCCCGGCGAGGATCGCGCCCTGGCTCAGGTCGTACAGCCCCAGGTACTCGCCTCCCGACCGCTCCGCCAGGTCGAGGCAGGCGTTGAAGCCGTACCCGCCGCTGAACAGCTGCGACCGCGCCGGGCGCGCCGGGCCCCCGACGGCGGGCAGCGGCTTGGCGCCGATGTGGTCGCGAGCGGAATCGATGACCAGCATGCGCACGCGCTCGGCGCCGATCTGTGCGGCCAGGCGCTGCGCCTCGAGCAGCGGCTCCTCGCCGAACAGCGAGATGTTGCCGCGGCCGTCGCTGATCAGCACCATGAGCGGGTACACCGAGGAGTCGCGGAGACGTTCGGTGCGGACCACCTTGAGCCCCGCGACCAACCCGTGCGTCAGCGGCGTGGTACCGCCGACCCCCAACCGCTGCAGCCGTTCCTCCGCCAGGTCGACGCTGGACGTCGGCTGCAGGATGACCCGGGCGCTGCGACCCGAGAACACCACCAGCGACACCTTGTCGCGGCGGACGTAGGCGTCACGCAGCAGGGAGAGCACGGCGCCCTTGGTAGCCTGCATGCGCTGTTCGGCGTCCATCGATGCGCTGGCGTCGACGACGAAGACGATGAGCGTCCCGGTGCGACGCCTGCGCACCTTCTGGCGCAGATCCTGGCGCTCCAGGTGCAGCACCGGTGCATCGACCACGCCCGCCGCCACCGCCTCGTCGCGGCGCCGAAGCTGGTGTGGAGCGGCGGCGCGAACGGTGGCATCGAACGCGACGTCGGACGTGTGCTCGGTCTGTACGGCGCCCACGTACCGGCCGCGACGGTCCGGGCTGCGCGCCTGGCTGCGCTTGCCGGCGGCCTTGCGGCTGCGACGGTCGCGCGGGAGGCTGATCTTGCGAACCGGGAACAGCTCGCCCGAGTACAGCTGCGGAGGGCCTGACGCCGTCGACTCGGTGCCACGCGCCTGGTCGCCGTGGGAGGCACCCTCTCCCTGCTCCGCCGACGTCGTGGACTCCTGTGGGATCTCGCTGTCCTCCGACTCCGCGTTCGAGTCCGACTCGCCCGCCGGCGTCTCGGTGTTCTGGCGCATCTCCTCCATCCGTTCGCGCGCCGCCTCGACGGGCGACGGTGCGCTGCTGCCGTCCGAGGGATGGTCTCGGCGGCGATGCGCCAGGGCCAGGTCCGCCGCGGTGACCACGTCGGCGGCGCTCACCATCAGGTCCTCGATCGCCGTAGCCGGGTCGGTCGAGCCCGCAGCCTCGAGGGCCTCGGCCTCGCGCCAGGCGCAGATGGTCTGGGCGGTGCGGCTGATCACGATGTCGGCGCGATGCCCGACCGCTCCCGCCTCGATGCAGATGAGCGCGATGAACTGACGCATGGACCTGCTGACGCGGACCAGCGGCAGCAATTCGGTGGCGCGGGCGATGATGGCGCGGAGCCGTTCTTGGTCACGATCCTCGTCGGGCGAGGTGTCCTCGGCGGCCCGACGGTCCCGCTGCATCACCCGCACGCGGTCCTCGAGCGCCTGCAGGCCGCCGACGTCGACGCACAGCCCAAAGCGGTCGAGCAGCTGCGGGCGCAGCTCCCCCTCCTCCGGGTTCATGGTGCCGACCAGCATCAGGCGGGCCGGGTGCGACAGCGACACACCTTCGCGTTCCACGGTGTTGACACCCATGGCGGCCGCGTCGAGGAGGACGTCGACGAGGTGGTCGTCGAGAAGGTTGACCTCGTCGACGTAGAGGAGGTTGCGGTTGGCCGCGGCGAGAAGCCCGGGCTCGAATCGCCGCTCGCCTCGCTTGATGGCCGACTCGACGTCGATGCTACCGACCACCCGGTCCTCGCTGGCGTTGACCGGCAGCTCGACGACACGCATGGGCCGCGACACGCTGTGCAGGGTCTCGCCCGCGTGCGCTCGCGCCGTGCACTCCTCGCACCACAGCGCCGGCGCACCGGGGTCACAGTGGAAGCGGCAGCCGGCGACAACGGCCACGTCGGGCAGCAGCACCGCCAGCCCGCGCACCGCCGTCGACTTGGCGGTGCCCTTCTCCCCGCGGATGAGCACGCCGCCGATGGCCGGGTTGACGGCGTTGAGGAGCAGCGCCTGCTTCATGGTGTCCTGGCCGACCAGCGACGTGAAGGGCAGGACTCCGGCGCGTTCAGTCATCGCAACCATTCTCGCAGGGGACGGCAGTTCCCCCCTCGCCCTAGCAGGTAGCTTCGAGTCGGTAGTCGAACGCGTCTCCTGGGGTCACCAGAAGCAGGTCACCGCCTCTCAGCAGCAGCACCCGCCAATCCGCGGAGTTCCCGAGGTCGCGGCCCGCGGTCGACGCGGGGTGGGGGCGCCGCTGCACCTGCACGTAGGTGCTGCCGAGGTAGCCGATGGCCGCCGGCGCGTCGTTCGGGTATTGGACGGTTATGGCACAAACTCCGGGAGCCGTGGTCTGGAACGCCAGCACCGAGGTGTCCGGGTGGGCGTGAACCCAGGCGGGTTGCGACGTGGTGTCGCCACAGCCGGCCAGCACCACCGTCAGCACGGCGGCGACGAGCATCGGGACGATGCCGGCACGGCACACCCGCGGTGCGCCGTGCGCTCCGCTCACCCGCGCAGGTCGGCGCCGATCGCGCGTCCCTGGTCCGCGCTCAACGTGATCGACGTCCGGCAGCCCTGATGGTCCGCGCCGGCCGCCACCGCGGCGCCGCCGAGCAGCGCGGCGCGCTGCCCGTCGTCGAGCGCGAAGAGAAGGTGAAAAGCCCCTGAGCCGCTGTCTGCCGGGTGGGGTCGGCCGGCGACCCGGCGTCCTGCCACCTCGAGGTACACGGTGTCCTCGACCCCGCTCAGCTCGCCGAGGCGCTCGGCGAGGGCCACCGGGTCGGCGACGTCGACATACAGGGTCGCGGCGAGGTCGTGCCCGCCACCCGTGAGCACCGAGAAAGCGTCCGCCTCAGCGGCGATCCGCTCGTGGTGGCTGGTTCGCTCGGCTCGAAGCGACTCCTCGAGCGCCAGGCGCACCGTCTCGCGGCTTTCGAAGACGAGGACCAGGTCGGCACCGAGCGCCACCCTGCGCTGCTCGGCGCTGGACGCGAGCTCGGCGCGGACGGCAATCCGCTCGGACTCGTACGCGGGGCCGATGCGCACCTCGCCGGCCGCGAACCGCTCCACTTTAGAGATCCATTGCCGCGGCGCGGCGGAGCACCCCGAGGTGGACGGACTCGGCGTCGACCAGGCTGTCGAACCAACCGGCCGCGTCGCTCATGCCTGCGGCGCGGGCCCCCGCGGCAAGCTCGGTGTAGCGCTCGACGGCCCGGCCCTCCACCTCGATCACGGCGGCAAGGTCGCCGGCCGCGTCTCCCCCGCCGGCCAGCGGATCACCGGTCTCCTCGAGGAACTCGAGATGGCCGAACGCTTGGCTGATCTCGCCGTCGGCGATGGAACGGAGGACGGCGGCGATGTCGGCGCGACCCTCGACGTCGGCGCGACGAGCGTAGAAGAGGCAGCGCACCACGCTCTCAGCCTCCCGAGCGAATGCCTCGCGCAGCTGCGTTCCGATGTCGTACTTCTTGGCGGGCACCGCTGAAAACCCTCTGGTGGCGTTGGGCTGTCGCGGTGGCGAGCGTACCCGCTCCGGCCCATGCGCCGGCAGTCCGAGAAACCCGACCATTCCAGTACCCTTTTCGCGATGGTCATCGTGGCCGCCAGCGTCGCCGCGGTGCTCGGCCAGCTCACCGTCGCCTGGTCGCTCGGCTGATCGTGATCGCGCTCGCGTTCCTCAACTTCGCCTTCGACACCTGCGTCGCCTGCATCGTGTGCCCGCAGCTGGTCCGGGCGGGTCTCCTCCCGCTGACCCGACGCCGCGCCGCCGCCGGCTGACGATGTCACCGCTGATCGCGCCCCTGGCCGCGGTCGCGGCCTGGGTCGCGCTGGCGGCGCAGCGTCGTCTCGTCGGCAGAGCAGTCCTGGGGACGTCCACGCGGAGCCACCTCGGCGAGCTGCCCGACATCCTGTACGTCACGGGCGCGAACTGCACGGTGTGCCACGGCGCCCAGCGACCGGCTCTGCAGCGCCTGCGCAGCCTCCTCGAGGACGTGATCATCCGTGAGATCGATGTCGCGTGTGAACCCGCCTGGGCGCAGATGTACCGCGTGATGACCCTGCCGACGACAGTGGTGCTCAGTCGCGACGGGCAGACGATCGCCGTCAAAGTGGGCTTCACCTCGGAAGCGGCGTTGCGCGACCAGATGCGGACCGCTCGTCGATCGTCGACGGCGGCCGCACTCGCCTGAGCCCCCCGGCGGCGTGGTTCAATCTGGCGGTGACCACGAACCAGCCCCGACAGGCACCCGCCTCGTTGCCGAGTTCGAGCGACCTCTACAGCGTCGACGACCTGCTCAGCGACGATGAGCGCCTGGTCAGGGACACGGTGCGCTCGATGGTGCGCGAGCGCGTACTGCCGATCATCGGCGACCATTTCGAGGCCGCCACCTTCCCGCGTGAGCTGATCGCCGAGCTCGCCGGGCTCGGGCTGCTCGGCATGCATCTCAAGGGCTACGGCTGTGCGGGCGCCACCGCCGTCGCGTACGGCGTTGCCTGCGAGGAACTGGAGGCGGGAGACAGCGGACTGCGCTCGTTCGTGTCAGTGCAGGGATCGCTGGCGATGTTCCCGATCCGCGCCTACGGCAGTGAGCAGCAAAAGCAGAAGTTCTTGCCAGAGATGGCCGCAGGGACCATGGTGGGCTGCTTCGGGTTGACCGAGGCTGATGCTGGCAGCGACCCCACCGCCATGCGCACCACCGCGACGCGCACCGGCAGCGGGTGGTTGCTCAACGGGAGCAAGATGTGGATCACCAACGGGTCGGTGGCCGACGTGGCTGTGGTCTGGGCGAAGACCGATGACGGCGTGCGCGGGTTCCTCGTGGAGCGCGGTACGCCCGGCTTCACTGCGGCGGATATCCATCGCAAGCTGTCGCTGCGCGCGTCGGTGACCAGCGAGCTGCACTTCGACTCGGTGGAGCTGCCGGAGAGCGCGATGCTGCCCGATGTCAGCGGGATGCGCGGTCCGCTCTCCTGTCTCAACGAGGCCCGCTACGGCATCGCCTGGGGGGCCATGGGCGCCGCGCGCGCGTGTTTTGCGGCCGCCGTCGAGTACGGCAAGACGCGTCGAATGTTCGACCGCCCGATCGGAGGTTTCCAGCTCACCCAGGCCAAGCTCGCCACCATGGCGACCTCGCTGGTTCAGGGCCGGCTGGTGGCGCACCGCCTGGGGACCCTCAAGGATCAGGGGCGGCTGCACCCGGTGCAGGTGTCGCTGGCCAAGCGAGCCAACGTGCGCGCCGCCATCGACATCGCCCGCGAGGCGCGCACAATCCTGGGCGCCAACGGCATCACCCTCGAGTACCCGGTGGTGCGCCACATGAACAACCTCGAGTCCGTCCTGACGTACGAGGGGACGGAGGAGGTGCATACCCTCATCCTCGGCAAGGCGATCACCGGCGAGGACGCGTTCTCCTGACCCACGCTCAGGCCGCGGTCACCACGTCCCATCCCTCCACTTCGCGGAAGGAGTGATGACCGCGCGCCGCGACGATGATGTGGTCGAGCATCGGGATGCCGACCAGCGCAGCGGCGCTGCGGAGCGCATCGGTCACCTGCCGATCGGCTCGCGATGGCGCGGGATCCCCGGATGGATGGTTGTGCGCCACCACGAGCGCGGCTGACCCGGCACGCAACGCCGGAGCGAGCACGTCGCGTGGTGCCAGCCGGGAGCTGTTGATCGTGCCCACCGCCACGGTCTCGCATGAGATCGGTCGGTGGCGAGCGTCGAGCATGAGCACCCACACCTGCTCGCGGCAGGCGGAGCGCAGGCCGCCGAGCAACAGCACCGCCTCCCGAGGCGATGTGATCGCCGGGCGGTCGTCAGGAAACCAGCGCTCCGCCAGCTCCCAGACGGCGGCCAGGCGCAGGGCACGGTCCGGCGTGACGCCGTGCTCGCGCACCAGCCCAGCGGCGCCGAGCACGCGACGCTCCCAGAGCGGAAGCCGGGCGACCGTCGCAGCGCACCGCGCGACCGCAGGCGATGGCCGAGAGCCGCCCAACACCTGGGCGATCAGCTCGGCATCGGTCGGTTGGCCCGCCAGCTCCTCGCCGGCGCCGAACGTGCTTCTGCTCACACAAGGTAGTGTAACACACTGATTTGTGTGAGCAGGCCGTTTTGCTAGTGGCAGGCCAGCACGAGCCCCAGCACCAGGATGACGACGAGCACGACGGCGATCCCGACACCCGCGTAGGTGCTGTCCAGCAAGGTCCCCAGCCTCGCCGCCGTTCCGGCCGGCCCCGGCAGGTCCGACGGAGGCGGCGGCGTCCCCCCGGTGTCGAGCCGGTGGGCGGCGTCGATGCTGAAGATCGCCACCCGCCCGTCGGCGTCGTCGGCGACGTCCATGCGGTCGACGTAGCCGGGGGTCTGCAGCGCGCTCCGCCGCCGCCTGCCCTGGCGCTCCTCGGCCCCCGACGCGGGCGCTGCGCCACCACGCCATTCCGGGGGTGGTGGCGGTGGCGGGGGTGGCGGCGGCGGGTCGAGGCTGCTCAGAGCGAGAGGCGCCCCGACGGTGCCACGGCATCCCACACTGCGTTGAGCCTGCGCTGGGCCACTCCGAGGAGCACCAGGCCACCGATCACTGGGATGGCGAGCAGCATGGAGCTGCCTACCGCCCTCACCTGCCGGTCGGTCGTCGTGCCGACGTGCTCCTCGACACAGCGCAGTCGCTCGAGCGTCATCACCACCGCGACCACGCTGAACGGCACCAGGAGCGTGAGGTACGGGACCGCGACCAGGCCGGCCAGCAAGAAGTAGGACTGGCCTGTGGTCACGTGCGAGGCGAGCGGCAGATGGACGGACAGCCGCTCGCCGACGATCAGCGCCGCCCCCGCGACCGTGCTGACCAACCCGATCACCCAGGGGACGGCAACTGCGACGGCGCTGCGCATGGGCCGTGAGTGGAGCTTCGGGTCGAACTCCTCGAGCTCGCGGTTGATACGGTGGTGCCAGATCAGCGCGTAGACGCCGAGCGTCACCGCCGACAGCAGGGCGACGAACAACGGGGATCGTCCGCGCCCGACGGGCCCGAACAGCGGCTGCGGTCGGTCCGGGGGGGCCGTGGGCGCCACCAACTCTGTGGCCGGGGTGAAGGGCAGCTCGACCTGGTTGCGGTCCGTCGGCGCGAGCGACGGTTCGACGCGCGCGCCACGCCCAGCGCCGTCTCGGAACGACCACACTGGCAGCGCATCCGCGGGGGGACTCTGGAGTGGAGGCGCGCCACTCGCGATCCGACCGATCTCGCCGGCGGCGCGCCCGTCGACAGAGGTGGACGACGCGACCCCGACAAGGACAGGGACCTCTGCCTCGTCGCCCAGTTGGGCTCGGAGCCCGGCAGTCCGCCCCACAAGCTCCACATCGGACGCGCCCGCGTCAGTGCGCTCCGCGACGCTGGGGATGGCGGCAGCGGCGGCGCTGCGGGCTGTTCGCTCTTCGAGCGGAGCAGCAGCGTCTAGCGGATCGAGGTCTGGCCCTGGTGTGTTGCGTGCTGGAGCGTCGGCCATGGTGTGTCGTCCCCTTCGAATGTGGCGATGGCTCCGGGTACTGGATTCGAACCAGTGACCTTGCGGTTAACAGCCGCCTGCTCTACCGCTGAGCTAACCCGGACTGAATGAGAGGGTCTCGAGTGGGGTCGGGTCGTCCACTTGTCCGCAGTATACGGAGCGCACGTTCGTGCGAACGCGAAATCGCTATTCGAGAAAGTCGTGGAGCCGGCGGCTGCGGGAGGGATGACGAAGCTTGCGCAATCCCTTCGCCTCGATCTGCCGAATGCGTTCGCGGGTGACGCCGAAGCGCTTGCCGACCTCTTCGAGCGTGCGCTGATGCCCGTCGGCGAGCCCGAAGCGCAACTGCAGCACGCGGCGCTCCCGCGGCGAGAGCGTGTCGAGCATGTCCTCCATCTCGGTGTGGAGAACGGAAAGGACGGCCGCGTCGGACGGTGGCGTGGCCTCCTTGTCCTCGACGAAGTCGCCGAGCTCCGTGTCATCCTCGTTGCCTACCGGCGTCTCCAGCGAGACGGGGTCGCGCGAGATCTTCTTGATTTCGCGGACGCGCTCGGCGGTGATCCCGAGCTCGTCAGCGACCTCCTCGTCGCTGGGCTCGCGGCCCAGCTCCTGGAACAGCCGGCGCGAGACGCGCAGCTGCTTGTTGATCGCCTCGACCATGTGCACCGGCACGCGAATGGTGCGCGCCTGGTCGGCCACGGCGCGTGTGATCGCCTGGCGGATCCACCACGTGGCGTACGTCGAGAACTTGAATCCGCGGTGGTAGTCGAACTTCTCGACCGCCCGGATCAGCCCGAGGTTGCCCTCCTGGATGAGGTCGAGAAACGACATGCCGCGGCCGATGTACTTCTTGGCGATCGACACCACCAGCCGGAGGTTGGCCTCGGTGAGGGCGTCCTTGGCGGCAAGGTCGCCCTGCTCGATGAGCTTGGCGTAGTGGACCTCCTGCTCCGCCTTGAGCAAGTCGATGCGGCCGATCTCGCGCAGGTACATGCGCACCGGGTCGTCAAAGGAGACGGCGTCGGCGGCCTCGGCCTTGGCGATGGTCTCGTCGTC
>QHBU01000274.1:17326-17449 GCA_003244045.1 Candidatus Aeolococcus gillhamiae
GAGCTGGTCGGGCTCGGCCTCGATGTCGGGAAACGAGGTGAGCACGTCATCGGGGCTCAGGCACCCCTGCTCCTTGCCCTTGATGATCAGCTGCTGGGCGGTCACCGTCAGCTTCTCGGTCGG
>QHBU01000275.1 GCA_003244045.1 Candidatus Aeolococcus gillhamiae
GAAGGATCATCGGCGGGGGCTCTCGGCAGCTCCTCTGGCCCCAGCCCGGAGGCTCGCTGAACCTCGACGTACCGGTCATCGTGAACGCCCCGCCGACGACCTGCCAGGTCGGGGCAACCACCTCGAACTGAGCGACCGGGCCAGCTGGCGCCGCATGCGCGATAGCCAGCACGACCGGGCCACGGCGTTGCGGTCGTCGGGGTACCGTGTGGTAGGGTGCCCCGGTCGCGCCGCTGGCGCAGGACTTGCAGGCCCGGGTTCGTTGCAAAGGTCAGCACACTTCCTTGCTGGGGCAGCGACCCACCGCCCCACACGCGGAGGAGCCAGACCAACGTTCCCGGGGGGGGCCCCGCCAGGAAGGGAACGCCGGCCAAGCGGTACAGGAGAGTTTATTTGCGGTTGCCACGTCGTTCTCGAGGAGTGGTCCTGGGCATGACCACTCTCATCATCAGCCCAGTTCTCGCGCTCACCCTGGTGTCGGCAACGCAGCCCGTCGCCGGCACCCAGGCCACCACGGTCAGCCACATCCAGGCCAGGACGTTCGCGGTCGCCAAGCCCGACCTCCGGGACGCCGCGCCCGCCACCCCGGTGGCGACCCTCGCTCCGGCGCCACCCGCGCCCGCGGCGACCAAGCCGGCCCCCAAGAAGGTTCCGTTTTACGCCGCGCCCGCCGCCGACCCCAACAGCGTGATCGGGATCATCGAGGCCGCCGCTGCCCGCTGGGGCGTCTCCGGTGGCTGGATGGTCAAGATCGCCCGCTGCGAGTCGGGCCTGCGCACCAACGCGTACAACCCCGGCGGCCCCTACATCGGGCTCTTCCAGTTCCTGATGTCGACGTTCACGCACAACGGCGGCACCAACATCTACGACGCCGCCGACCAGTCCAACATCACGGCCAAGATGCTCGCCCACGGACAGGCTCACCAGTGGAGCTGCGCCTGATCGCAGGCTGACCGTGGCCGGCGCGGCGTCCTCTGCAGCCGCCGATGCGGAACAATCCCGGCTGTGAGCCCTGACGACCGCCATCTCCGCGAGGAGCCTCTGCGCCGCCGCTCGGTGTACGAGGGCAGGCTGCTGCACGTGTTCGAGGACGCCGTGCGCCTCCCCCACGGGGGCGAGGCGCGCCGCGAGATCGTCGAGCACGTCGGCGCGGTGACCGTGGTGGCCACCGACGACGAGGACCGGGTGGTGCTCGTGCGCCAGTGGCGCCACGCCACCGGGCGGGCGCTGTGGGAGCTGCCGGCGGGCACTCGCGAGCCGGGCGAGGACCCCGCGGCGACCGCCCGGCGCGAGCTCACCGAGGAGACCGGCTACGGCGCCCGCGAGTGGCGCCAGCTCGGTCACGGGCCGGTGAGCCCCGGCTACTCGAGCGAGGAGATCTGGTTCTTCGAGGCGCGAGGCCTGGTCGCCGGCGAGAGCACGCCCGACGTCGACGAGCTCCTCGACGTCGGGCTGTTCGACGCCGCCCAGCTCACCGGCATGGCCCGCGCTGGCGAGGTCGATTTGAAGACGCTTGCAGGGCTGGCCCTGGCCGGCGTCGCCCTGGACCATGCCGGTGGCTGAGGACACCGACGGCCTGGTCGCTCGCGCCATCGAGAGCGTGCTCGACCAGGTGCCGGGCTCGATCGACACCAGCATCCCCGAGGGCGGGGCCACCAAGCTCCAGCCCTGGGCTGAGACCGCCGCCCCCGTGAGCCGCAACAAGCGGCCCCTGGAGGAGCTGCTCGTCGAGCTCGAGGAGCGCGTCGCTGCCGACCCGCAGGCGCGCGCCGCCCTGCCGCGCAGCCGCCACCCGGCGCTGGCCTTCTTCGACCGCTTCGGCCGGGGCGGCCAGGGACAGGGCGAGCGCGGCGCGGCGCCCGGCGAGGGGAGCGGCCGGCGGCGGCGCCGCCGCCGTGGCGGGGGCGGCGGTGGCCAGGCGGCAGAACCGGCCGGCGCAGCTGCGGCACCCGCTAATCCTTCGAGTGGCCGCCCGCAGGGTGGCAGGAGGAGGTCGCGCCGGGGGCGTGGTGGCGGTGGGGCCGGAGCTGCGAACCCCGGCGGACCGGCAGCGGGCAGCGGCGCGCCGCGCCAGGACTCCCCGGCGGCGCCCGGCCAGCCCCGCGCTCCCGGGTCAGGTGGCCGGCGCCGGCGCGGACGTCGCGGCCGGGGTGGCGACCGACCCACGTCGGGGTGAGCGGCGGCCGGCACGATCTCTCCGGCGCGGGCGGGCGGCCGGTGTCCCTGCTCCTGCGGGCGGGGCCGATAGAGGCCGTGCTCTTCGACTACGGGCTCACGCTGGTCCACTTCGAGCGGCCCGTCGAGGCGGTCGAGGCGGCGCAGGTGGCCATCGCCGCACGCATCGAGGCGGCCGGCCATCGCCGCCCCGACGTGGCCGTGCTCCGCGAGGCCGTCCACGATCGTGTCGAGGCCGAGGTGGGGGCTCACGAGGCGAGCGGGGCGCTCGAGGAGGTCGACGTGGCCGCCCTGCAGCAGCGCGCCTTCGCCGACATCGGCCTGGACCTCGATGCCGGCCTGCGCGAGCAGTGCAGCGTGCTCGTGCAGGAGGCGTGGTGGCACGGGGTCAGGCCGTACCCGGACGCTCTTCCCACCCTGCGCGTGCTCCGTGAGAGCAGCCTGCGCATCGGCATCTGCTCGAACGCCGCGTACCACTCCGCGAGCGTGCACGGCCAGCTCGCACACGTCGGCTTCGCCGCGCTGCTGGACGCCGCGGTGTTCTCCGGCGAGGTGGGCTGGCGGAAGCCGTCGCCGCGACTCTTCGAGGCCGCGCTGAGCGCGCTGGGCACCAGCGCCGCAGGCACGGTGTTCGTCGGCGACCGCGTGCGCGAGGACATCCGCGGCGCAGCGGACGCCGGGATGCGCACGGTGCTGATCGTTCGCGACGGCGCGGGCGCGCAGGAGGAGGCGGCGGAGAACGCACCCGACGCGATCATCACGTCGCTGTCCGAGCTGCCCGCGCTGCTGCTCGACGAGTCACAGTTGTGACAAGAGTCGGGAGAGAAAACCAAGCGGGGCTATACTCGGCCAGCGTCACGGTTCGACGATTCCCACACACACCGTTGAGGCTTCGCCGCAGTGGACTTTCGTGACTACCTCAAGGAGAGATGCCGGCTTCGTGGCATCTCGCTGCACCGGCTCGCCCTGCTCTGTGACCTCAACCAGATCTACTTCTACCAGGCGGTCAACAAGAACAAGGAGAACCCGCCACCGTGGGTGCTGCGCCGCGCCGCCCCGCACCTCGGCGTGTCGTACCTCGACCTGATGATCGCCGCCGGCTACCTGCGCGACGAGGACCTGCACGACGGGAAGAGCGGCGCGGCGGGGACGGCAGCCAAGGCGGGCTGACTCACCGCGACAGCCGCGCCCGCGCTGGTTGGATACTGGGACGGTGAACTGGCCGCGCGCCATCATCCACGTCGACCTCGACGCGTTCTACGCGTCGGTGGAGCAGCTGCGCCGACCCGAGCTGCGCGGCAAGGCCGTCATCGTCGGCGGCGGCGGCGAGAACTACCGGCGCGGCGTGGTCAGCGCCTGCTCGTACGAGGCGCGCCGGTTCGGGGTGCACTCGGCGATGCCCCTGGGACGCGCGCTGCGGCTCTGCCCGCACGCGGTGGTCCTGCCGGTGGATTTTACCGCGTACCGCGCGGCGTCACGCGCGGTCTTTGACCTGGCCCGGCAGCTGACCCCGCAGATGGAGCCGGTGTCGCTCGATGAGGCGTACCTCGATGTGACCGGCTCGATCCGGCGAATGGGCCTGCCCGACCAGATGGCCCGGGACCTGCGCGACCGCATCAAGGCGGAGTGCGAGCTGGACGCCTCGTGCGGCGTGGCCACCTCGAAGATGGTCGCCAAGGTGGGCAGCGACCTCGAGAAGCCTCGCGGGATGGTGGTCGTCCCACCCGGCGACGAGGCCGCGTTCCTGGCCCCGCTGCCGCTGCGCCGCCTCCCCGGGCTGGGGCCGGCGTCGGAGAAGGCGCTCTCGAGCCTCGGGCTGGTGACGCTCGGCGACCTCGCCGCTTTCCCGCTGCCGGCGTTGCGCCGCCGCCTCGGCGAGCACGCCGCGATCAGCCTCAGCGAACGCGCCCGCGGCATCGACCGCAGCGACGTGACCGTGCCGGACCGGCCCAAGAGCATCTCCCGAGAGGAGACGTTCAGCACCGACGTCAGCGACCGCGCCGAGCTGCATCGTCTCCTGCGCGCCTGCGCGGCCGACGTGGGCAGACAGCTGCGCCACGGGCACTGGGCGGCGAAGACGGCGACTCTGAAACTGCGCTACTCGGACTTCGCCACCTACACGCGCCAACTCACCTGGCCGACACCCCAGGACGGTGACATCGTGCTGGCGCAGGCAGGGATGCAGCTGTTCAACACGGCGTGGTCGGGAGCGCCAGTGCGCCTGCTCGGCATGGGCGTCAGCGGCATCATCCCCGCCGCCCAGCTCGACCTCTTCGACGTGCATGGTGCGCCGCGCGACACGCGGTTGGATCGCACGCTGGACTCGCTGCGTGAGCGCTTCGGCAACGCCGCGCCGAAACGCGGTGGCGCACCCGCCTTGCGCGACCTGGATTTTCGCGGTGAGGATCTTCGGACAGACGACGAGGACTGAGAGCCGGAATTCCCGGTCGGGACGCGTGGCGCTACACGTGCAGGAAGGACTTCACGAGCTGGATGATCAACACGGCGCCGCCTCCCTTGACGAGCATGTCGACGAGGAAGCCGGAGCCGGACTCCTGGTGCTGCATCACCTTGTGCAGGCTCGAGAATGCCACCCCGGCCGGGATCAGGTACTCGCCGGCGGTGAGCAACGGGCTGGCCACAGTCTCCCAGACGTGCAGGGTGTCGTGGCTGGGATCCACCTGCACGTCCATGAGCAGGTGGGTGAGAACGGTGAAAAACATGATCATCGGAGCGAACCTCCCCGGCGTCGGTGTGCTGAAAGCGCCTGGGATCAGCTTCGAGCCGCCGCACGGACGTCGGCGGGACGGTTACCGCGCCCCGCCAGGACGTCCCCGCGCTGTCCGCGCGCGCCGCCCCACTGTTGCCGGAGTGACCGAGGTCATCGTCAGGGAGCTGCGGCTGCGCGGGTACGAACATGTGCAGCACGTCGTTCCGGCCCACCCCGCCGCCCCCGCACATGGCGCTCACGAAGGCGCGCTGCGAGCGCGCGAAGCACCAGTCGCTGACCGGCTGGCGCGGCGCCACTCACGACGACGCGACCACGACGTCGCCCTCGGCCTCTGAGCGGCTCCGCTTTTGTACGCCGCCCGTCCGCAACAGCCGCCTAGCCTGCCGGCATGGCGGCCGGGAGACGACGGGGGGCGCTGACGTGGTGACCACGGTGATCCACGCCGACCTTCATCTCACCATACTGCTGTCGTCGTGCGGTCCATTCGGGTTCATCCCCGACGGGGTCTGCAATTTCCTTGGAGGCGCGTCAGACGCCATCTCGCAGGCGGGCGAGGTGATCCAGAACCCCTTCCGCTGGCTGTATCACCACACCCTTGGTGCACCGATTCCGCAGCAGGCGGGGGAGCCGGGGTGGGACGCCTGCCAGTCCGACTGGATGCAGCCTGCCTGCCCGAAGCTCATCGACGAGCTGAAGCCGGCCGATGTGACCCTCGCCGATGCCTGGCCGCGGCTGTACAGCGCGTTCGCGGTGTCGGGCGTGTTCATCGCCATGACGTGCTGCGTCGCGCGCGTGGTACGGGGCGTGTTCGACCAGCGCGCCGACCCCCTGCACCTGGTGGTCGATAACGTCGTCCGCGTGCTGGTGGCGACGTGCCTGCTGATCGCGCCGAGCCCGGGAGATTCACTGCTGCTCAACGTCATGAAGCTGAGCACCAGCGCGTCGGGTCGCGTCGCCGCGGCTGCAGGCGGCGCGGTTGCGTCTGCCTTCACCACCAACCTCGACCTCGGCAAGGTGGTCGGCAACATCGCAGCCGTCGGCTTCGGGCTGGCCGGCATCGGTGACTTCCTGGTGGCCATTCCCATCCTGCTGGTGGCGTTCGGCTTCGTGTACGTTCTCTCGCTATACCTGCTGCGGATCATCCAGCTGGTGTTTGCCGTGGCCTCGGCGCCGCTGTTCATCGCGCTGGCCGTGTACGACCATCGCAGTCGATTCGTCCAGTGGTGGCTCGACCTCTTCACCTCGGCCATGCTGCTGCCGATCGTCCTATCGGTGTGCGGTTCCCTCACCGCGGGCGTGGCGCTCTTCTTTCTGAACGGCAACCAGGGCGGCGTGACGACAGCGGGTGCTGCAGAGGCGTTGACCCGCACGATCCTGGCCTGCTTTGCGGTGCTCGGCGGAATCTGGATGACCGGCAAGGCGGTGCACGGGCTCGCCTGGCGATCGTTCAGCCACGGTGGCATCACCGGTGCGGCGACCGCGATGTCGACGACTGTCATGGCGCTGCCCAACGCTGCCGGCGACGTGTCTGCGCTGATGAGGCTTGGAGGTCGCGCGCCGAGAGCCGGAGGCGTGCTCGAGACGCTGAGCCGGCCGGCGCGGCGAGGGGTAGCCGCCACCACCTCGTCACGGCCAAACAGCGAGACCGGCGTGGTGGTGGCCGCGGCTGCCGCCGGCCACGCTGCGGCGATGTCGGGGGAGAGCTCCGAGATCGATGCGGCGATGAACGTCGCCGGCGCTGCCGACTTCAGCCAGCACAGCGCGGTGTCGGGCGTGCTCGCCGACCCCGCCGCCCAACTCGCCTTCAACCGGGCCGCGGCGGCCGCGGTGGGCCGTTTCGCGAGCGGCGAGGAGGGATGGCGCGCCGTGCTCGCGGCCACCGGACATCTCGACGGATTGGATCCACCTGCTGCGCAACGTGTGGCGGACTACACCCGCGCGCTGGCGGCAGACGCGCACCTCGGTGACGCCGTGGCCGGCGTCACGCTGGCCAGCCTGCTGCACAACCAGGCGCCCGACCTCACGCCGATCCTTCGAGCCCGACAGGCGGCAGTGCGGTGAGCCAATCTCCACGCAGCATCCGCGTGCCACTCAACGTCGACGCGCAGTTCCGTCTAGCCGTCGGTCCATTGCTCCTGCCAGTTCGCGCCCTGATCGTGGTGGCGTCGGTGAGCCCCCTGGCATATCTGCTGCTCACCCTGCGCCTCCCCGGCCTGTGGGGCGCTGCCGCGGCCGGTTTCCTCCTGGCACTGGCCGCCTCTTTCGGGCTTCCAGAGCGGCAGGGCGTGTGGCTCGGCACCCACCTGGCCTACCGTCATGCCTGGCGGTTGCTGCCCTCGACCGTCACCCGGGGGACCGCCGCCCACGCGCTCGTGCGCGACCTCGACGGCTCCATCCGCGTCAGTGGCGAGCGTGGCAGTGCGTCGGTGCAGCGGTGGGTGCCGCGGCGTTGGCGCCCGCTCCTGGCGGTGCCGGCGCCGGCCACGGATGCGCGGGGATTGCTGCGTCTCGCCCCCGGAGGGCACCGGGGCGTCCTCGTGCTGCAGGGGCCGCCCGTCAGCCTCAGCAGCGACACGTACCTGGAATGGTGCGCGGCGGTGATCCGGTGGGTTGGGACCGTGGACTGTCCAGTGCAGTTCCTCACCCTGATGACTCACCACGACGCCGACCGGGTCGGTGATGCCTTCGACCGGCGCGTCAGCGGATGGCCGCACACGCCGCTACGGGACATCGAGCGCGTGCTGGCCAGCACGCTCGCGGAATCGACGCTCGGCCTGCGCCACTACGTGGTGCTCGCCCCGCTCTCGGCCGGCGACGACGGTGTGCCCCATCTGAGCACGCCGTGGCGCGCAGCGCGCGCGCGGCACGCCACCGCGGAGGATGCGCAGCGGGCGCTGCAGTCAGCTGTGCGCACCGCCGCAGCGTTCGCCATCGACGTGCGTGCCGCCGATCGCGACGACATCGCCGCTCTCCTTGCCCACACGCCACTGGGCGCCTCGCGCGCGATGGTCGGAGACCAGGTGCTGCACATCGGCGAGCGGCACCACGTCGTGCTGACCACGACCCGCCTCCCGGCCACGCTCGAGGTGGGAGCGGTAGTTGACGCCATGACGCGCGCGCACGCCTTCGGCATCGCCAGCCTGCACGTCTTCCCGGTAGCACCCGCCGTCGCGCGGAAGGTGCTCCACAGGCGGTCGTCGATGCTCCTTCATGCGGAGCGGCAGGGGGCTGACCCGGTCGAGGCGCAGGTGGCGCTGCAGGACACGACCGACGTCGTCGCTGCCCTCGCTCAGGGCGAGGTGAGGCCCTGCCGCATCGCGCTGACGGTCTCGGTGGCGCACAGCGCGCGCGACCTCGCGCATGACGCCGCAGAGCGCCTCGGCGCGGTGCTGGCCGCGCATGGCTTTCGCACCACTGAGGTGAGCGGTCCCGGCTTCCTCCCTGCCCTGGCGCTGGCGCCCGGATGCCCACCTCTGGCGCGAAGCCTGGTGCTCACCTCGGACTCCGTCGCCGCGCGGATGTTGCCCTGCCTGGGGACCCCGTTCGCGGACATCGGTGCCCCACTGCTGGGCGTCAACGTCCTCAACGGCACGCCGGCGCACTTCTCGGTGTGGGCGCAACCCAACCACAACCTGGTCGTGGTGGGCAGCTCCGGGGCGGGCAAGTCGGTCGCCGCCAAGACGCTGCTGGTGCGCCACGTGATGGAGAACGTCGCGGCCGTGGTCATCGACCCGGACTCGGAATACCAGTCGGTGATGCACGCCGTGGGCGGCCGCTACCTCGAGCTGGGCACGGAGGCGCTCAATCCGCTCGCCGTCGCGGTCGGGACCTCCCCGGACGCCGCGGCCGCGATGGTGCTACCGATCCTGTCGGTGATGGCCGGCGACGACCGAGGGGTTCGCGACGGCCGGCCGATCCGGCGCCTCCCGGACGAAGACCAGGGTTGGCTGCACGGCGAGCTGGTCGACTTCTTCAGCGCGCGCGAGCGGGCCGCGCCGGCAGCTCTCATGCACGACGCGGTCGACCATCTCCAGACGCACGCGATGTCGCGCACCCTCACCGATCGCGAACGCGACCGCTGCCGCATCATCACGGCACGGCTGCGCCGCTTCACCCAGGGTCGGCGCGCCGCGGTGTTTGACCGTCCTTCCACCTTTGCAGTCGACGGCCAGCCGATCGCCGTCGGCCTGCGCTCGTTCGCGATGACGTACGGCGCCGACCTAACACCGGCGCTGGCGGTGCTGCTCACTGCCATCCTCGATGCGCTCGGCAGGGGGCGCGGTCGCATGATCGTGGTCGTCGACGAGGCGCACCGCATCACCTCCGATCCTGACGCGGGCGAGGTGCTGGGGCAGCTCGTGCGCCAGGCTCGCAAACACGGCGCGGGCGTGTGGATGCTCTCGCAGCGCGTCGAGGATTTCGTGCGGACCGACCTCGGCCGCACCCTCGCCGCGACCTCCTCGTCGAAGCTGGTTCTCGGAACCGAGGAGGCCGTTGTCGACGAGGTGCGCGACGTCTTCAAGCTCCGCGACGAGGAGGTCGCAGCGATCAGTCCCGCGGTGCCGGGTCGCGGCGTGCTCCTCGCCGGTCCGGAGCGGGCGGTCGTCGGCGTGCTGCCGGGGCCGGCGATCATGGCGCTGGCCGACACCCGCACCGCCGGCGTTGCACCGGGTCTCCTCCGCGCGGGCGCGGGCTGATGTCCCTGTCCGCAGCGGCCGCTCACCTTCTCGCCGCGCGCAGTGTGCGCCGTCTTCTGGGGTGCGGTTGCCTGTGCTTGATCGCGCTGATCGCGATGCCCGTCTTCGTGCTGTTCTCCGTCGTCAACGGACTCATACCCGGTGACGCCAGTGCCGGCATCAGCCAGGTCGACGCCACTGCCGGCGTGGTCGTCGGGGGCGCTGAGCCGCTGGCCCCGGGCCACTTCACGGTGAGCCAGGGCTTCGGGTGCACGGTGTTGTCCGCGGAGCCGAAGCCGCCTCGTGGGTACACGTGCCCACCGGATGCCGCTCACCACGGCTTCGTGTGGTTCCACACGGGCATCGACCTGGCGGCGGCCGCCGGGCTGCCCGTGTTCGCCGTCGCTCCGGGCAGCATCCACGTGGTCGAGTCGACCGTCGGCTTCGGGATCCACATCCTTCTGACGCCGCCGTCCCAGCAAGGACCGCAGGTCACCTACCTGTACGGACATCTCAGCGAGGTGGCGGTGCTGGATGGCGACGTGGTGCGCGCCGGTGACCCGATCGGCTACGTGGGGACGACCGGCAACAGCAGCGGGCCCCATCTCCACTTCGAGGTGGACGTGGGCGGCGTCCCAGTCAACCCCTGCGCGACGTTTCCGAGCGGCTACCTCGTGCCCGCCGGCGTCGCGGCCGAGGGTTGCCTCGCCTGGGCCATCTGACCGAAGCCCGCCGCCGTCCGTGCGCAACGCCGGCGGCGCGGCCTATCGTGGTCTCCGTGACCGGCACGGACATCTCCGCAACCACGGGCTACGCGTGGTCTCCCACGCGGGAACAGGTCGAGCGCAGCCGGCTGCGCTCGTTCATGACCAAGCTCGGCGTCGAGGACGTCGAGGAGCTCAAAGACGTGGCCCGCCGCGAGCCTGAGCGGTTCTGGGCGGCGACCATCGACGATATCGGGATCGGCTGGCAGCAGCCCCCCACGCAAATGCGTGACACCAGCGAGGGCCTCCCCTTCACGCGCTGGTGGACCGGCGGCCGTCTCAACCTCGCCACCAACGCGGCCGACCGCTGGGCGCAGACCCAGCCCGGCAGGGACGCGGTGGTGTGGGAGGGCGACGACGGCAGCGAGCGAGCGTGGAGCTACCTCGAGCTTGCCGCCGAGACCGCGCGCTGCGCCAACGGGTTGCGCGAGCTCGGGGTGGGGCCCGGGGACGCCATCGGGCTGTGTCTCCCCATGATCCCCGAGACCGTTGCCGTCTTCCTCGCCTGCGCCAAGGTGGGCGCCATCGTCATCCCGCTGTTCAGCGGCTACGGGGCGGGCGCGATCGTGGCCCGCCTCGCGGACTGCGACGCCAAGGTTCTGGTCATCGCTGACGGATTCCTGCGGCGCGGCGCGCCGGTCACCGCCAAACCGGTCGCCGATGAGGTGGCCTCCCTCGTCCCCTCGCTCGAGCACGTCGTCGTGGTGCGCCGGCTCGGCACTCTTGACACCCGCATGCAGCGCGGTCGCGACGTCTGGTACGACGATCTCACCGTCGCGCAACCGTCGGAAGCGGCGACGCATGACAGTGACGCCGACGACCCCTTCATGCTCATCTACACGAGCGGGACGACGGGACGTCCCAAGGGCACCGTCCACGTGCAGGGTGGCTTTCCCATCAAGTCCACCCAGGACATGGCGCACTGCTTCGACGTCGGGCCCACCGACCGCCTCCTCTGGTTTACCGACATCGGCTGGATGATGGGGCCGTGGGCGATTTGCGGCGCGCTGACCATCGGCGCCACGCTGGTGCTGTTCGAGGGCGTTCCCGATCATCCCGGCCCCGACCGTCTCTGGTCGGTGGTGGAACGCCACCGTGTGAGCGTGCTCGGAGTGGCACCCACGGTGGTGCGCGCGCTGATGAGGCATGGCGACGCGCCGGTCCACGCCCACGACCTCTCCAGCCTGCGCGTCCTCGGCTCCAGCGGCGAACCCTGGAACGACGATCCCTGGCAGTGGTTCCTCGACAACGTCGGCGGCGGGCGCTGTCCGATCATCAACTACAGCGGCGGGACCGAGGTGAGCGGCGGCATCGTCTCCGGCACCATGCTGAGCCCCCTCAACCCTGGCGCCTTCGCGGGGCCGTGCCCGGGCATGGACGCCGATGTCCTCGACGAGAACGGCAACAGCGTGCGCAACGAAGTTGGCGAGCTTGTGGTGCGCTCACCGTGGCCCGGCATGACGCGCGGCTTCTGGCACGACCGCGAGCGCTACCTGGAGACATACTGGACGCGCTGGGCCAACATCTGGGTGCACGGCGACTGGGCAGAGATCGGCGGCGACGGGCTTTGGTACATCCGCGGGCGCAGTGACGACACCATCAAACTGGCCGGCAAGCGGCTCGGGCCCGCGGAGGTGGAGTCGGCGCTTGTCGCGCATCCCGACGTGGCCGAGGCGGCGGCGATCGGCGTCCCCGACGAGCTCAAGGGCGAGGCGCTGGTGTGCTTCGTGGTCCTCAAGCCGGGCGCCGTGGACAGCACCGAGCTGCGCAGTGCGCTGACTGCACGGGTCGCAGCCGAGATGGGCAAGGCGCTCAAGCCGAAACATGTGCTGGTCATCGCCGAGCTGCCCAAGACGCGCAACGCCAAGGTGCTGCGTCGTGTCGTGCGCGCTGTGTACCTCGGCACCGATCCGGGCGACCTGTCGTCGCTGGAGAACCACAGTGCGATCGAGGCGCTGCAGGGGGTCCGCGCGAGGGTCTGACCCGCCTCACAGCGGACTGGCGGCGGACAAAGGGGCGGCGCTTGCGTCAGTCGGCGCGGACGACGCCACAGCGGCAGCACGTTGGTGACAGGATCGCCGGCTTTCCACGCGCCGTCGTCGCCTGGCGACGGCATCGCCCATCGAGGTCCACACCATGGCCAACACCGTCCACCTCGCCGGAAGCGCGCGGCTGTACCCGCATTTCGGCGCCTACGCCGTCAGCGCGCGTCCACTCACCGAGGTCGAGCTGGCTGCGCCGGCTGTGGTCACCACTCACCTCCGCGAGTCTCCTCACGCGGACAGCCTGGGAGTTGCGCTGGCACGGCAGCAGCACACTCCGGTGCAGGTACGCCGCTATGTCAACGCGCGCGAGCTCGTCGAGGCGCACGGCAGTGACAGTGACGACCTGGCCGCCGTCACGCGGTGGGCAACCGGCGCCGGACTTCGCGTTCGGCGAGCCGACCATGCCGCGACCACGCTGGAGCTGGACGGCTCACTCGGCGCGTTGGCGCGTGCCTTCGGCGTGACGCTCGAGCACGTCCGCGAACGCGACGCGGTGACCGGCGCGCTGGCTGCGTATCGCGATCATCACGAGGAGCTGAGCGTGCCCAGCGATCTTGACGGCGTGGTCACGGCGGCGCTGGGGCTGAGCGACCGCGCCGTCGGCCGGCCCCGCCTTGCGGTTCTCCCCCGCGGGCGTGGGAGCGCCCACAGCTACAGACCCGAGGAGCTCGCCCGCATCTACGACTTCCCGGTGCTGGACGACGGCGGAGAGGGACAGCGGATCACTGTGGGGATCGCCGAGCTCGGCGGTGCCGTGTACCGTCCCGACCTGGCGGCTTTCGCCGCACGCCATCCGCGGTTGCGCGTGGTCGAGGAGGCGGTGCACGGCCGGGGGCCGACGTCGGACCCGTTCGGGCCGGACACCGAGGTGGCACTCGACTGGCAGGTGATCGCCGGGATCCTCGCCCACTGCGCACCGCAGGCCGACGTGTTGCTGGTCATCAGGTACGCACCCAACACGGACCGCGGTTTCAGCAACCTCGAGGCATCCTTCGCCACTGACGGCCGCGACTACGCTGCGGTGTCGACGAGTTGGGGCGCTCCGGAAGATCGCTGGACGCCGGCGGCGATGGACACGATGGATCGGGCGTTCCAGATGGGCGCGCTGCGCGGCATGGTTCACAGCGTGGCCGCGGGCGACAACGGCTCGACTGATGCGCGCAACGATGGTCGCCAGCACGCCGACCATCCCGCGTCGGCGCCGCACGCGGTGGGCTGCGGAGGGACCCGGCTGGTCGCCGAGCGTGGCCAGCGGATCACCGAAGAGGTGTGGAACGAGCTTGGTATTGCACAGGGCGCCACCGGTGGCGGTGTCAGCGAGCATTTCGCGGTGCCGCGCTACCAGGCGGCGGCCGGGATACGTCCGGTGTCGCGCAACGACGGGCGGCCGGGTCGCGGAGTGCCAGACGTGGCCGGCAACGCCGACCCGCTCACCGGCTACACCATCCATCACCGCGGCGTCGACAGCATCGTCGGGGGTACGTCGGCGGTGGCACCGCTGTGGACGGCGCTGTTCGCGGTGGTGAGCGCCTCGACCGGACACCGTCTCGGCAATGTGCTGCCCGCGCTGTACGGAGCACGCGACGTGGGCTTCACTGACGTGACCACTGGTGACAACGGCGCCTACCCCGCCGTCCCAGGGTGGGACGCGGCAACCGGCCTCGGGGCGCCGTCGGGACGGACCCTCTGCGCCGCGTTGCGAAGCTCGCTGGTGCTGCGCCAGGCGCGCACGGCGGCGCAGAGCCCGCAACCCGCAACGGCATTCCGACATCTCGAGCTGGACTGACCGTCGACTCCCAGGTCGGTGCGACGAATGACTCGACTACGCTCGAGCCGTGGAGTCCTCGCACCAGCCGCCGTCGGCCGACGTCCTGCGGCGGCTGTCTCTTGCCGCCGTGTCGGTCGCGGAGGTCACCGCCGAACAGTTGGTCGACGACCCTCCGGAAATCCCCTGGCACATCACCCCGCCGCTGGGACAGATTGCCATGCAGCTGCGCAGCACGGTGCGGCGCGTCGCCATCGGCGCGGGGCTGGCACGCAACGACGAGCTGGTTGACGCGGTGCGCAACCTGCCGGGTGTCCCAGCGGTGGTCACCAGCCCCGCGGGGGGCACGTTCATCGTGGGCGGTGAGGCGTGGCTCGGACTCTGCGCGATCGGATCGCCGCCGCCGGGGCAGCCGATGCCGCTGGACTGGATGCTCCATTCCCTGCATCGGTGGTTCGAGCGTGCCCTGGTGCCGTTCGGCGTGGCCAGCACGATCGAGCGTGTCGAAGGAGCGTGGTGCCCTGGGTTCAGCGACATCGCCGTCGACGGTCGCAAGCTCGCCGGGCTGGGATTCAGGGTCACCCGCGAGCGGGTGGTGATGCGCGGGGTTCTGGCAGTTCGCCCGATGAGCAACGACGACTTCGATGTGCTGGTGCGCACCCACCGACTCATCGGTGTCGAGCTGCGCAACGGCGCAGCCATCTCGCTCGCCGAGGCGGCCGTTTTGCCCGACCTCGACGTGGCCGCCACCATCGACGCTTTCCGGGCGGTGGCCACCACGGGTTGATGCGCATCGTCGCGCGGTAGAGTGGCGGCGTCGCGGACTCGGACACCAGGATCCGGCGGCGATCACTCGGGGGACGGCGGATGACAACCACGGTGGTGGTGGGCAACCAGACGTACAAGCGTCGCAATCCACTGGCGGTGTGGATCGGGCTGCCGCTGATCACCCTCGGCGTCTACTACTTCGTGTGGTGGTACAAGGTCACTAACGAAGCGCGCCGCTTCCTCAACGACCAGTCGATCAATCCCGCGCTGTCCGTGGTGGCTGTGTCCATCGGCGCCGTGGTGGTGGTTCCGCCATTCGTCTCGGCATACACCACCACCGGACGCATCGCCCGCATGCAGGAGCGTGTGGGCATGCTCGCGGGAACCAGGGCCAACCCGTGGCTATCGGTGTTGCTCCACTTCGTGTTCGGTGCGCACGTCCTCTACATGCAGATGGAGTTGAACCGGATCTGGGACGGGTTCGCGCAGAGCACAGTGCCGGCGCTGCCACCGCCGCTCGCACCCCCGGCATCGCCGCCATCGGTGACGCCTCCAGCTGCGCCTCCGTCCGCCTAGGGCTCGCCGCTCCGATCGGCCAGGGAGGCCGCCCAACTGGTAGCGGTCGCCCACGCACGGGGAATCTGGAGTAGGGTGGCTGATGCCGATGTCGAGCACTGTCCCAGCGCCCTTCGAAGCACTCTTTGCCGGCTCCAGCGAGGGCGACCGCGCTGCCGTCGACCTGCTCTGCAGGCTCGTCGACGCCAGTAGCGACGTCCTCCTCGAGGTCAACGGCAGGCGCGTGCCGCTGCCCGCCAACCTGCGCACGCTGCTGCAGCGCGCCGTCGATCACCTGCGTCGCGGTGACGACATCCGCCGCTCCCTGGGGCGCGCGCCGGCGCGCACGCTGCTGCAGCCGGTGGTGCACCTGGGCACCGCGCAGGTCGCCGGCTATGAGGCGTTGAGCGATCTCTCGACCCGCGACCTGCAGGGTGCCGACAGCTGGTTTCGCGACGCCGCGGTGCTCGGGCTCGGCGAGGAGTTCGAGCTGGTCCTGCTCACTTTAGCGCTCGAGGAGCTGCAGACCCTTCCAGACGACGTGTACCTCTCCGTCAATGTCTCACCGCACACCGCGACGTCGCCGCACCTCCGTGAGTTGCTCCGCGACGTCGACGCCACCCGGATCGTGCTCGAGCTCACCGAGCACATGCCGGTCGAGGACTACGTGGCGCTCAACGTCGCGCTCAAGCGGCTGCGTCGCCGCGGCATCCGCGTCGCCGTCGACGATGCGGGCGCGGGATTCTCCAGCCTCAACCACATTCTCTTGATCCGTCCCGAGATCGTGAAGCTCGACGTGTCGCTGATCCGCGATGTCGACACAGACCTCGCACGCCGCTCGCTGGTGAGCGGACTGTGCCACTTCACCGCGGAGATCGGCGCCGACTGCGTCGCCGAGGGAGTCGAGACCGACGCGCAGGCCCGGACACTGCGCGAGTTGGGTGTGACCTACGGCCAGGGCTGGCACCTCGGACCACCGCGGCGCCGCCGCAATCGTCGTGCAGTGGCCGCGCTCAAGGGATCGACGCAGGGTCCGCGCTGACCCACGCGCTCCGGTTGCAGCGCGCCGCGGTGGCCACCGCCGCACCCACGACGGGAGCCGCATAGGAGACGCCGCGCACCACCACGGAGTCGCCGAACAGCGGCAGCGGCAGGTGGACGGTCTTCTCCACCAACGCGTACACGGCGCAGCCGTCACTGACGCAGCGCACTCCGTTCCCCTTGAGCTGCATCGCATCTGCGGTCTCTGCGTGGCCGGCGGCATTGGTGAGCGCAGCGGACTCGTCACCGACCTGGACGCAGCCACGCTCGAACGCCATCAGCCCACCGCTGCCCTCGAGGTCAACGAGGTGGTTGCTCTGCCCGTACAAGTAATGGGGATCCACCGAGTTGGCTCCGGCCTGAGCCGCGACCTGGGCGGCGGCTTGCACGCGCGCCGACCACACGTACAGGTAGGCGCTGTCGGCGACGAGCACGATGATTCCGAAGAGAAAGAGGGCGAAAGCCAGTGCCAGCATCATGATCATCTGGCCGCCCTGGTGCCGCCTCGTCATTGCCGGAAGGGCGGCGGGATCGCCTCCGC
>QHBU01000276.1 GCA_003244045.1 Candidatus Aeolococcus gillhamiae
GCGCGGCCGTGGACGCGCTGATCACCCGCATCGACCAGGGCGAGCCAGGCGAGCTGGGCGACATCATGATCCGCGAGCCGATGAGCCTGGTGCTGCGCCAGTCGGTGGCCGCCCCGCCCGCCGGCCCCCCTGACCAGAAGGGGCGCTGACCGGATGCGCATCCGCGCCGCCTGCGCGGCGGAACTGCCTGCGCTGCGGGACATCGAGCGCGCGGCCGGGGAGGCCTTCCGCGACATCGCCATGCCCGAGATCGCGGACGACGAGCCCTTCTCGCTGGATGAGCTGACCGCTTACCAGCAGGCCGGGCGGGCCTGGGTCGCGATCGGCCAGAACGGCCGCCTCGTCGCTTACCTCGTAGCCGGCCTGGTGGACGGCAACCTGCACGTGGACCAGGTGTCGGTGCACCCGGACAGCGCGCGCCGCGGGGTGGGCCGGGCGATGCTGGAGCACGCCGCGGGCCGGGCGGCCACCGGCGGCCTGCCGGCGCTCACCCTGACCACGTTCACTGAGGTGCCCTGGAACGCGCCCTACTACGAGCACTGCGGGTTCCGCCGCCTGGCCGAGGCTGAGATCACGCCGGGGCTGCGGGAGATCCGGCGCCGGGAAGCCGAGCACGGCCTGGGCCGCTGGCCGCGGGCGTGCATGCGCCGGACCTGTGAGGCCTGCCGGCCCAGCTGCCGGGGAAGGGTCACGCCAGCTGGGGGATCACCTCGGCACCGAGGCGCTCCATCTGCGCGGCCTCGCCGGACAGCGGGTTGAGCAGGGTGGTCGCCCCGAGCGCCTCGGTGCGGGCCGGGTCGGCGCCGTCGGTGTAGACGGGCCCGGGGGCGACCGCGTTGACCCGCACCCCGGCGGGACTGAACTCCGCGGCCCAGGCCTACCTCCCTGTCTGTCTCTGGCGTGCGCCATGCTAGACAGACTTGTCTGGTAAGGTCAAACCGTGTCCGCGAAGTCAGGCAAGGGTGCCTCTCCCCAGGAACGCAGCGCGGCCGCCCGGGCCAGGCTGCTGGCCTCGGCCAGCGAGCTGTTCTACGCCGAGGGGGTGCAGAGCGTGGGCATCGACCGGGTCATCGAGCACGCCGGGGTGGCCAAGGCCACCCTGTACAGCGCCTTCGGCAGCAAGGACGAGCTGGTCCGTGCCTACCTCCAGGCCCGGCACGACGCGACGCGCGAGCGGATGCGGCGCGAGCTCGGCGAGCGCTTCCCCTCGGCCAGGGAGCGGCTGGTGGGCGTGTTCGAGGTGCAGGGGCTGAGCTTCACCGATCCTGGCTTCCGCGGCTGCGCGTTCGTCAGCGCCAAGGCGGAGGCCCGGCCCGGGGGCGCCGTGGAAGAAGCCGCCGATGGGTACCGGGCCTGGCTGCACACGCTGTTCTTCGACCTGGCCCAGGAGGCCGGGGCGCGAGACGCGAAGGCACTGGCCCAGCAGCTCGTGCTGCTGTACGACGGGGCGGGGATCAGCGCCTGGATGGACCACGACCCCAGCGCGGAGCACGCCGCCCGGACGGTGGCCGCGGCCCTGGTCGACGCGCAGATACCGGCATGACCCGGACACGGCCGGCCCTGGCCCGGGAAAGCGCCGGGGCGCCGCGGCGCCGTTGCTGACCTCGTGGATTCAGCCGCAGATTCCACTATTGTTGGCCTTATCCCGGTCCCCGACCGCGGTATCTGCCCGGCCAGCGAGGAGTTTCCCATGCTGTCTCATGCGGCTGCCGCGACACGCGGCCACTAGATGCCGGCGCTAGTGACGCGGGGACGGTCGGCCGTCCGCGCGACTCCACGGCCAGGCCGCTGGCCCGGTCCGGGCTGGCTGGCCCCGGGCTGGCTC
>QHBU01000277.1 GCA_003244045.1 Candidatus Aeolococcus gillhamiae
GCAGGTCAGGGCCGGTGCGAGAGCACCGGCCCTTCTGTTTGCGCCAGAGCTGTCCCTATCTCCATCCCTAATCGTGGCTACGCTGAAAACATGCGAGGGACGAAGCGCAAGCGCAGGGAAGGGGTGTGGGAGGTCCGGGCGTACCTCGGACGCGACCCCATCACCGGCAAACCACGGCAAATCTCCAAGACCGTGCACGGGAGCGCCAAGGCAGCCGACGAGGCGCTGCGAGACCTCATCGACAAGCAGGCGCCCCGCGCTGACGGCATGGGTGTGTCCCTCAGCCAGCTCCTCGATCGCTGGCTCGTAGAGTGCGAGCGACTCGACCTGTCGCCGACGACGATGCGCACCTACCGATCGCAGATCCAGTCGACGATTCGGCCGGCGCTCGGCAAGGTGCCCCTGGCCCGGCTCAGCGCCAAGCACCTCGACGACCTATATGGAACCATGAAAAATGCTGGGAAGGTGCCGAAGACTATTCGCAACCATCACGCCATCATCTCGGCTGCACTCCATCAGGCCGTTCGCTGGGGATGGGTGCGCACCAACGTCGCCGAGCAGGCGAAGCCGCCCCGAGTGTCCCAAAAGCGCGTCAAGGCACCCTCCGTGGACCAGGTCCGCTCCATCATCGAGGCGGCCGAGGAGCGGGATCCTCGCCTGGCCGCTCTGCTCATGCTCGGTGCGCTCACCGGCATGCGTCGCGGCGAACTTTGCGGGCTGCGCTGGTCCGACCTCGACCTGGTGCGGGGAGATCTTGAAGTCTGCCGGTCGGTCATCGTCGTCCCCGGTGGTCTGGCGGAGAAGACCCCGAAGACGGACCGCACCCGTTCGGTCGCCCTGGACGAGGTTGCCGTCACGCTGCTCGTTCAGTACCGCGCTCGGGTTGACGAGTGGGCCAGGGCGGCGGGCGCGACCATCGCTGAAGATGCGTTCGTGTTCTCGCCACAGGTCGACTGCACGGCGCCCTTCCGACCCGACAACGTCACCGGCTTCTTCAGTCGGGTCCGTTCCAGCCTTGGACTCCAAGGCGTGCGGTTGCATGACCTCCGGCACTTCACCGCAACGGAGCTGATCGGCGCTGGCGTTGACGTGCGGACTGTGGCCGGTCGGCTGGGGCACTCGGACCCGTCGCTGACTCTCCGGGTGTACAGCCACGCCATCGAGGAGCGGGACCGTGCTGCTGCGGCAGTCATCGGCCGAGTTCTCGGCCCTGCCTCGTCTCGGCCCGAGTCGGAAACGGGCTGAGCCGGGGTGGGATCTCAGGTCTGACGTCCCACTGTTGCCTGATAGGCGGGCCTTCGCGGGCGCTGGCAACAGGTGCCGTCTCGTAAACGTTCTCGTGGTACAGTCGCGTTGCCGATGAGAGCAAACACCGCACTTACAGAGAACGAGATGGTAGAGGAGGCCGTTGCCTGGCTCCGTCTCAGGCTGCCCGAGAGCTGGGAGATCGGCCCTACCAGCCGCCAGATGCCGTCGCCCGGCGAGGGCAGGATCGACGCCGCCCTGGACATCAAGGGGTCGAACGGGACGTTCGTGACGATCGCCGTCGAGGTGAAGAAAAACTTCGGGCCTCGCGGCGTGGATCAACTCCTCGGGGGCCTCGGGCGCACGCTCCTCACCCTCGCCGGGAACATCCCCATTCTCGTCGTCGCGCCGTGGCTCAGCGACCGGACGCGGGAACGACTCCGCGCCGAGCGCATCAACTACCTCGACCTGACCGGCAACGCGTTTCTGCGTCTCGACAACCCCACGGTGTTCATCGAGACGCAGGGATCGCGCAAGGATCCGTCGCCGCTGGAGCGAGGCAAGGCCCGGCTTCAAGGCCCGAAGGCGGGGAGCCTCTTCCGAACCCTGATCGACGTGCGCCCGCCGTATGGCGTCCGTGACCTTGCGGCCGCCGCCGACCTCACGCCGGGCTACGTCTCCCGTCTGCTCGACACACTCGATGATGAGGCGCTCGTCCAGCGCTCGGCCAAGCGGGCTGTGGAGTCCGTCGACGTCCCGGGACTGCTCCGCAGGTGGGCGGAGTCCTATGACATCTTCCGGACGAACGCGACCACCATGTGTCTGGCGCCGGCCGGAGGCAACCCGACCATCAAGCGCCTCGCCACCGCGGGACGAACCGCTGTGACCGGGTCCTTCGCTGCGGTCCGACTGGCGCCGGTCGCAGGGCCAGCCCTTCTGACGGTCTACTGCGACGACCCCGCAGCGCTCGCCGACACTCTCGAACTCATCCCAGCGGATCAGGGCGCCAACGTCGCGATTCTCCGTCCGTTCGATCCTGTGGCGTGGGAGAGAACGTCAACCGTGGATGGCGTGACGTACGCCGCCCCGTCGCAGGTGGCCATCGATTGCCTCACCGGTAACGGCCGCATGCCGTCGGAAGGCCAGGCCCTCGTCGAATGGATGACCAGCAACGAGGATGCGTGGCGATTGCCTGCACTCCCGGACAAGCCGGACGTGTCGCAATGAGCGCCGACGGAACCGACGGGCTCATGCTCGATCCCCGCTATGTCGCGGCGAGGCGCGTCCTGCTCGACGCGCTCGTAGCCCTTGCACCGCACGGCAAGGCGTTCATCGTTGCGGGCGCGCAGGCCGTCTATCTGCGCACCGGACTCAACGACATCGCTATCGCGCCCTACACGACTGACGGAGACCTCGCCCTCGACCCCACGTTGCTCGGAGATGATCCCGAGCTGGAGGCGACGATGCGCGGCGCCGGGTTCGAACTCTGGGAACAGAAGGACAGGACGCAGCCCGGCATCTGGCTGCGCACCGAGGACGTCGAGGGCGAACAGGTCATCATCCCGATCGACCTCATCGTTCCGGAGGCCGCCGCGTCCGGTGGCGGTCGCCGTGCCGCACGACTCGGCCCTCATGGCGATCGCGCTGCGCGCCGCGCCGTGGGCCTCGAAGCTGTCCTCGTCGACCACGACACCATGACCGTCTCGGCACTGGACCAGAGTGATGGGCGAAGCATCGACGTCGAGGTGGCGGGAGTTGCGGCGCTCATCGTCGCCAAGGCGCACAAGATCCACGACCGACTCGCGACCGGACGAGCGGATCGGCTCAGCGACAAGGACGCCGCCGACGTGGTGCGCATCATGCAGACCGCATCGCCCCGCGAGGTCGGTGGCACGCTCGCGGGCCTGCGCCACCACGCCATCGCCGGCGCCGCGACGGAGACGGCGCTGGGCTACATGAGAGATCTTTTCGGACGCCGAGCCGGAGACGGGGTCGCCATGGCGCAGCGTGCGCTTCGGCTCGCTGTCCCCGAGGATCAGGTCGCAACGCTGTGCGTGTCGTTCACCGAGCGCATGCTGGCGGTCGCGCTCGCCTGACGATTCTCCTGTCGTCGTTGTCGTTGGCGTTGTCGTTTCTTACTCTTGTTCTTGCTCTTGCTGTTGAGGACGTTGCTCGTCGTGTCGATCGCCTTCGTCATCACCATCATTGTGCTGCCGCTGCTCGTCGTCGTGCTCCTCAGCGGCGGTACGGCGGCGCGCCGGCTCAGATCTACAAGTCAATTTACGAGGGGCGACCGCAGGGGATGCCTGCCTGGGGACGCGCACTCACGC
>QHBU01000278.1 GCA_003244045.1 Candidatus Aeolococcus gillhamiae
GTGCGCTTCACCGCCGACGCCGCGCACGAGCTGCGCTCGCCGATCACCGCCATCCAGACCGTTGCCGAGGTCGCCCTGGGTCAGCCCCGACAGCAGAGCGAGTACCGCCGTTCGCTGGAGACCGTGCTGCGCAGCAGCCACAGGCTGATTCGGCTCACCGACGCGCTGCTGCTGCTGGCCAGCGAGGACGCCGGCGCGCTCACTGTTTCGGGCGATCCCGTCGACCTCAGCGACCTGGTCGAGGAGGCGCTGGACCGCTGGCGCAAGAGGGCTGCCGATGGGGGCGTGCAGCTCAACGGTCCGAGCGCGCCGAGCGCGGGCCTGGTCAGCGGCGACGAGGTCCTGCTCGGCCGGCTGCTCGACAACCTGCTCGAGAACGCGATTCGCCACGCCGGTGCGTCCGGCACCGTGCGTCTCGATCTCGACGGCTCGGTGTCCGACGGCTGGACCATCGTGGTGACCGACACAGGTCCCGGGTTCGACCCGAGCTTCCGGCCGCGCGCATTCGAGCGCTTCACCAGGGCGGAGAAACATCGCTCACGAGACGGCGGTGGCGCCGGTCTCGGGCTTCCCCTCTGCGCGGCCATCGCCTCCGCACACGGAGGGTCGGTGAACATTGACCCGACCGTCACTGGAGCGCGACTTCGTGTCTGGCTTCCCGCGACCACGCAGTCAGCGGTCGTTCAGCACCGTCAGTCAGCCTGATTGAAAGTTTCATCCGCTCTCATCAAGGGACCCAAGCCATGCTGACCGATCTCTTCCTCCGCTGCCGCGAGGCCGTCACCCGCACGCTCCGTCACGATGACGAGGACGGGCAGGGAATGGTCGAGTACGCGCTCATCCTCGTCCTCATCGCCGTCGTGGTCATCGTCGTGCTGACCACCGTTGGCAAGAAGGTCGAGAACGTGTTCTCGAACATCAGCAGCGGGCTCGGCACCTAGGTCGCAGGGGGAACTGCGTTCCCCCTCGGGCACCCCCAGCTCAAAGAGTCAGCTCCGGCGACGTGAAGTCGCCTGCGCTGACTTCTTTTTGTGTCTGCATCGCGATGTCCGCAGCGCGTCCCCCCGTCCTGGCTAGCGTCGACCGGCTCGGGGCGGTGCTGCGGTCGGGAGACGCGATGGAACCTGTGTCGATGAACGACGGCCTCGACGGCCGCGAGACGCTCGCCTTCGGGCTGGCGGCGGGCGAGGTGGCGGTGTTCGTGATGGCGCTGATGAGTGCGTACATCGTGCTCCGGAGCGGTCTCGCCGCAGCGATCGCGTGGACGCTCGCGGTCCTGGTGGCCGGTGCCGGCGCAGTGCTGGCCTGGGGCCGCATCGGCGGCCGCCCCATGGTTGAGTGGGCGGCTCTGCTGGTGGCGTTCGCGGTCAGGACGCGCCATGTGCGCGTGGCCCGAGCACGTCAGCGCATACGCCGGTGGTCGGCGGCGACGACCACCTGGGCCGCGGCGCTCCGGGCACGCGCGGACTCGCGTGCAAGGGCATCGACGCAGGCACCGCAAACCCCGCAGACCGGCGCGGTGGTGATCCCCCTGGCGCTGCGCCGTGCCGAATCGGCGCGCACGGGTGCTGCGGGAGCGAGCGCGTCCACGTCCTCGTCGCGACCGCACGTGCTCGGCTTCTTCTCGCTAGCCGGGGGCACCGGCCGCACCACCCTGGCGGTCGAGGTCGCCGCTCTGCTGGCGACGCGCGCACGGTCCGCCGCTGCCACCGGCGCGCGCGGCGCGCGGGTGGTCCTGCTCGACCTGGCCAGGCGGAGCCCGGCCGTGGGACTTCGTCTCGGCATGCCGCCGCCCTCCATCCATCCCGAGCGCCTGGTGGCGCACAGCAGCGGACTGCTGGTCGGGCTCGCAGCGCCGACATCGTCGCCGGCCGACCCGGAGAGCGCAGCGCTGCCACGCGCGCTCATCGACGGGCCCGATTGCGCCGCCGCGGACATCGTCATCGTGGACTTCGACTGCGACATCGGCCCGCTGTGTACCGCTCTGCTGCGGCGCTGCGACCAGGTGCTGGTGACGCTGACCCCGACTGCGCGCGGCATGGTCGACGCCTACCGCAGCACGGCTGTGCTGCGCCGGTTGGGGATGCGCGAACAGATCGGCTACGTCGGCAACAGGTGGCGGGCCGGGTTCGACCTCAACGAGGTGATGGCCGACCTCGGTGGCGTCATCGCCGTGGAGATCCCGGAGGACGCGGTGGTGACAGACGCTGAGAATCGCCATCGAATCACGGCACTCGACGGCGGTGGCGCGGTCGCCACGGCGGTCGACCGGCTGGCGACGTGCATCGAGCACGCGGCGTGCGTGGAGCTGTCTGCATCCGGGGCGCGGCGCTGGGGAAGCCACGCCGGTTGAGACGGCGGCGTTGCTCGCCCGACGCGGTCACGGGCGAGCCCGCCAGCACCCCCGCTGCGTCGGTGATCGCGCTCGAGCCTCTGGACCTCACCGCCCTCGAACCGGCCGCCCAGGCGATGTGCGTGGAGACGATGGCCCGGCTGCTCTGCAGCGTGGAGGGGGCGCTGCAGTTCGTGGTGCGGCGCCGCCGCGTCACCGGCGCAGCACCGCTCGACCTGGTTGGCGCCCACGTGGCCGCCGACGCCCTCGACCACGCGGTGCGCGCTCACCATGCGCACCTGCTGTCCGCGCTGCCGGCGTTTCGCAGCGACGTGCTCGCGGTGATGCGTCACGACGGCCACGCCGCTGCTCTGCGCCGGCAGGTGGCCATGGTCACCGAGATGCTCCGCTCCGCGGGCGTGCGCAGCCGCGAGGTGGCGGCGGGAGCGGAGTTGTCCAGCGCCGGCGTCGAGGCGCTGCGGTCGGTCCTGGTGGACGGCGGAGTCCGCTGCGGGCTCGAACTCGACCGCCTCCCGGGGCGCAGCGTGCGCCTCGGCTGGCTGCACACCATGCTCGCCGCACCCGCCGAGTTCGACGCCGCCATCCACCTGATCCCTGTCGACGCAGCCGCCGCGCACCGCGTCGTCGAACGGCGGCTGCGCAACCTGACCGCGGACCGGCTCCTCGACCTCGACCGCGGGCGCATCGGCGACGCCGGCGTGGATGTCGGACTCGAGGCCGCCGGCACACTGCGCGACCGCCTGGCCCGCAATGAGGTCCGAGCGCTGCGCCTCTCGATCGTGGTGGCGGTGCGCGGCGCAGACGAGGCCGAGGCGCGTCATTACGCCGACGTGGTCCGCGTCGCCGCCGCCGGTGCCGGGCTGCGGCTGCGCCACACCCACATGCGCCACGCCATGGCGCTGCGCGCAACCCTCCCGCTCGGCGAGGTGGCCAGCACCGGCAAGCTCATCGATTCGGCAGCCGGCGCGACCTGCCTGCCCCTGACGGAGACCGTCTGCGACGACGCCGCGGGCTACCGCCTCGGGGTCACCCGCCGCACCGGGGTGCCGGTCGCCGTCGACGTCTTCGACACCGCCCAGCACAGCAACGCCAACCTCGCCGTCTTCGCCACCAGCGGTCACGGCAAGAGCTACACCATCGGTGCGCTGGTGCTCGAGGCCACCGCGCGTGGAGTTGGCGCGCTGATCGTCGACCCTGAGGGCGAGTACCTGCGGCTCATGCATGCCGCTGGCGGGCAGTACCTGCGCCTGGGCTCCGCGGGGGCGGGCGCGCTCAACGTCTTCGACGCTGCACCCACCCCGCGCGAGGCCATTCCCGTGGCGGTCGACCTGGTCAATGTGCTCTGCGGCAGCGTGCTCGACGAGGTGGAGCGCGCCCGGGTCGACGCCGCCATGCACGACGCCGTGAGCGCGGCTGCATGCGCCGGCCGAGCCACGCTACTCGGTGATTGCGCCGCCGCCCTGGCGCACACCGCGCCGCGTGCCGCCACCGTGCTGCGCCGCGTCTGCAACGGACCGCTGGCGGCGATCTTCAACCGCCCCAGCGACATCGACCTCGAGGGCGACCTCTGCGCGATCTCGTTGCGCGAGCTGCCCCACGAGTTCGTGCCCGCTGCCACCCTGCTGATCGCGCAATGGCTGTGGACGCGGGTGCGCACCGAGCGCAAGCGCAGGCACATCGTGCTCGACGAGGTGGGCGCGCTCTGCGTGCACCCGCCCCTGCGCGAGCTGCTCGTGCAGCTGGCCAGGCGGTGCCGCAAGTACGGCGCCTCGCTGGTGGTGGCGACGCAGAACGTCGAGGACCTGCTGCGCAGCGAGGAGGGCGCCGTGGTGGCCACCAACTGCGCGACGGTCCTGCTCGGCGGCCACCGCGCCGCCGAGGCCCGCCAGATGGAGAGCGCCTTCGGCCTCACCGAGGCGCAGCGACGGTTTGTCGAGCACGCCTCGCGGGGCGAGTTCCTCCTCCTGGCGGGGCGGCGCCGCTGCGAGATCCGCGTCGACATGCCCGACCTGCACCGCTCCATCCTGGTGGCCGAGAGCTGATCCACTTCGCCCACTCCTCGGCCCGGCTTCGCGCCCCCGCACCCCCTTGACGTCCTCGCGGACTCGGACCAACATATGGGGGCCGCGGGGCGGGCGACCCCCAAGATGTGGGATAATCGGGGTTCACACCGGCCAGGTCAGGGGACACTCCGACCCGGGGCGCAGTCTCCACTCAACGTCGCAGAACCAACAGCGCCCCGACCGGGATTTTGACGAGGGAAAGCCGTGGATCGACCTGTCTCCGCCGCCGCCGACGCCTCCACCAGCACCGGCGCAGGGCCGCCTCGCAAGCAGCGCGGACCGGGAGCTCCCGCCGCCAAGGTGGAGCTGACCGGGGGGACGGGGCTAACGGTCACGCGCCGATTCACCCGCGAGGGCGTGCATCCCTTCGACGAGGTGACCTGGGAGAAGCGCAACTCGGTCATCGGCAACGAGCGCGGTGAGACCGTCTTCGAGCAAAAGGACGTCGAGATCCCCTCGGGGTGGTCGCAGATGGCCACCAACGTGGTGGTCAGCAAGTACTACCGGGGACCGCTGGGCACGCCGCGCCGGGAGACCAGCGTCCGCCAGGTGATCTCGCGGGTCTGCGACACCATCGCCGACTGGGGCCGCGAGGGCGGCTACTTCGCCACCGAGGAGGACGCCCAGGCGTTCCAGGACGAGCTCACCCACCTGGTGCTGCACCAGAAGATGAGCTTCAACAGCCCGGTGTGGTTCAACGTCGGCGTGCCGGGCACCCGCCCACAGGCCTCGGCGTGCTTCATCAACTCCGTCGAGGACACCATGGAGTCCATCCTCGGGCTCGCCAAGACCGAGGGCATGCTCTTCAAGTACGGCAGCGGCACCGGCACCAACCTCTCGCCACTGCGCAGCTCCAACGAGCAGCTCGGCGGCGGCGGCACCGCCAGCGGACCGGTGTCGTTCATGAAGGGCTTCGACGCCTTCGCCGGGGTCATCAAGAGCGGTGGCACCACGCGGCGCGCGGCCAAGATGGTCATCCTCAACGCGGACCACCCCGACGTCGTCGAGTTCATCACCTGCAAGGTGAACGAGGAGCGCAAAGCGTGGGCGCTCATCGAGGCCGGCTACGACTCGTCGTTCACCGGTGAGGCGTACGCGTCGGTCTTCTTCCAGAACAGCAACAACTCGGTGCGCGTCACCGACGAGTTCATGCGCGCCGTCGCCGAGGATCGTGACTGGCACCTGCGCGCGGTCACCGACGGCAACCGCGTCGTCAAGACGGTGAAGGCTCGGGAGCTGATGCGGCTCATGGCCGAGTCGGCGTGGCAGTGCGGCGACCCCGGCATCCAGTACGACACCACGATCAACGACTGGCACACCTCCTCGAACAGCGGCCGGATCAACGCCAGTAACCCGTGCTCAGAGTACATGTACCTCGACGACTCGGCGTGCAACCTGGCCTCGCTCAACCTGATGAAGTTCCTCAACGAGGACGGCAGCATCGACGTCGAGAGCTACCGCCACGCGGTGCACATGACCATCACAGCCCAGGAGATCCTGGTCGGCAACGCCGCCTACCCCACCGAGAGGATCGGCAAGAACAGCGAGGACTTCCGCCCTCTCGGCCTCGGCTACGCCAACCTCGGCGCCCTGCTGATGGCGCGCGGCGTGCCGTATGACTCCCCGGCGGGTCGCGACCTGGCCGCGTGCATGACCGCGATCATGACCGGCGAGGCGTACGCGCAGTCGGCGCGGACGGCGCGCGAGGTTGCTCCCTTCAATGGTTATGCAGTGAATCGCCAGCCCATGCTGCGTGTCATCGCCAAGCATCGTGAGGCTGCGTACAACATACCCAACGACACCGTCGAGACCGAACTGGTCACCGCCGCGCGGCGCGCGTGGGACGAGGCGCACGAGCTCGGCGCCAAGCACGGCTACCGCAACGGCCAGACCACCGTGCTGGCTCCGACCGGGACGATCGGTTTCATGATGGACTGCGACACCACCGGCGTCGAGCCGGACATCGCGCTGGTCAAGTACAAGAAGCTGGTCGGCGGCGGCATGCTGAAGATCGTCAACCAGACAGTGCCGCTGGCGCTGCAGCGACTCGGCTACGGCGACACCGCGGTGGCCGACATCGCCGCCCACATCGACGCCAACGACACCATCGAGGGCGCGCCCTCGCTGCGCGATGAGGACCTCGCCGTCTTCGACTGCGCCTTCACCCCGCAGAACGGCAGCCGCTCGATCGCCTGGCAGGGACACGTGCGCATGATGTCGGCGGTGCAGCCGTTCCTCTCCGGCGCGATCAGCAAGACGGTGAACATGCCCAACGAGGCCACCGTCGACGAGATCGAGCAGGCGTACATCGACGGCTGGAAGCTGGGCCTCAAGGCGCTGGCCATCTACCGCGACGGCAGCAAGCGCAGCCAGCCGATGGCCACCTCGATGGACAAGACCACCGGACGGGTGGTGCAGATCGTCGAACGGCCGCTGCGCAAGCGGCTCCCGGCGGAGCGCAACGCGCTGACCCACCGCTTCGAGGTCGGTGGTCACGAGGGCTACATCACTGTCGGCCTCTACGACGACGGCCAGCCCGGCGAGATCTTCCTGAAGATGGCCAAGGAGGGCTCGACTGTCAGCGGGCTGATGGATGCCTTCGCGACGGCGGTGTCGCTGGCGCTGCAGTACGGCGTGCCGCTGCAGGCGCTGGTCGACAAGCTCTCGCACACACGCTTCGACCCGCAGGGCTTCACCAAGAACCCCGAGGTGCCCATCGCCAAGTCGCTGATGGACTACATCTTCCGGTGGATGGCCTCGCGCTTCATGCCCCAGGAGGATCGCGACCGGCTCGGCATCATCCGCCGCGACGGCGAAGAGTCCGGCACGCAGTCCGGCACGCAGTCCGTACCGACGATCACCGCAGCGGCACCAACCTCGACGGCTCCCGCCGCCGGCGCCGCCTCAGCAACCGCGGGTGTCAGCGGCTTCGCGGCCGTGCGCGCGATGACCCCTGTTCCCGCGGCCCCCATGGAGAACGCGCTCGGCGCCTTCGTCAACCAGGGCGACGCACCGTCGTGCAGCGAGTGCGGCAGCCTCATGGTGCGCAGCGGTGCCTGCTACAAGTGCCACAACTGTGGAGCGACATCGGGCTGCTCCTGAACACGCCCCCTCCCCCAGCCCGGAGCCCGGTCACGCCGCGTGGCCGGGCTCTTCGATTCCCGGCGCTTAGGAGCGAATCAGCAGCAGGAAGTTGAGCAGTGGCGCGGTGATGCTCAGTCCCGCGGCGATGGCGAGCGCGACCTGGGCGCGGCGCTGGTTCAGCCGGCTCAGGACCAGCACCACCATGGCGCCGACGATGAGCAGCTTCACCGAGTAGGCGGCGACCGGGCTGCGCACGATGAGCGCGCGGAACAGCGGGTTGTTCTCGACATACGTATGCCCGCCGAGCGCACGCAAGGTGGTGAGCACGTCGGCCAGCTGCGCGGCGGTGATGATCGCCACCAGCAGGGCGGACACCCGGTTGCGCAGGTTGTCCTTGAGTGTTTGGAGGCTGACGTCATCGCGGCGGTCCGGGACCAGCTCCACGATGCCGACGCCAACCCGCCGCTGGCGTCGTTCGACGCGCGGCTCGAGATCTGTCCCCGTGGCCATGACGACCCCCTCTCCCCCTTGGTGCCCCGTACCGGCACACACAAGGATGACGGGTTTGGGCCGAGGAACGCAAGCGACGCGTTGTGCGAAACGCCCGGTTCAGGCCCCGGGGGCGGTCGGTCCCTCCTGCTCGAGTGCCTGCTCGAGGCGGTGGAGGACCCGGATGGTGTCGCTCAGCTCGGTGGGGTCGAGCCTGCCGAGCACCCGCTCGAGAAGGCCGCGCCGGCCGCCGATGGCCTCCTTGAGGGCCGTCTCGCCCGCCGAGGTGAGCGAGACACTGACGGTGCGGCGATCCTCCTCGCTACGGGTCCTCTCCACAAGGCCGGCGTCGACCATGCGGTCGAGCATCGCGCTGGTCGACGGTGGGGAAATCCCGAGCCGCGACGCCAGCTGGGTGACGGTGATGGGCGCCACCTCCCGGAGCACGCCGAGCACGTGCAGCTGCGCCGGGCTCTGGTTGCACGCGTGGAGGTGGGCGAGCATGCCCCTCTGGCGGCGGTCGATCCAGGCCTGGACAGCGTCGACGGCGGCGGTGAGGTCGGGGCGTGGGACGGCGACCGGCGCGGTCATGCGATCGCCACCGCCGGGGCGCCGTGTGCCACCTCCTCCTCCGCTGGGGTGGTGCGCCGCAGCGGCAGCTCGGGCATCCCGAACGTCACCACGAGGGCGATCAGCGACGCGCCAGCGCCGAGCCACATCAGCCCGGCGATCGACGCCGAGAGATCGCTTTGGATCCCGGCGGTGATGCGCGGGATGAGCGGCCTGGCAGCGGCAGGAAGTTGCTGGCTGAGCTGCTGGTTGAGGTTGCCCACGCCGGTGAGGCTGTTGGTGGCCGAGCCACTGCGCTGGGCGAACTGGCTCACCACCCCCGCGGGCACGCCCGCGCTGCTGAGGTGGGCGGGCAGCTGCGACGCGAAGGTCAGCGCGAAGATGGAGCCGGCGATGGCCAGGCCCACCGAGCCACCGATCTGACGGAAGAATGTGAGGTTGCTGGTGGCCACCCCGATACGCCGCACCGCCACCGCGTTCTGCATGGCCACGGTCGGCACCGAGAAGGTCGGACCGACGCCGAGGCCGGCAATGAGCATCCACAGCGAGAGCGCCCAGTACCCAGTGCTGACGTCGAGGCGAGTCAGCAGGAACATGCCCAGGGTGAGCACGCCCATCGATCCGAGCAGCAGCACCTTGTACTTGCCGGTGCGGCTGACCAGCAGCCCGCTGCTGATACTCGAGAGGATGAGCCCGAGCATCAGTGGCCAGGTGCGGTATCCCGACGCGGTGGCCGAAAGCCCCTGCACTGCTTGGAAGTAGCGGGGCAGGAAGATGATTGTGCAGAAGAATCCGAAGGCGATGAAGAACGTGGCGATGTTGAGCGTGGTGTAGCTGCGATTGCGAAAAAGGTCGAGCGGGATGATGGGTTCCTTGGCGACACGTTCGGCGGCGATAAACCCCGCGGTGAGCAGCGCGGCGGCCACAAGGAAGAGGAGGACCTTCGGGGAGGACCACGCGTACAGCTGACCGGTCGAGTCGGTGAGTCCTTTGTTGGTGAGGCCGAGCAACAGCGAGATGGCGGCCAGCGTGAACACGCCGATGCCGAGGTAGTCGAGGTCGCGCACGCGCACCCCGCGGGTGTTGCCGGTGTTGGGCAGCTGCGTGGCCATGACGGCGAGCGCAACGATGCCGATCGGCAGGTTGACGTAGAAGATCCAGTGCCAGCTGAGGTTGTCGGTGAGGAAACCACCAAGGAACGGGCCGATGATGAAGCTGAGGCCGAACACCGCTCCGAACAGGCCCTGGTAGCGGCCGCGCTCGGCGGGGCTGTAGAGGTCGCCGATCACCGAGAGCGCGATCGGGAAGATGGCGCCGGCGCCGATACCCTGGATGCCCCGGAAGATGATCAGCTCGCCCATCGACTGGGAGAGACCGGAGAGAGCCGAACCGACCAGGAACACGCTCACGCCGATGAGCAGCAGTGGGCGCCGCCCGTAGATGTCGGAGAGCTTCCCGTAGATCGGCACCGTGACCGTCGAGGTCAGCAGGTAGACGGTGACGACCCACGTGTAGAGGTTGTTGCCGGCAAGGTCGGTGACGATGCGCGGTAGCGCGGTGCCGACGATGGTCTGATCAAGGGCGGCCAGGAAGAGGCCGAGCATGATCGCGACCATGATCAGGGCCTTCTGACGTGGCGCCAGGGTGCGGGGGTCCGGCATCTGTATGACCTCTCGAACAGTTAGTGCAGCGGCTTAGTTAGTGAATCCTAACCTTTAGCCAGGCGGGCATGCCGGACTCAGGCCAGATGTCCGAATCCCGCTGGCGAAACCGCGGCGGCACGCCTCATGCTGGGGCGATGCCCATGCGCCGCCTCACCACGCCCTCATGAACCGCCGCGGCTGGCTGCTCTTCGCGGCCATGGGGGTGATCTGGGGCGTGCCCTACCTGCTCATCAAGGTGGCGATCGCCGATCTGAGCCCGGCCTCGCTGGTGCTGCTGCGCACAGTCACCGGGGCGGTGGTCCTGCTACCGATCGTGCTGGCGCGCGGAGCGATCACGCCGCTGCGCCCGCACTGGCGCTGGATCCTGGTGTACACCGGCGTCGAGGTGGCGGCACCGTGGATGCTGCTCTCCGACGCCGAGCGCCACATCTCCAGCTCACTGGCGGGACTGCTCATCGCCGGGGTGCCGTTCGTCGGAGCGCTGCTGGCGCTGCTCACCGGCGGTGACGACCGGCTCAACGGCCGGCGCCTCGCCGGGCTGCTGGTCGGATTGTTCGGCGTGGCCACGCTGGTGGGCTTCGACCTCTCGGGAGGCAACCTCGGCGCCGTCGGCGAGATCGCCGTGGTCACGGTCGGCTACGCGCTCGGGCCGATGATCATCGCGCGGCGGCTCCGTGGCGTCCCGGCGGTGGGCGTGGTGGCGGCCTCACTGGTGCTCACCGCGATCGCGTACGCGCCGGTCGGTGTGCTGCAGCTGCCCCACCACGCTCCCTCGCTGCAGGTGATCCTCGCAGTGGCGGGATTGGGGGTGGTCTGCACCGCACTCGCCTTCCTGCTCTTCTTCGCGCTCATCGCCGAGGTGGGGCCGGCGCGCGCGACGGTGATCACGTACGTCAACCCGGCGGTGGCGCTGCTGCTCGGCGTGGCGGTTCTCGGCGAGCGGTTCACCGTGGCCACCGGCGTGGGCTTCGCGCTCATCCTTCTTGGCTCCTACCTGGCCACGGCGCGGGCTACGGCGACGTCGCGCCGACGGCGAGGCCGAGACGCGGAGATGGCGCCCTCGACAGGCGTTCCGTAGGAGGAGCGGAATGGCGGGCGTGCGCCGAAATCCCGGCTAGGCTTGCACCTGCCGTGCCAGAGACATTCGAGCTGACCCCGCGAGGGCCGTTCGACCTCGCCTACCAGCAGCGCCACTTCGGTGGCTGGGCCTCGTACAAGCCGGATCCGGCCGCCGTCGCCATGGCCTTCCCCGTGGAGGGCTGGGCGGGCTCGGCAGTCGTCGTGCTGCGTCAACCGGACGTCGACACCATCACCGGCGAGGTGCACGGCGCTGAGGGTTCGCCGCCGCAGCGCGCGTGGAAGCAGGCGCTCGCGGTGCTGTCGCTCGACATCGACGGCAGCGCCTTCGCCGCCGTCGGCGAGCGCGATCCCGTGGTGGGACGTCTGCAGGTGCAGCACGGGTGGATGAGACCGACACTCTTCCACTCGCCGTACGAGGCGGCCTGCAACTTCGTGATGGGCCAGCGCATCTCGATGGCGCAGGCCAGGGCGCTGCGCGTTCGCATGGCGGCGGACAGCGGCGACCAAGTCACCGCCGGCGGCGTCGAGCTGGCCGCGTTCCCGCGCCCGCAGCGTCTGCTCGAGCTGTCCGAGGTGCGCGGGCTTCCCGCCGAGAAGCTGGTGCGCCTGCACGGCGTCGCCCAGGCCGCACTCGACGGGGTACTCGACCGCCGCCACCTCCGTGCGCTGCCCGTGCCCGACGCGCTCGCCGAGCTGTCCACCCTGCGCGGCGTCGGCACCTTCAGCTCGCAGGGCATCCTCTTCCGCGGCGCGGGCGTGGTCGACGAGGTCACCGACGACCCGGTGAGCAAGCAGGCCGTGCAGCGGGTCTACGACCTGGACCACCTCCCCGACCACGCCGAGGTGCTGCGCCACGCGGAGCCCTGGCGACCCTTCCGCATGTGGGCGCTGGTGCTGCTCCACGTCTGGATCCGCGGCGAGGGCGGCGGCCCGGCTCCGCCGTCGAGCCACGGCCGGCCTCGCCGGCGCCCGGGGTGACCTCCTCGGCGGACAGCGCCGCAGGCCACACGCGCGCGCGCCGGCGCATGCACGCACTGGTGCTGATGGGATTCCTGGCGACGGCGGTGGCGATCTTCCTTCCCGCCGACCTGCACGCCGGCAGTGTGATGATCGGCGCCACCACCGCCGACAACTCGCAGCACGCCTGGTTCCTGCGCTGGTTCCCGTACGCGCTCGCCACCCACCAGAACCCGCTGTTCACCACCAACCTCATCGAGCCCGGTGGCGTCAACCTGATGTGGAACACGTGGATTCCCCTGCCGGCATTGCTGCTCTCACCGCTGACGCTGCTGCTCGGACCGGTGGCGTCGTTCGACATCGCGGTCACGCTCGGCGTGGCGCTCAGCGCGTGGTGCGCGTACCTGGCCGCGTCGCGGTTCCTGCGGCGGCGCTGGGCGGCGGTGCTCGCCGGTGCCGCGTACGGCTTCTCGCCATTCATCTTCGACCAGTCGTACACCGGCCATTCCAACATGGTCATTGCGGTGGTGCCGCCGCTGATGCTGCTGCTCCTCGACACCATCCTGGTGCGCCAGACCACCTCACCGCGCCGTGCCGGACTGCTCTTCGGCGCTCTGATGACCGCGCAATTCTTCATCACCGAGGAGTTGCTTGCGTCTGAGACGTTGATGGTGATCGTCGGGGTCGCCTGTCTCGGGCTCATGCACCGGCGCGAGGCCGCCACGCGGTGGCGCTACGTCGTCGCATGTGTGCGATGGGCGCTGGCGCTCTTCATCCCACTGGCCGCGTACCCGGTGTGGTTCCAGTTCTTCGGCCCCCAGGTCCCGCACCAGCTGATCGCGGACAAGAACTTCTTCGTGACCGACCTGCTCAACGTCGTGCTGCCCTCGACGGCGCAGGGCGTGGAATCGTCGTTCGCGCGGGACATCGCAGAGCACTACGCGGGCAACTCGGGAGAGTGGGGCGGGTACGTGGGGATCCCCATGGTCGCGGTGGTGGCCTGGACCGCGTGGCGGCAGTGGCGGCGGCCGTTGGTCCGGGTGCTGTGCATCAGCGCCGCGGCGGCGGTGGTGCTCAGCTTCGGCTCGACGCTGCACGTCGGTGGGACCGACACGCACGTCCCTCTGCCCGCGGCCATCCTCGCCCACCTGCCGGTGCTCGACAACCTGGTGCCGGCTCGCTTCGCTGTGTACGTGGCGCTCTTCACCGCCCTGCTCTTTGGCCTCTTCGTCGACTCACTGCCGGCGCGGCGGCAGAGCACACGCGTCGTGGCGCTGGTCACCGTGCTGATCGCGGCAGCGTTCGTGCCGCCGCTTCCCTTTCCGACGCGGGTCGCGGTGACCCCGGCCTTCTTCACGGCATCCCCCGCGCCTCTCGCCCCCGGGAGCGCCGTGCTAGTGGTGCCGTTCTCGCACGACTTCTACTCGACGCAGGCGGTGCTCTGGCAGGCGGAGGCGGGGATGTGGTTCTCGATGCCCGAGGGCTACATCATCAACCGCCAGCCGTCCGGGGCCGCCGCCCAGGGGCCGCCCCCGAGCGCGACCGGCTCGACGCTGGTGGCAATCGCCGCCGGGCAGGCGGCCGATGCAACGGTGGACGAGCAGACGCGCCGACGGATCCTGGTCGAGCTGCGCGCCTGGAAGATCGGCGCGGTGGTGCTGGGCCCGATGGACCATCATGCCGCCGAGATGAAGGCGTTCCTCGCCGACCTGTTCGGCACCGCGCCGGTCGACCGCGACGGGGTGACGATCTGGGGCTCGGTGCCGGCGCCCTCGTAGCTGAGGGTGTCCGCAATATTTGCCGGCATCGCGACGTTGAACCGGATGACCAGGGACGCGACCGGAGCCTCCGCCACAAAAGAGCGGATGCGTCGACGTGACCTCGGCTGGGAGAGACGATCGTATGAGACGGGCACGCATCCTGCTGGCCACGCTGGTGATGCTGGTGCCCGCCGTGCCGTTGCTCGGGACCGCCGCTGTGACCGTCGCCCGCGCAGCGTCGTGCGTGGGTCAGCCCGGCGGCCCGTATCCGAACGACCCGCAATACGCGCCCGCAGAGAACGGCGTGGCCGGGGCCACCTGGGACACCGAGGACTGGTACCTCTACGGCTGCCTCCCCACCTCGACCGCTCCGCTGGCGAGCGATCCGGACGGTGCTTCGGGCATGAGCGTGAGCAACCTCTGGAACCGGGCCACCAATCCACAACGAGGCCGCAATGACGTCGTGGTCAGCTACGTCGAGGGCGGGGTCAACTGGCGCATCCCGACGAGCTGCGAGCTCAAGGACCGCGCCCAGCTGAACACCGGCGAGCTGCCCTACCCGGAGAACTCCTCGGGACAGACCAAGCAGACCGGCAACCGCTACGACCTCAACAACGACGGCGTGGTCAACGTCGAGGACTACGTCAACGACCCGCGCGTCCTGGCGGCCGTGACGGGTCAGCCGAAGAGTCCCGGCCCAGGGCCATTCTTGCACCACGTCTGCTCCACCGTGGGACCGGGGTTCAGCGACATCACCCCCGAGGACCTCATCGTCGCGTTCGGGCACTGCCACGTGAGCAACGGAGCGATCGTCCAGTGCCCCACCGGCGGCCGCTTCGACAACGACGGCAACGGCTATCCCAACGACATCAACGGCTGGAATTTCAACCGCGACAACAACGATCCCCAGACCGAGCAGAGCATCTACGAGCACTTCGACGGCGAGTCCGCCCAGGCCATCGGTGAGGGCAACAACAACTTCGCCAACATCGGCTTGTGCCCGCTCTGCCGGTACGTGCCCATCAAGGCCGGCGACGAGGCCATCGACCGCCCCGACCGCGTCGCCGAGGCGATCGTCTACGCGGCGGACATCGGCGTCAACGTACTCGACGTCACCTCCGCCTCTCTCGGCCTCAACAAGTCAGTGCAGGCGGCGATCAACTACGCCTACAACAAGGGCACGGTTGTGGTCTTCGCCAGCAACGACTTCGAGTCGGCCGATCACACCGATGGCATGTACTACGCGCACGTGTGGCCGGGCAACTCGGTGACCGGTGATCACTCCACGCGAAACAGCTCGGGGTGCCCCGCACCACCGGCCAACCCGGGCTCCCCGCTGTGCGCCTTCGTGGTCACCAACAACACGTACGACTCCCGCTCCAGCCTGACCTCGTACGGGCCGCACTCGCTGTTCTCTGTGCCCAACCCCGACGGTTCCACCTCGACGGGCACGCCGACGAATGCGGGCGTTGCCGCGCTGGTCGTCTCCGAGGGCAAGTCCGCTGTGGATCGCGGACAGATCAGCGCGCCGCTCAGCGCCAACGAGGTGCAGCAGGTGGTGCGCTCGACGGCAACGCCGATCTCGGCGCCGTGCCCGCCCGTCGAACCGTGCTTCACCGCGCCGAGCGGATCGCTGTTCAACATCCAGTACGGCTACGGCGAGCCCAACGTGCTCGCTGCCGCGGCCGCTGTCGACGCCAACCACATCCCCCCGGTGGCGGACATCCAGTCACCGTCGTGGTACCAGTGGGTCGACCCGACGAAGCAGTCGAGCGTCTCCGTCACCGCCAACGTCGCCGCACCGCGCGCTCTGGGCGGCACGTACTCGTGGCAGCTGCAGTACGGCCTGGGCCCGCAGCCCAACGACACCACCGGGTGGACCACCATTGCCAACGGCAGCGGCGGTGGCCCGGCGACGGTGTCGGGGAGCATCAACCTGAGCGCCATCCCGTCGTCCTTCTGGGGCGGCCCGTACAGCGTCGACCTGACCACGCGGTCGACCATCGAGCAGTACGACGTCAGCGTCCGCGTGCGAGTGTTTGCCAACAGTGACACCACTCATTCGTACTCGATGGGTGAGGACAGGCGCGCCTTCCACCTCCGCCACGATGACACCCAACTGGCCGGCTTCCCGCTCAACCTCGGCGCCTCCGGAGAGGCTTCTCCGACGCTCGCCGACATCGAGGGCAGCGGCAAGCTCGACACCATCATCCCGACGTCGGACGGCGCCGTCCACGCCATCCGCCCCGACGGCACCGAGGCTCCCGGCTTCCCGGTGCACACCGGCCCGCCGCCCGGGATGGACCCGAGCTACGCCAACAACTACCTGAGCGACCCGACCTGGGGACAGAACCTCCTGCCGCGTCCCGGTGACACGATCGCCAGCGCGCTCGCCGTCGGTGACCTCAACCACACCGGCGCCCTCGACGTCGTGGGCAGCACCCTCGACGGCAAGACGTACGCGTGGGACGGGCTCGGCCGGCTCCTCCCCGGCTTTCCGGTGCTCAACGGCACGACCTCGCAGTTCGGGCTCACCGTGCCCCCGCCGGATACTCCCTACAGCTTCCAGCCCGAGAACGTCTCCTTCCCCTCACCGGTGCTCGCCGACCTCGAGGGCACCAAGCACCTCGACATCATCCAGGCCGCCGGCGACAACCACGTGTACGCGTGGCGCCCGGACGGCGCGGCGGTGCCCGGTTGGCCCGTGAGCACCCTGCTGCCTCCCGGCACCGTGCCGGCCGGGCAGCAGCAGACGCACGACAGCAAGGTGATCCCGACGCCCGCGATCGCCAGCATCAACGGCCGCACCGACGTGGTGGTGGGACTCGATGACAGCATTCTCGGGACCGGTCCCGCGGGCGCCGGCGTGCAGGCGTTCCTGCTCGCCTTCGACGGCCGGGGCACCAACGGGGGCGGCAGTGTCAGTGGCAACCCGGCGCTGCTCCCCGGCTACCCGGTGAAGATCCCCGGGCTCATCCAGGGCTACGGTGTCGCCCAGGACTTCGTCACCCAGGGTGTCGAGTCGCCGGTGGTGTACGACGACCTGGTGCGCGGTCCCCAGGCGGTGGTCAACGCCAACCTCTTCTCGCAATACCGCGTCGACCTGACGACGGCGACGGTGTCGCCGACACCCTTCCAGCTGGCGACCCTCCCCGCGCTGGCGCCGAACTCGTGCCCCACTCCGCAAAGCGTGCCACCGACGTTCTCCGCCAACTGCACGCTCACCCCGTTCACCACGTCGGCCAGCCTCGGCAAGGCCGTCCCCAATTCGGTCGTGCCGCAAGCGTTCCAGGCCGGCTCGTCCGCGCCCGACGTCCTTCTGGGGATCACCCAGACACCCGGCTTCGGCATCCGCGTCGACAACGGCGTCGGCGGCTGGGACCCGAGCACGGGCGTCAACCTGCAGCCCTACAACCATTACATCCAGGGGCTATCGTTCTTCGGGGCACCGGCGATCGCCGACGTCAGCGGCGACGGCATCCCCGACGTCCTCCAGGGCGCTGACTCGAGCGCGCTGATGGGCTTCGACAGCGTCACCCACCAGCCCGCCGCGGGCTTCCCCAAGTGGACCGGTGGCTGGTCGCTCTTCACCCCGGCCACTGGTGACATCAACGGTGGCGGGGTCACCAACGTCGCCGAGATGACGCGCGAGGGATACCTCAGCGTCTGGTCGACCGCGGGCAACGGCTGCGCCGGCAACAGCGAGGCCTGGCACTGGCACCAGGACGACCGCAACACCGGCCACTACGGCACCGACACACGGCCGCCGTCTGCCATCTCCGACCTCGCCGCAACCACGCAGAACGGCCAGGACAAGCTCACCTTCACCGCAGTCGGCGACGACTGGAAGTGCGGGACCGCGGCGAGCTACCAGCTGTTCACATCGTCGCAACCGATCACCCAGGACAACGTCGGCTCGGCGACTCCGCTGACGGTGACCCAGGCGCCGAACCCGTCGGGCACCGCCGAGGCGATCACCGTTCCGCAGTCATCGGGCCAGGGCTTCTTCGCCATCCGTGCCGTCGACCACGCCGGCAACATCGGACCGCTGCAGGTCACCAATCCATTGGCAGCCAGCGTCGCCGAGTTCGGCCCCGGCGCGGCGATCGGACTGGCTGCGGCCACCGCTGTGGTGGCAGCGGTGCTGGTGCCGCTACGTCGCCGGCGCGCGCGCCGTCAGCCCTGACCGCGCAGGTGCGAGACGTCGTTCCAGAGCGTGATCGACGGCCAGTCGTGCTCCCACGCCAGGGTTGAGATGCTCGCCGTGGAGAGGTTGAAGTGACGTGCCAGTGGCGCGTGCTGCGCGATCCAGCGCACGGCCAGCACGCGGAGAAGATGGCCGTGGGCGAAGAGGGCGACGTCACCCTCGACCGCGCGGACCCTCGCGATCACGGCGTCGGCGCGGGCCGCCACCTCAGCCAGCGTCTCGCCATTGAGGACGCCCTCGTCCCAGAGATTCCAGTGGCGATCGCGCTCACGAATCTGCGCGGTGGTCATCCCCTCGTAGTCGCCGTAGCTCCACTCGCGAAGGTCCGCGTCGAGCTCAGCGACGTCGCGGTAGCCGGCGATCCGGCACGTGGAGACGGCGCGCTGCAGAGGGCTGCAGAGCACCAGTTCGAACGTGTGCGGCGCCAGCCGCCGAGCCAGCGTGGCGGCCTGGCGGAGGCCGTCGTTGTTGAGCGGGATGTCCGTCCAGCCGGTGTGGCGGCCGGCCTCGCTCCAGTCGGTGGCGCCGTGGCGCACCAGCACGATCTGACGCGGACGCGACTCCTCGGCCAAGCTCAGCGACTGCGGGGCGGCCAGCCGCGCCGGCGCGGGGTGAGCAGGCGGAGCACCGCGAGCAACAGCGCGGCGCCGATGAACGCCACCACGACGTCGCCGATGATGCCGCCGGTGTCGATCGAGCGGTTCGGCGAGAGCAGCGACAGGAGCAGGCCGCCGAGCACCGCCCCGGCGAGACCGACCGCGGTATCGGCCAAGCAGCCGAAGCCACCGCCGGCCACGACCCGGCCGGCCAGGGCCCCCGCTACCAGGCCGATGACCAGCCAGGTGATGATGTGATGGCTGTCGAGGGTCAGGGTGGCCAGCAGGTTCACCCGGCGCAGTCTACGCAGTTGGGACGCGACGTTCGAATGGTGGCGAGGCCCGCACCAGTTCTCTGGTGGCAGACTCGGCCCATGTCAAGGAGAGCCCATGCCTGAGAGCCTCAGCGTCACCGACAACCGCACCGGCAGGACGTACGACCTGCCCATCGAGAACGGTGCGGTCCACGCCACCGCCTTCCAGCAGATGAAGCTGGACGATGAGGACGACGGCCTGCTCCTCTATGACCCAGCGTTCCTCAACACCGCCTCCTGCACCAGCCGGATCACCTTCATCGACGGTGATCGCGGCATCCTCCTGTACCGGGGCTATCCCATCGAACAGCTCGCCGAGCACAGCAACTTCCTCGAGACGGCCTACCTGCTCATCCACGGCGAGCTGCCCAACGCCGCCGAGTACGCGGCGTGGGAGCACGAGCTCACCATCCATACGCTCGTCCACGAGAACGTCAAGAGCTTCATGGACGGGTTCCACCATGACGCCCACCCGATGGGGATGCTGCTCTCCACGGTGGGAGCGCTCTCGACGTTCTATCCCGACGCGACCAAGATCTACGACGAGGAGCAGCGGCGCATCTCGATCTACCGGCTCATCGCCAAGATGCCGACCCTGGCGGCGTTCGCATTCCGCCACTCCCGCGGTCTGCCCTACAACTACCCGGACAACGACCTCAGCTACGCGGGCAACTTCCTCAGCATGATGTTCAAGATGGTCGAGCCGCGCTACCACGCGGTGCCAGAGATCGAGCACGCGCTCGACGTGCTGTTCATCCTCCACGCCGATCATGAGCAGAACTGCTCGACCAACGCGATGCGCGCGGTGGGCTCGTCACACCCCGACCCGTATTCGGCGACGGCGGCGGCGATCGCCGCCCTGTATGGACCGCTGCACGGCGGCGCCAACGAGGCGGTCATCCGCATGATCGAGCGCATCGGCTCCGTCGACAAGATCCCGGAGTTCGTCACCGGCGTCAAGGCGGGCAAGGAACGCCTCATGGGCTTCGGGCACCGCGTCTACAAGAACTACGACCCGCGCGCCAAGGTGATCAAGCGGATGGCGGACCAGGTGCTCGCCGTCACCGGAACCAGCCCGCTGCTCGACGTCGCCCGCGAGCTCGAGACAATCGCGCTCGAGGACGAGTACTTCGTGAGCCGCAAGCTCTACCCCAACGTCGACTTCTACAGCGGCTTCATCTACCAGGCGCTCGGCATCCCGGTGGAGATGTTCCCCGTGCTCTTCGCGATCCCGCGCACGGCCGGCTGGCTGTCGCAGTGGGAGGAGTCATTGCTCGACAAGGAGCAGAAGATCGCCAGGCCACGGCAGGTGTACCTGGGTGCGCCCTCGCGCGACTTCGTGTCCATGAGCGAACGCGAGGTGCAGCGGCCAAAAATCGTCGCCGCAGGTTAGCCGGGCGGACGCTCCGTCATCACCCAGATGCGGCCGGCGATGTCAGCTGCGATGGCGTCGACGTCGTGTGTCCGGTAGTCGAGCCAGTAGCGGCAGTGCAGGAGCATGCCCTCGCCGTCGAGCTGCACGTCGACGCGGGGGGCCGGGTTGGTGGCGATCTGGCGCGTTGCCTCGAGCTCGCGTCGTGCGCCTCGTAGGGCCGCTTCCAGGTCCTTGTCACGCTCGATCCGAACGCTCACCGTGTACTGGCGCTGCCCGTAGGCGCTGCTGTTGACCACTATGCCGGTGAAGACCGTCAGGTTGGGCAGGAGCGCGAGGCGTCCGTCGCCAGTGCGCAGCGCGGTGGTGCGCAGGGTGATGTTCTGCACCACCCCGGCCATGTCGGAGACGGAGATCAGGTCGCCGATCCTGAAGGGGCGTTCGAGCAGCAGCCAGATACCGGCGAGCACGTTGCGCAGCACGTCCTGGAAGGCGAGGCCGATGGCCAGGCTGGCGAGGCCGCCGAAGGTCAGCAGGAACGCGAGCGGGACGCCCGCGGTGACCAGGCCGCAGAGCGCCGCGAAGAAGTAGATGACCGCTCCGCCGACGTTGCGGATCAGGGCGCGGACCTGCGGGTCGCCGTGGGCGCGCTGTACGGCGCGGTCGATGATCCGACGGGCCACCCGCCCGATCGCGAAGACCAGCGCGAAGATGACGATGGGGCCGATCAGACGCTCGATGAGCGGGCCGAAGATGCCGGACGGATCGTGCTTGGTGACGGTGGTGCAGAGGTCGTCGAAGAAGTAGTTCTTGTCGCAGCTGAACGCGGTGGCGGCGAGCATCGCCGCGATGGTAGAGCCCTGCTATTCGGCTGGGGCTTCCTCGCCGGACTCGGCCGCCGCCTCGCCCTCGGCAGGCGCCTCGCCTTCCTCGGCCGCGGCCAGCTCGGGCTCCTCCTCGACGATGCGCAGGGCGGCGACCTTCACCACCAGCTCGTCAGGATCGACGTGGACGAGCTCGACTCCCTCGGGCAGCGTGATCTCGCGCACGTGGATGCCGGCGTCGATCTCGTCGAGACCGCTGACGTCGACGGTGAACTGTGCGGGCAGGTCGGCGGGAAGGCACTCGACGCGCAGCGTGTTGACCAGTTGCTGCAGCGTCCCGATCTTGGCGTCCACCACCGCGGGGGACTCGCCGGTGACGACGACGGGCACGTCCGCGGTGAGCTTCTCGCGCAGGTTGACGGCGAAGAAGTCGGCATGGATCGGCCGGTTGGTGCGCGGGTCGATCTGCATCTCGCGCACCAGCACCTTCTGGGCGCGGCCGCCGTCGACGGAGAGGTCGATGAGCTGGGTGCGACCGGCGCGCATCCAGACGCGATGGAGCACCGTGGCCGGCGCGGTGATCGCGCGCGGCTCGACGTTGTGCCCGTAGAGGACGGCGGGCACCAGGCCCTCGCGGCGGAGCGGCCTGTTGTGGCTGCCCCGCTCCTCGCGGGTCGTGGCCGGCAGTTCGATGGTCGCCATACGGCCGGTCACTGTACCGGAAGCGAGGCGATTGGCCTCGTGAGCAGGCGTGATCGAGATCGGAAGGCCGCCCACGGCGTCCCCATGGAAGTGGCACCATCGCCAGCAGTGGATCGCGCGGCGGTCCCGCACGGAGGAACAACCATGCCGAAGTACCTGTTTGAAGCGTCCTATACCGTGGAGGGCGTCAAAGGGCTGATCAAGGAGGGCGGCACTAGCCGACGTACGAACTTCGAGACTGCAGTCAAAGGCCTGGGCGGCTCCTTGGAGTCGTTCTACTACGTCTTCGGCGAGGACGACGTCGTCGGGGTCCTGGACATGCCGGACAACGTCAGCATCGCCGCGCTGAGCCTGTCGGTGGGTGCTTCCGGTGCCGTCTCCACCTCTGTGCGCGTGCTGCTCACTCCAGAGGAGATCGACGCCGCGGTGAAGAAGACGACGGACTACCGCGCCCCGGGGAAGTAGACCGGCCTCAGGCGGCGACCTTGCCGAAGCGCTCCTTGACGTAGGCGACCGCCTCGTCGAGCGACGTGCCGGGGGTGAACACCTTGTCGACACCGAGCTCGCGCAGGGCTGCGACGTCGGAGTCGGGGATGATCCCGCCGCCGAAAACGACGATGTCGCCCGCGTCGCGCTCACGGAGCAGCCGGATGATCTCCGGGAAGAGCGTCATGTGGGCGCCGCTGAGCAGGCTGATGCCGATGCCGTCGACGTCCTCCTGGATGGCTGCGTCCACGACCATCTCCGGGGTCTGGTGGAGGCCGGTGTAGATCACCTCGACGCCGGCGTCGCGGAGCGCCCGCGAGATCACCTTGATGCCGCGGTCATGACCGTCGAGGCCGACCTTGGCCGTGAGGATGCGGATGTGCCGGCCCTTGCTTGCCACGCGCGGATCTTACCCCGCGGTGACCTGAGCTTCTCGCAGCGCGCTCAGAGCGCGGCGGCACCGAGCGTGGCGAGCGCCTGCGCGGCCCGGTCGGCACGCTCGCCGAGGTAGTCCTCGACGGGGACGTCGCACTGGCCCGCGGCCGCGCCGGCGAGCGCGGCGGTCAGGGTGCCGACGTCGCCGCGGCCGGCTTCGCCGAGCCGCGCCAGCGCAGAGGCGACGCCGGCGCAGCCCGTCCACTCCAGCTCGCTGAGAGCCAGCTGCAATGCGGCGCCGGGATCGGACTCGGCCTCGATCACCTCGATCTCCGGATCGACGATGGTGAGCCGGTTGAGCAGGGCCATGGGCGCGTCCTCGAGCAGCGACTGGCGCACGCGGATGGCGGTCATGGCGGGATCGAAGCGGAGCAGGTCGGCGGCCACCAGGGCGGCGGCGACGCAGACCAGCGTGGTCCCCTCATCCGCTCCGGCTGCCGCGGCGCAGCGGTAGGCGTCGCGGCGCAGCCGGGGGCGGTCGAGCGGGGTGGCCAGCCCGAACGGCAGCACGCGCACCAGCAGCGCCGCCCCCAACGCGTCGGCCAGCTGACGCTGGCGGAGGTCGCCGACATCGAGGCCGCCGTGCACCGCGATCGACTCGGCGACGGCGAGCATGTCGTGGCCGGCGCCGCCGTCCCGTGGATGCGCCGCGATGGCTCCCCGCAACGCCGCGGCGATGCGGCCGCCATGGTCGCTGATCTCGGGCACCCTTCAACGCTAGCAGGCTGTGCATGGCGGGCCGGCAACGGGACTATCCTGTGCGCCATGGCCACGAGCGCACCGGCGTTGCTGAGAGCAGCGGCCCCCCTGGCCCGCGTCGCCGCCGGCGCGGCCCGGAGCTCGACGCTGGCCTCGGCGGCGAGCGCGGCGCTGCGCCGCCTCGAGGTGCCCGCCGCCGGGGTCGCGCAGCGACACCCGCTGGCCCCGGCGGCGGTGCGGGTGGAGCGCGCCCGCGCTCGCGGCAACGGCACGCGCACCGATCAGACGGCGATCACGGTCTGGTTCGGCCAGGGCCCGTCCCTGCCGGGCGCCGGGAGCGACGTGATGCGCAGCGCGATGCGCATCGGCACCGGCGTGCTCGGCGCCGCCGCGCTGGCGGCGATGACCGCGATCGCCGCGCGCCGCGAGGAGCAGCGTTCGAAAGTCATCGACGCGCCCTCCCCGGCGGTGCCGATTCCCTGATCCGTCGGCAGCGACTGCTCAGTCGTTGAGCCAGGGCAGCAGGGACGGTGCGCGCCGCCCATGCTCGAGCACCGCGAAGCTGGCGCCGTCGGTGCGCAGCACCTCGCGTGAGCACGGGTTCATCGCCTCGCGCCATTCCTGGAGCACGCGCCGTCCGAACGTCTCCGCGGCGGGCAGCGCGGCGGGGATGATCAGCGCAACGGCGCGGTCGGGGAGGCCGATGAGAACGTCGCCGCCGCTGCGCTCGACGAGGCCGCGCAGCACGGCCGGGACCATGACGATGCTCCCCTGGTAGAGCGAATCGCCGGCCAGCCGCCACCCGTCTGCGGGGATGCGCTCGATGGCCGCGACGCGCTCGAGCACGCGACTGAACCTGGTGGCGGTGTTGTCGTCGGCCGCACGGCGCACCGCGGCATCGCCGATGCCCGCCGACCGCCACTCAGCGCGGGGCACGCCGCGCATCACCTGGCCGGGCAGCGACTCGGCGATGAAGGCGACGATGTCGCCGCCGACGCGCTCGGTGAGCAGCTCCTCGCTGCGCGCCAGCGAGTCGAGGTA
>QHBU01000279.1 GCA_003244045.1 Candidatus Aeolococcus gillhamiae
AGGCTCAGCCGGGCTGGGAGGCTCAGCCTGGCTGGGAGGCTCAGCCGGGCTGGGAGGCTCAGCCGGGCTGGGAGGCGGACCCGTCCTGGAGCGCGAGTGCCGGAGCGGAAGCTGAGCCTGGCTGGGACGCCGAGCCTGGCTGGGACGGCCAACTTGGCTGGAACGGTCAACCTGGCTGGGAGGCTCAACCTGGCTGGGACGCGGAACCCGGCTGGCAGGCCGAGCCAGGCTGGGCAGATGCCCAGGGACGGGACGGCCGGCCGGGGTATGCGAACCGCGCGGTCCCTGGCCGCGGTCCCGGGTGGGATGGACTGCCTGGTAGCGACCGGTACTGGGACGATCGCCGGAGTCAGGGGTATCCGGGGCCGGGCCCGGCTGGGTACCGGCAGGGACCACCCGCCGGTCATCTCGGTCACCCTGGCCACACTGGCCGGTTCGGGCCCGGTACCGCGCCGGCCCCTCCGCCGCCGGTCAGCCCGCGCACGAGGATGGCCCGCCTCGCGGGCGAGAACTCGAGAGCGCCCGAAGGCATCGCAGGACCCGGCGAGGCAGGCTATGGCGAGAGTTCCCGCTCCCCGCTGGCCGGCCGGTCGCGATCCAGGCCGCTTGGACCGCCGGCCGCCCTGCCGGCCGGGCCCTCCGCCGCGGCCGAGCGACCGGATTCGATGGCCAGGCCGGAATCGCGGGACCAGCACGGGGGACAGGACGACGCCCCCGTCAGGGCCCCGCGTGACTGGAGCGCGGCAAGTGAAACCAGAGAGGCCCTAGCCGCGCCGCCCGCCGCGCCGCCCGCGCCCTCGGCATGGATGCGCGGGAGTACATCGCTCTGCTCCCGGTCGAGCGGACACAGGAAATCCACCTCACTGGTATCCAGCAATTTGACGACCGCTGGATCGCCGTCTTGCGCGGCGCTGGCCTGAGCGAAAGCCTCATCGCGCAGTTCGCCGGACGCTGGCAGGATCATCTCCCGTTCACCGATGCGGACTGGGAATTCACCGCGTGGTCGCTGGATCAAATCGCGCGCGGACGCTGGGGCCACCCGTGGATCATCGCGTTGGAGTACGGTGGCGTCGGCCCCCTCTGGGAAGCCGTCACCGACCCGGACATCCTCGCCACACAGATTCCCCGCCTCGCCGCGATGATCCACGCCTGCCAGGTTCCCGGTTCGTAGGACGTGCTATCATTCCCATGCATGCATGGATGAGGAACGGGGGAACGCGATGCAGCATTTGCAGTCCATCGGGGCGTTGGAGACGATTGCGCTCATCGTCTTCGTCACCGTCGGGGTCGCGCTGCGCAACTGGCTGATCCGCGCGGAGCGGGATGGGCGACTTGACCGCTCGCGCTGGGTCTTTCATCAAGGAACGGTCGCGAGTACGCGGGGCGTGTGGGCCTCCCCGCACCAGCGCAGCGTGGCGGAAAGCCACCAACCGGAGCAGGAACTTCCGCCCCTCCCCTTCCGCGATCAACGCCCGCCCGACGATCAATAGCCGCCAGGTCGTTTTCGGACGAGCAAGGCGATTGCAGTCCAGACCAACGCGGTACATCCCTAGCGTATACTGCCTTCAGGAGGTATGTGATGCTCACCGACTACGTCAATGCCGTTATGCGCCACGCCACCTACGAAGTGCTCGAAGATGGCACCTACTACGGGCATGTCGCGACTGCGAATCTCACGGGTTTGTGGGCCAATGAGCATACGCTCGAAGCATGGCGGGATGAACTGAAGAGCGTGATCGAAGACTGGCTCATCTTCGCCCTCGAACGGCATCGCCCAATCCCCGTTATTGATGGCATCAGCCTGACCGCGAACG
>QHBU01000280.1 GCA_003244045.1 Candidatus Aeolococcus gillhamiae
GGGGATGTTGCGCGCCAGCGCCAGCATCATGGCAATCGCGTGCTCAGCGGCGGCGATGGTGTTGCCCGTGGGGGCGTTGAGGACCAGCACGCCGTGGCGCGTCGCCGCCTCGATGTCGATGTTGTCGACGCCGACCCCGGCGCGCCCGACAACGCGCAGCCGCGTCGCGGCTGCGAACACCTCGGCGGTCACCTTGGTCTCGCTGCGCACCACCAGCGCGTCGTAGCCGGCGATGCGCGCGATCAGCTCAGCGGGATCGAGACCAGTGGCGACGTCGACCTCGGCGGCCGCGCGCAGCCGTTCGACACCATCGGCGGCGATGGGGTCGGCGACGAGGATGCGCAGCACGTCGACCTCCTGCCCTTCGGCAGGCGACTCCTGCGAGAGCGGCGCCTCTGTCTGGATGCTCACCCCACGCCGGCGGGCTGTTCGCTGACCTGGACGCTGCGCACCACCGCCTGGGCGGCGGGCACGGCGAGGCCGACGCGGCTGCGCATCCCGCTCTCCTGCAGGCCCTGCTCGAGGGTGGCGAGGATGCTGTACACGTCCCCCTCATCGATCATCCCGAGGTGGCCGATGCGGAAGATCTTCCCGGCGAGGTCACCCTGGCCGCCGGCGAGCACCAGCCCGTGGCGGGTGCGCAGCGCGGCGAGCAGATCCTTGAGCGCGTCAGGTCCGTCCACCGGGCTGTGCATCGCGGTGACCGTGTTGCTGCGATAGCCCTCTGCGGCAAGGAATTTGAGCCCGAGCGCGTCGACGCCGGCCCGCACCATCTCGCCGACGCGCGCGTGGCGTGCCCACACCCCGTCCATGCTCTCCTCTCGCATGATCGCGAGCCCCTCCTGCATGGCGTAGAGGACGGACACCGCAGGCGTGCTGTACGTCTGCGACTTGTTCTGGAACTTCTGCTCGCGCGCGAAATCGAGATACCAGCGCGGCGTGGTGGTCTTCTCGGCGCGGGCGAAACCGTCGGCGCTGACCGCCAGCATGGTGACCCCGGGAGGAGCCATCCATCCCTTCTGCGAGCCGGTGATGAGCGCATCGATGTGCCATCCGTCGGTCTCCAACGGGATGCAGCCGGCGCCGCTCACCGAGTCGACGGCGAGCAGCTTGCCGCGACCCTTGACCACCGCGGCGAGCGCAGCAAGGTCGTTGGTCACGCCCGTGCTGGTCTCGTTGTGGGTGACGAACACGGTGGTGACGCCGGGGTGCTCGGCAAGGATGCGGTCGACGTCCTCGGGGTCGATCGGTTCACCGGCCTCGACCTTGAGGCGGAGCACGTCGGCGCCGTACGCGGTACCGATGTCGGCCCAGCGGTCGCCGAAGGAACCCATCGAGCAGAACAGCGCCTGCTCGCCGGGGCTGAGCAGGTTGACCACCGCCGCCTCGAGGCCGCCGGTCCCGCTGCAGGGGAAGATGAGCACGTCGTTCTCGGTGCGCAGCGCCCAGCGCAGGCCCTCCTCGACATCGCGCAACAGAGCCGCAAACTCGGGCCCGCGGTGGTTGATCATGGGTCGGCTCGCCGCCCGCACGACGCGCTCAGGAAGAGGGGTGGGGCCGGGGACGCGGAGCTGTTGTGCGAATGCCATGTCTGCTCCCAGCGTGCACGTTGGACGTCTGGCAGCAGTCTACCAAGCGCCCCTCGCCGGACTGCCCGGACGACGGCGCGCGGTTCAGAACAGCTCGTCGTAGACGTGATGCGGACGGGCGAATCGCTGCGCGTGCGCCTCGAGCGCGCGCAGTGCCACGGCGCGACGCCGCCGGCGTTTGGCGTTGCGACGCACCACCACCCGGTCGATGGTGGCGCGGGTGAAGCGCAGGTCGGCGCGCACCATCACCCAGGCGGTGCGCGGCCAGCGCACCACTGCCGCGAACAGCGCGAGCACCAGCGTGTAGCGGACCAGGGTGCCGAACCATCCCGCGGACGCCGGGGCAGCCGCATGGACAGAGAGAGCTGTGGTTGCCGGCGTCACCGGGTGTTCGGGGTGCGCCGTGTTCCACGCCACGATCTGGGCCTTGCGCTGGAGCAGTTGCGGGGCGTACTTCTCGATGCCGTCGCGGATCGACATCGCCAGCACCTGCTGGAAGCCCGGCGTGGCAATCAGCGAGGCTTCGCGGGTGTTGCTCAGGAAAGCCGGTTCCACCGTGACGGTGGGCATCTCCGTGTGGATCCACCAGTTGTCGCGCAGCACCACTCCGTCGTTGACGACGCCGAGCGGCTTGAGGTATGCGCCCATCGCGTCGCTCATCGTCTGCGCGAACGAGAGGTCGGTGTCCTTCGGGTAGAGCACCAGCGAGCCGTTCGGGCCGCCGTCGGTGAAGGAGTTGAAGTGAACGCTGACGAAGACGGCGGCGCCGTTGTTGTTGGCGGTGGCACTGCGCTGCTGGACGTCGAGAGAGCGGTCGTCGGAGCGGGTGAGGATGGCGTTGACGTCGTCCTGCCGGAGCAGAGCGCGGAGCCGCAGCGACACCGCCAGGGTGACGTCCTTCTCCATGAGGCCATTGCTGGGCGCGATCGCACCCGGGTCGAACGGCATGTCCGGCTGGGCCGGGTTGATGGCGCCCCCATGGCCCGGATCGATGACCACCACCAGCGGGGTGGGCGCCGCCGCCTGGGCGTGCGCGGTCGGCGAGGCGGCGATCACCATCGCGCTGGCGAGGACCGGGACGCTGAGCAGGACGTGGAGAAGACGTGTCGCCGGATGGCGCATGGCCGCCCGCAGCATATCGCGCTATTGCCCGTTTGGCCCGTGAGCTAGGCGACTTCACGTCGCCGGAGCTGACACCGCTACTGGGGGGTGCCCGAGGGGGAACGCAGTTCCCCCTTCGCTCTAGCGGACTTCCGCTTGGTAGGGCAGCAGCGCGATGTGGCGGGCGCGGTTGAGCGCGGTCGTGAGGCGGCGCTGGTGGCGCGCGCACGTTCCGGTCATGCGCCTCGGCAGGATCTTGCCCCGGTCACTGAGGTAGCGACGCAGGCGCGCCACCTCCTTGTAGTCGATGACCTCGGCGTGCTCCAGGCAGAAGCTGCAGACCTTACGGCGGCGGCGATCGTAATCAGGCATCTAGAAGGGGATGTCGTCCGGGTCGACGTCGCCGCCGGCGTTGACGCCCAGCGCCGGCGTGCCGGCGGCCGCACCGGCGGTGGCAGGCTGGCCGGCGTCACCGCCGCGGCCCCCCCCCTCGCCGTCCTGGCGGCTGTCGAGGAACTGCACGTCGTTGGCGTTGACCTCGGTCTTGTAGCGCTTGGCGCCGGTGTCCTTGTCATCCCACGAGCGGGTCTGCAGGCGTCCCTCGATGTAGACCATGCGGCCCTTCTGGAGGTACTGACCGCAGAGCTCGGCGAGCTTGCGATTGCCCTGGTTCCAGACCACGATGTCGTGGTAGTCGGTGAACTCGCGGCGCTCGCCGCTGGCGTCCTGCCCATAGCGGTTGGTGGCCAGCGCCAGGTTACAGACGGCGGTGCCGCTGGGGGTGAAGCGAAGCTCAGGGTCGCGGGTCAGGCGGCCGATCAGCATTACGCGGTTGAGCGAGCCGGACATCAGTTCTCCTCCTCAGTGGCGGCGGCCAGCGCGGCAGGCTCGTCGTCGGCTTCATCGTCGTCCTCGTCATCATCATCGTCCGCCTCGGCGGCGACAACTGCCTGACGCGCCGGCGCGGCCTCGGCGCCGGTCCCGGCACCGTCGACCGTCTCCGGCTCGGCATCGTCCTCGGCCCCTTCGCGGACCACCAGCAGGTGACGGAAGACCGTCTCGTGGATGGCCAGGGCGCGCTCCACGTCGCGGACGCGGGCGCCGTCGAGGCGGATGTGCAAGAGCATGTAATGGCCGTCGCGGAGGTGGTCGACCTCGTAGGCGAGGCGGCGCCGCCCCCAGTTGGTGGTGCGCACCACGGTGCCGCCGGCGCCGGTGATCAGCTGCTCGACGGAGTCCCCCGCGGCCTGGAGCCCCTCCTCATCGAGCTCGGGCCGGACGATGTACATGAGTTCGTAGTCGCGCACCATGCGCGCACCTCCTTTCCCGTGGGCTCGCGGCATCCGGACCTGGAGCTGTGCCGAGGTGGCTGGCAGGCAGCGCCGGATGCAGGAAAGCTTCTCTGATCTGTCCCGCGAGGACGCTCGGGAGCATACCAGCAGGGCGCCTTCGGCCGATCCTCAAGTGCAACAGGGTCGCAGCTGCGCTAGCATCGCAAGGGACCGCCCGGCCTGCCAGGGAGCCCGATGTTCAACAAGTTGGGGCGCATGCGCCGCACCCTCTCGCGAGCGGAGTGGATCCGGCTCGGGCTCTGTTACGCGGCCGTGCTCGCGCTCCACGTCGTCGGCTTCGGCGTCCTCCTGCTGCTCAGCGGACCGCGGTACGACGCCAAGGTGTTCGGAGTCGGCATCGGCCTCACCGCGTACGGTTTCGGCCTGCGCCACGCGTTCGACGCCGACCACATCTCGGCGATCGACAACACCACGCGCAAGCTCATCGCGGACGGGAAGCGGCCCGTGGCGGTAGGCTTCTTCTTCTCTCTTGGGCACAGCACCATCGTCGTGGCGCTGACCGCGATCATCGCCGTCGCCGCGGGCGCGGTGGCCACACAGGTGAGCACCTCGGGCAGCGCCCTGCACAGTGTGGGCGGCTTGATCGGCACCGGTGTGAGTGGGTTCTTCCTGTACGCGATCGCCGCCATCAACCTGGTCATCCTGGTCGGCATCGTGCGCATCTTCCGGCAGATGCGCCGCGGCGAGTTCGACGAGCCGACGCTCGAGAAGCGCTTGCTCGAGCGTGGCCTGATGAACCGCCTGCTCGGCCCGATCGCGCGCTCGATCCGGTCGAGCTGGCAGATGTATCCCGTCGGCCTGCTCTTCGGCCTCGGCTTCGACACCGCCACCGAGGTGGGCCTGCTCGCCATCGGCGGCGGTGCCGCGGCGAGCGGGCTGCCGTGGTACGCGATCATGTGCCTGCCGATCCTGTTCACCGCCGGCATGTCGTTGATGGACACGGCGGATGGCGCGTTCATGAACGTCGCCTACGGCTGGGCCTTCTCCAAGCCGGTCCGCAAGGTGTTCTACAACCTCACCATCACCGGCCTGTCGGTCGCTGTGGCCCTGATGGTGGGGACCGTGGAGCTGCTCAGCATCCTCGGCCAGACACTGAACCTGCAGGGCGGTGCCTGGGGCTTCCTTAGCTCCATCAACCTCAACACGGTCGGTTTCATCATCGTCGGCATGTTCGTGATCACCTGGCTCGGCGCGCTTGCCGTGTGGCGCTTCGCCCGAATCGAGGAGCGCTGGGCGCTAACCCCCGCGGCAGCTGAGCCGGAACAGCCGCCCGTGCTCACCCTCCCCGGCGGAATCTCCCTGAGCCTTCCGGTAGACTCCGATCCCGCCGAGCCGCGGTCAGCTAGCTCAGTTGGTTAGAGCGCACGGTTCACATCCGTGAGGTCGAGGGTTCGAATCCCCCGCTGACCACCAATTCGAAGGGGGGACAGGTCCCCCCTTCGGGCACCCCCCTTTCAGCGGTGTCGGCTCCGGCGACGTGAAGTCGCCTGCGCCGACGGATTGCGCAGGGGGAACGGAACTCAGCCCCCTAGCTCCTTGTAGGCGGCCTCGTCGAGCAGCTTGGCGCCGCTGTCATCGACGTTGTTGAGCCGGATCATCCAGCCCTCGCCGTAGGGGTCGGCGTTGACCCGCTCGGGAGCGTCGCTGAGCTGGTCGTTGACGCCGGTGACGGTGCCTCCGATCGGTGCGTAGAGGTCGCTGGCCGCCTTCACCGATTCGATGGTGCCGAACTTGTCGCCCACCTTGAGCGTCGTTCCGACGGCGGGCAGCTCGACGAAGATGACGTCGCCGAGCTCGGACTGGGCGTGGTCGCTGATTCCGATGGTGGCCACGCCGCCCTCGACGTGCACCCACTCATGGCTCTCGGTGAAGCGGTATTCGCTGAGGTCAGGCACTCATCCATCTCCCTTGGGTCGTTTGTAGAAGGGCAGAGGAACCACCTCTGCGTCCGCCTCCGTTCCACGAATGTCGACGGCGATCTCGCCGCCCTTCTTGAAATCGGGATCGACCGTCGCCATGGCCACGGCGGTGCCGACAGTGAAGCCGAACGTGCCGCTGGTAACGGTGCCGATCTCCACCTCGTCCTGGAACACGGCGTGGCCATGGCGGGCGATGCTGCGCGGACCGAGACGCAGGCCGACAAACCGACGCGGTGGCGATTCGCGCAGCGCCCGCAGCGCCTCGCCGCCGATGAACTCGCCCTTGTCGAGCTTCACGGTCCAGCCCAGCCCGCAGCTGTACGGATCGGTGTCCTCGTCCATGTCCTGACCGTACAGGCGCAGCCCCGCCTCCAGGCGCAGCGTGTCGCGCGCGCCCAGGCCGGCCGGCAGCAGGCCGTGTGCCGTTCCGGCCTCGATGATCGCGTCCCAGACCTGGCCGGCGCGGCCGGCATCGATGTAGATCTCGAAGCCGTCCTCGCCGGTGTAGCCGGTGCGCGAGATGCGCTGGACCTGCGCATCCGTGACGCCTGCCAGCGACAGGCCACTGGCGAAGAAGGGGCGCAGCTCGCGCAGGTCGCCTCCTCCGTCGACGCGAGCCAGCGGTTCCAGGATGTCGACGGCTCGGGGTCCCTGCACGGCGATGAGCGCGAGGCGGTCGCTGGCGTCGACGACGTCCGTGCCGGAGTCGGCGTGGCCCTGCATCCAGGCGACGTCTTTCTCGCGCGTCGAGGCATTGACCACGATCACGAAGTGGTTGTCCTCGGCGCCACGCATGACGATGACGTCGTCGATGATGCCCCCCTGCTCGTTGCACATCACCGAGTACAGAAGCTGATTGCTCTCCAGCCTGCTGACGTCGTTGGTCACCAGCCGCTGCACGAAACCCGTGGCACCCGAACCGCGGACGGTGACCTCGCCCATGTGGCTCACGTCGAAGATGCCGGCGCGTTGACGCACCGCCACGTGCTCGTCGCGGATACCGCTGTACTGCAGCGGCATGTCGTACCCGGCGAAATCGACCATCCGTGCCCCGGCGGCCACGTGGCGGTCGTAGAGTGGCGTGCGACGGCCCATCAGGCGTGCGAGTGTAGGGCCCGGCGATGAGCCTGGTAGCCATCCCTCGGGCGGGTACCATCCAGCCGATTCACGACGGGGGAGCCCGATGATCGTCGCCGCCGCAATCGTGGCCGCCCTGCTCATCGCAGCGCTGGCGACGGCGGCCCTTCTGCTCCGCCGCGGCCGGCCGGCGACCCGGGGCACCCTGACGGTCACCGGACTGCACGCACCCGCCAGCGTGGTCCGCGACCGGCTCGGCGTCGCCCACGTGGACGCCGCCTCGATGGAGGACGCCGCGTTCGCGATGGGCGTCGTTCACGCCCAGGAGCGGCTCTGGCAGCTCGACCTCACCCGGCGTGTGGCATCCGGCCGGATCAGCGAGATGGCCGGCCTCGACGGGGTGGCTGCCGACCGCTTCCTCCGCCGCGTCGGACTGCGCCGCGTCGCCAAGGAGGAGGCCGACCTCCTCGACGGCGAGCCCAGGGTGATGCTCGAGGCCTACGCCGCGGGGATCAACACGATCATCGAGGGCGGCCGGCGCCTGCCCATGGAGTTCTCCATGCTGCGCATGCGCCCCGAGCCATGGCGACCGGTGGACAGCATCGCCTGCGCGAAGCTGATCGCCCTCGGTCTCAGCCTCAACTGGGACAGCGAGCTGCAGCGTCTCCGGCTCGTGCAGGAGGTGGGTCCGGAGATCGCGGCCCGCCTCGAGCTGGTGTACCCAGAGACCAACCCGACCATCCTCGCGGCCACCGCAGCCAGCGCCGGCCCCGGCGCCGCCGAATCCCTGCTGGCGCTGTACCAGGAGGCAGCCCGCTGGCTTCCCAGCGCGGTCGGCGCCAGCAACGCATGGGCGGTGGCGCCGCGTCGGACCACCACCGGGCGCGCCCTGCTCTGCAACGATCCCCACCTCGAGCCGACGCTGCCGTCGATCTGGTTCGCTGCGCACGTCCGCGCCGGTGACGACTTCGAGTCCACCGGGGTCACCTTCGCCGGCCAGCCCTTCCCGATCATTGGCCACAACCGCCGCATCGCCTGGGGCTACACCAACTCCATGGCCGACTGCCAGGACCTGGTCGTCGAACAGTTCGACGCCCCGTCGGGCAACCGTTTCCGCACGGAAACAGGCTGGGAGAGCTCGCGCATCGCCCGCGAGGTGATCCGCGTCAAAGATCGCCCCGACGAAGTCGAGGAGGTCGTGATCACCCGGCACGGGCCGGTGGTGGAGCGTTGCGATGACGTCGCCGGCGGGCGCTGGCTCGGGCTCGCCCTGCAATGGACCGCGCTGACCCCCGCGTGCGCGGCAGACAGCGCGCTCAAGCTGCAACGCGCCGCCGACTGGATGAGCTTTCGGAGCGCCTTCGCGTCGCTGGACGCACCCTCACAGAACGCGGTGTATGCGGACGTCGACGGCCACATCGGCTACTTCTGCAATGGACGCATCCCGCTGCGCCGGCGGCGGCCATCGGGTCTGCCCACACCGGGCTGGCAGGGCCGAGTGCTCTGGGAGCGCTTCCTCACCGTCGACGAGGTTCCGCAGGCACTCGATCCGCCCGAGGGTGTGGTGATCACCGCCAACAACCGCATCGTCGGCCCCAGCTTTCCCCACTACATCGCCAGCGACTACATGGCCGGGTACCGCGCCCGCCGCCTCGGGGAGCTGCTCGGGCGTGATCAGATGGACGCCGCGTACATGCGCACCGTGCAGATGGATGTGGTCTCGCCGCCGGCCACCACCGTCGCGCGCCTGCTCGGCGGGGTGAGCTGCACCGTCGAGCTCGCCGAGGCGATGCGCCTGCGGATGGTGGCGTGGGATGGCCGGATGGCTCCCGATCGTGTCGAGCCCACCGTGTACGAAGCGTTCATGCGCCGGCTCGCCGAGCACGCGTTCCGGCCGCTGTGTGGCGACGCCTGGGGCGTCGCCGCAGGGTTCGACGTCACCCATCCGCTGTTCGAGTACCCCGCCAACCTCACCGGCCGGGCCACGCCCATGCTGGTGGAGCGCTGGGAGGCGGGCGACGAGTCGATCTTTGACGGGCTCACCACCTGGAACCAGGTTGCCGCCGACGCGCTCGAGGACGCCGTCGCCGACCTGCGCCGCAGCCTCGGCGGGGTGCGCCGCTGGCGCTGGGGGCGGGTGCACCGGCTTCGCCTGCGCCATCCACTGGCGGTGCGACGCATGCTCCACCCGCTGCTCAACGCACCCGCCATCGTCGTCGGTGGCAGCGTCGACACGGTGATGGCCACCGGCGCGCGCCCCGGCACTGATTTCAGCACGCGACTCTTCGCACCATCGTGGCGCCAGGTGTTCGACGTCGGCGACTGGGAGAACGGCTGCACCGGTGTTCTCTACCCTGGGCAGTCCGGGCACCGCTTCTCGCGCCATCACCACGATCTCTCCAAACGCTGGGCACACAACCAGCAGTTCCCGCTGAGCTGGGGCGAGACCGCCTTTGCCGGGCGGCGCAGGCTGCGCTTGGTGCCTCGCGAGCGTGGTCTCATCGCCACGCAGTCGCGCCTATGATCGCGCGCAGACGTTCGCACGCTGCGCAGGCAGGACTGGTGCGCGGGTGCTGCTTCGGGCTGATCCTGCTGGTGGTGCTGATCGCCGGCAGCATCGTCGTCGGCTCGCGCGCCCTGGCCGCTCCCGACCTCGGCGCGGCGCCGGGTGGGACGGTGCACGGCAGCAGCGAGGCCGTGATCGCCGCGGCGCTGGGCGGCGACGCGGCGACGCAACTGCTCGGCAGCGATCATGCGGTGGTGACGGTCAGCGAGCGTGACCTCACCGTGATCGCCAGCGCCCGCAACCCGTCACCCGACCGCTTTCGCAACCCGCAGGCGCGGATTCGCAACGGCGAGGTGGTGGTGTCGGCCGACACCAGTGTGGGTCCCTTCGGCGTCACCGCCGTGGCCTGGTATCAGCTGCTGTTCAACAACCCCGCGGCGGCCCCACAGGTGACCGCGCAAGCCGACAAGTACGCTGTCGGACAACTGGGCATTCCCGGCTTCATCGGCGACCGGCTCAACCCGCGGGGATCGGCGTCGCTCAACCTCACGGCGCTCTTTGCCTCGAACCCCGCGCTGGAGGCGCTGTCGCGCGCGCTGGACTGCGTGAGTGTGCAACCCGACGGTGTGCACATCGGCTTCCATCGGCGCGGGGTGAGCACGTCCGCAGGGATGTGCGCGCAGACGGTACAGGCTGCGACCGCAGCCTAGAATCGCCGCGTGAACCTGCAGAACATCCTCGACTGGTCTGCACAGCTGGCCGGCTGCGACTCGGTGCCGCTGGACTCGCAGGTGTACGTCGAGGCGACGGCCGACGTGCACCGGGTTCTCTTCGGCGTCGACATCTCCCTGGCTGAGCTTCTCTGGGCGCAGCAGAACGGCTTCGACGCGGTGATCGCCCACCACCCCGCCGGCGACCGTACGCGGACACGCTTCGGTGAGCTGATCCGCAGCCGCCAGGTCGAGCAGATGACCGCTGAAGGGATCAGCCGTGACGCCGCCGAGGCCGCGATCAGTGCGCGGCTCGAGGCGCTCGCCCGGCGCGTCCACATGAGCAACATCAACGCCGTCGTCGACAGCGCACGACTCTTCGGCATGCCGTTCTGCAACGTGCATCTGGCCTGCGACATCATCACGCGCACCGCGATCATCGAGATGCTGCGCCGCCATGAGAGGGAAGGAGCCACCGTGGGCGACTGCATCGAGTGGTTCGACGACTTCGCGGAGTATTCGCACGGCCACGCCCGGCCCGAGGCATGGGTGGGGTCGACCGGCAACGCGCTGGGCCGTTGGACCGTGGCGATCGCGGGCGGCACCAACGGGGGCTTCCCGGTCTTCAGCGAGTACTTCCGCGCCGGGGTCGACACCATCTTTGCGATGCACATCGACGAGGAGGACCTGCAGCGGTTGCGCGCCGCCGCGGACGCCGACGACACCCTGGTGGTCACCGGGCACATGACCAGCGACAGCATCGGCATCAACGTCGTCATCGCCGGGCTCGAGGAGCGCGGCATCGAGATCGTCCGCACAAGCGGGGTAGTCGAAGGGGGAACTGCGTTCCCCCCTCGGACACCCCCCAGCTAAAGATCAGATCAGATGTCCGTCGCCACCAGCACGAAGCTGGCGTGGCTCTGCACCTGCGGATAGTTGCCGAGCGGCGTGCGGTCCCTGGGGTCGGCCACCTCGCCGAACAAGTCGACCGAGCCACGCGCCGCCGCCGCCGCGGCGAAATGCGGGGAGCCGTCGCGGCCGCACCGCTCCAGCGCCTCGGCCAGCCAGAACGTTGCAAAGAGGAATGGACCGCAGGGATCGCTGTTCACATCCGCCTCGGGCACGTGGCGGTCGACGAGCCCGCCGCGATCGAGCGTGGTCGTGATGCCATTGAGGGTTTCGCGAAGGCGCGGGTCGCCGCTGTCGAGAAAGCCAACTGTGGCCGCCTGGGCGAGCGCGGCGTCGGGACCGCCGCCGACGTCGGTCAGTGCCAGCGCGCCGCCGCGGCGCAGCACCGCGGCTCGGATGTCATCGGCAGCCCGCCGCCACCGCTCCGCGCTGCCGGTGACAACGCCGCGATCGGCGAGCTCGGCCGCCTGCACCAGTCCCGCCCAGGCCATCACGCGCGAGTGCGTGTAGTGGCGCGGCGCGCCGCGGATCTCCCAGATGCCGTGGTCGGGCTTCGTCCAGTGTTCTGCCGTCCAGTCGGCGACGCGCACCACACCCGCGCACAGGGTCTGCGGAAGCTGGTCGTGCGCGGCCAGCGCGGCGGCGAACTCGAGCACTTCACCGGCGACGTCGAGCTGCGGTTGCTCTGAGGCGGCATTGCCGATGCGCACCGGGCGCGCGCCGCCGTAGCCGCGCAGGCCATCGAGGGTGCGTTCGGGTGGCGGAGCGGTGCCGTCGACGCGCAGCAGCACTGACGGCGGCAAGGTGCTCGTGGCGGCGCCGATGAAGTCGCCGAGGCCGCCCGCGTCGACGGTCAGTCCGCAGCGCAGCATCGCCAGGCCGGCGAGCGCGGTGTCGCGCAGCCAGCTGTAGCGGTAGTCCCAGGTGCGTGAGCTGCCCGGCCACTGCGGGATCGAGGTGGTCGGCGCCGCCACGATCCCGCCACCACGCTGCCGCAGGCCGGCGAGGACCGCCGCACTGTGCGTGAGCAGCCGCCGGGCAGCCTCGGCTCCGAGAGAGCGCTCGGCGAGCTGGTTCGGTGCGGTCGATCCTGCGCTCACGCGAGCGGCGAACCAGCGCTCCGTCCCGTCCAGTGATGTCCCGCCGTCGTTCGCGCTGTCGCACAGCACCACGGCGCGCTCCGTTGGGTCAGCAGTGAACCGGCACACGGCGACGCCGTCAGCGTCCACCGTCCACGGTGCCGGTGCGTGCACGGCGACGTCGATGCCCCCACCGCGTACGCGCAGCGTCGCACCGTCCACCACAACCTCACCGCTGCCGCGTGCCGCGTCGGGCGCCAGCATCACGCGCACGCCGACGTCGACCGTGCCGGTTGCGCGCATGCTCCGCACCAGGCGCACGTCGCCGTCGCAGGCGAGCGCGTCGTGAACGGTCAGCTCACCGCCGGACGCACGCCACACTGTGCGGAGGATGAGCGTGCCGGGGATGTAGCCGCGCTCGACCACGTTTGCTCCCGGGTGCAGCGGCGCCACCACGAATGCGCCACCGACCTCGTCGTCGAGAATGGAGAGCAGGCACGGCGGCGAGTCGATGCGCGGCCAGCAGAGCCAGGCGACGTTGCCATTCGGGTCGACCAGCGCTGCGGCGCGTCCGTCGGCGAGCAGGGCGTGGTCGCCGATGGGGTGGTGCACGGCGCCGCAGTCTAGGGCAGCGCGGCCCGGTGCCCGGTCAGTCGGGGATGGTGCCGGCGATGCGCGCGATCTTCGATGCCCACAGCGGATCGCTCGCGTAGTCGACGTTCATGCCGCGCAGCGTGGCGCCGTGGTAGAAGGCTCCGCTCGGGGAGAGGTAGTTCTGCGCCACCTTCTGCGCGACGAACTGGATGCAGGCTTCGAAGCTCGCGAAGCTCACCGCGTCGCCGTACGGGTTGGCGTCGTTCGCGCCGTAGCCGAACAGGTTGTGCTTGTCGTGGGCAATGGCGCTGGTGGCCCACGCCGACTCGAGGATGGCGTGGGCCACGAAGTAGCGGGCGCTGACGTGGTACGTGGTCTCCGCGCTCATGAAGCTGGCGCCGAGCCCGGCCAGCGCGCTGCCGCTGAGGAAAGAGTCGAGCTTGGCCGCGGTCTCGCCGGACGGCTTGGTCAGGTCGGTGTCGACGGTGAAGGCCGGCCCAGCGACCGGCGTGAACACCACTCCCGTCTGCCGGGCCGCCGCCTGCGCGGCGGCTGCGGCTGAGGCTGCTGCCCTGGCCTGCGCTGCTGCGGCTGCCTGGGCGGCGGAGAGTTGGTGCTGGGCGGTCGTCACCTGGCTGCTGGCGGCGATCGCGACGGCCTGGAGCTGGTCGTTCTCCACCGCGACCACGGCCTCGGCCGTGGCGGCCTGCTGGGCAGCCACCTGGGCCTGCTGGCGCGCCGTGGTGGCCTCGCTCAGCGCCTGGGCGGCGGCGGCCTGGGCAGCGGCGATGCGCGCCAGCAGGACCTTGCCCGCCTGGTTGACACGGTCGAGCTCAGCGGCCCGCTGGAAGACGTCAGCGATGGTGGAGGAGCCGATGATGTAGGCGAGCGCGCCCTCGCTCCCACCCGACTTGTACACGCTGCGCACGTAGCCGGCCAGCTGAGTCTTGTCGGCGCGCACCTGCTCGTCGAGCCGGGTCACCCGGGCGGTGTCCGCGGTCACCGCGGCGTCGAGGCTGACCACGCGGGCCTGCACCGCGGCCAGCTGGGCCTGGGCGCCGGCGAGCTGCTGCTGGGCGGCGCCCAGGGCGGTGCCGGCCTGGTGAGCCTTCTGCTGAGCCTGCGCCAGGTTCTGCTGGGCGGTGCTCACGCTCGGCGGGCTGGCCGCGCGCGCCGGCAGCGCGATCGCAGTGAGGGCGGTCGCCAGCAGGCCGACGGCGAACGCGCGGCGACGAACGCAAAGGTGCACTCGCTGGACTGTGGGACCGTCGCAACATCGACCTGGCCGATGTCACCGCGCCGTCATCGGACCGTTGCGCGGCGATCGGCGCTCTTCTAGCAGGGCGCTGAAGAATCC
>QHBU01000281.1 GCA_003244045.1 Candidatus Aeolococcus gillhamiae
AGATAGGCGTCGAGCCAGCCCCTGCACAGTGCCACCTCTGTGGCGGTGGGTCGTCGATCGCCGGCGTTGTTGGGCAGGCGACCGGGAAAGCAGGTGGTCATCGATGTCATGAACACGCGCTCGCGTACCTCATGCTCGCCCGCGAACCCGGCCTGCGCGAACCAGCGCATCAGCTGCATCCCGGCGCGCCCGGCAAATGGCCTGGTGACGTCGTCCTCCACCGGCCCGGGGGCCTGGCCCACGAGCATGAGTCGCTGCCCGGGGTGCCCGCTGAACACGGGGTGCGCGCGCGGCAGGTAGCCGGCGCCGACGCACCGGACGCAGGCTCGGTGATCGCGCTGGATCGCATTGATTGCATCGTTCGATGCTTCGCTCACCGGCCGAGTGTAGGAGCGAGGTAGAGGGGGGCCGGCGCTATGATCGTGGGGCCGCCAGCGCCCTGCTTCCGTCCCTCCCGGCGCGCCGCCCCCACCAACACCGCGCAGGACCGCAATGTCTGACGACCCCCCGCGTCCCGCCTCCGAACAGCAGTCGGACCCGCGCCCCGCGGCGGGCGCCCCCGCTTGGTGGGCGGCGCTGGGCCGGCCGGACCTCCCCTTGGACACCGCCGAGCCGGCGCCCCCGCTGCGCATGGCTCCGCCCGCGCACGCTCCCGCCTCGCCTCCCCGTGCCGGGCACATGATCCGCTGGCGCGCGTGGGCGTTCAACCTGGCGGTCCTCGCCGTGGCGGTGCTGATCATCTGCATGGGCATCGGGGTGCTCTCAGTGTCGGCGTTTCTCACCGCCGCGCTGCTGTTCGGCGTCCCGCTCACTGTCGCCGCAATCACCGTCACGGTCGTCGCACGGCGTTCGCGCTGAGCCTGCGCAGGGCACCACCGGGGTGAGCAGGCAACGCCGACCGGCTGGTGAGCGTGGCAGCGGGCGCGATGTCGCAATCACGGCGTACGCCGCCGAGATGCGCGCCGAGGCGGCCGCCGTCCGGCGGGTGTCACGGCGATTCAGCCAAGCGCTCGCCGAGGACGCGGCGACCGCGGGTGCACCCCGCGACGCGGACACCCTGCGCCGCCTGCGCAGCGAGACGGTCACCGGGATCGGTCGTGTCGTGTACTCATCGAACGCGGTCTTCGTCCTCGAGATGGAGGGGCCCGACCCCAACCGCCCAGACGAGCCGCTCCGGTCCATCTACAAGCCGGCGCGCGGCGAGCGACCGCTGTGGGACTTCCCTGCGCAGACGCTGCACATGCGCGAGGCGGCCGCCTACGTGGTCAGCGCGGCCCTTGACGACGGTGTGGTGCCGCCCACCACGCTGCGCGACGGTCCGCACGGGCCGGGATCGGTACAGCTGTTCGTGCACGGCCCCGACGACAGCACGCCGCCGCACGACGTGCTCGAGGAGCAGCTGCGCAGCGTGGCAGCGCTGGACGTCCTCATCAACAACGCCGACCGCAAGCGAGCCCATCTGCTGCTCGGCGACAACGGACACATCCACGGGATCGACAATGCGCTCAGCTTCCTCCCCTACCCCCGCCAGCGCACCGTTCTCATCGAGCTGGGCGGCCAGCCGCTTCCCGAGCCGGTGGCGCGCCGTGTGCACGATCTCGCAGCCGACGAGAGCCGTCGCTCGGCCCTGCGCGGGTCGCTTGGCCGCATCCTCGACCGCGACGAGGTGACCGCGTTCGAGGAACGTCTCGAGATGCTCGCCGCGACCCCGGTGTATCCCAGCCTCGACCCGTGGGATGGCCGTCCGTTCGAATGGTGGTGACTCGCCCTCCGGCCCGCCGCCGTCGTCGCCCTATACTCGTGCCTCGATCCCGCGGGCGCCCGTAGCTCAGTTGGATAGAGCACCGGCCTCCGGAGCCGGGTGCGGGGGTTCAAGTCCCTCCGGGCGTACCACCCTCTGCACCCGCCTGGGGGTTGGAGGCCTCAGCCGGGGTGCTCGAAGTGCCAGCTGGTGCAGCCGCGCTTGGCCCGCTTGCGGCAGGAGCAGGCGGCGCGAGGCCGGTTCCTGCGGCGCACCGCGGTGGGGTCAGCCGTGTACGCGACCAACGCCTCGAAACGCTCGGGACCGATGATCCCCTTGGCGAGGGCCCGGACGGCCCATGCGGGCGGGACCGGTGCCTCCCAGAACCCGCGGCGCGGCGGCTCGCTCATGCAGGGGAACTATAGAACGCCGGACAAAAAGGCCGGCGCGGCGGGCGATTCAGTCGATGTCGTCCGGGAACCTGATCATCAGGCCGTCCTGCACGTCATACAGGGCCTCCATCCAGTCGGGGATGGCGACACCGGCCGGCCTGCGCTCGCACAGGGGGTGGCCCTCGCCGCGGACAAAGGTGGCGACGCGCTGCCTGAGGTCCGCAGGGATCGCCTGCTCGTCGGCGAGGTTGAGCATCTCGAACTGGTTCAGCATGTCGTCGATGTCCCGGATCTTGTTGCGGCGCGCGTGTCGGGCTCTGATCTCGGACGTCCAGTAGTCCTCGAGCTCCTCGATCCGCGTGCAGGTCTCCTGGATCATTTCGCTTGCACCACAATGAAGATTGACGCGCCCACGCGCAACGGCGACGTGCTGGACGGAATCCTAGCACCGCCTCTGAGAAGGTCAAGCATTGACATGAGGCCGGCGATGTGATCGAGGATGCGGTGAGCGTGGCGGCCCTGGAAGGCTCAGGGAGAAAGGCTTTTCCCGGCTTCAGGCTGCGCGCGCTGGCCGCGACCACGAGCACCCAGGACGTGGTGCGGGCGGCGATCCGGGCGGGCGCGGCTCCGGGGTTCTGCTGCACCGCCGCGTTCCAGAGTTCTGGCCGGGGTCGTCAGCAGCGCCTGTGGACGGCGCCGCCCGGGTCAGCGCTGCTGGCGTCCGTCTTCGTGCGTGTGCGCCACCCCCGCCTCGGCGGGGTGTCGATCGCCGCCGGCCTCGCCCTCCGTGCCGCGATCGAATCCACCTCGGGCTGGGCGAGCCGGCTCAAATGGCCCAACGATCTGCTCGTGGGGGACCGGAAGCTGGCCGGGGTGCTCTGCGAGGTCGAGCCTGCCGTCGCCGCCGACGGCACCGCGGTGGTGATCGGCATGGGCGTCAACCTGACGGTGCCGTCGTTCCCGGTCGGCGTTGCCGGGATCAGCCTCAACGAGCTGGTCGACACGCCGCCGTCTCCCTACGCCCTGCTCGCCGCCACCGTCGGCGAGCTGGCCCAACGGCTGGGCACGTTGGAGTCGACCGGGATGAACGGGCTCCGGGGTGAGTGGATGGCGCACGCCGCCGGGATCGGCAGCGTGGTCACAGCGACCTCGGCGGCAGGGCTGGTGAGCGGTGTTGCCGAGGGCATCGATGACGACGGGGCCCTACTGCTGCGCGGTGACGCCGGGCAGGTGCGCGTGCTCGCGGGCGACGTGCACATCGTGGCGGGCGACTGGGAGAGCTGAGGCCCGGCCGGCCCTCGGACTACGGCGAGGGCGTGGGCGAGGCCGACGGGCTCACCGAAGCGCTCGACGAGCTGCTCGGCGATGCCGACGCGCTGGAGCCTCCGCCCGAGCCCGCTGTCACCGTGACCTGACCGTTCATCCCGTCGTGGATGGTGCAGCGGTAGGAGTAGGTACCGGGAACTGTGAACTTGACCTGCCATGTTTCGCCGGGGCCCAGCGAGCCGGGCGAGGTTAGGTCGCCGTTGGAGTCGAAGGTGACGTTGTGCGGGTTGCTGTCAGAAGCCACCGTCCACTGGATCACCTGGCCTGTGGTCACCGTGGTGGTCCCCGGGCTGAACTTGTCACTGGCGTTGGCGACGACCTTGGCCGCGGGCGCGCCCAGCCCGCTGCCGGCCGCCGAGCCCACCGCCGGTCCGCCACCGCCGCCGGCAGCCACCTCGGGCGGGCCGTTGCCGCATGCGCAGAGCGAGATGGCCAGGCCGACGCCTGCGGTGATCACGATCGAGCGCATCCGGGTCATGACGAGGTGTCCCTCCTGACGCCGCCGCACCCGCGGCCGGCAGATGCTCAGGCCGCGCTGCTTACCATGGAATGTTCCCCCAGATGGTAGGGGATGGTGCAGCCGTGGCGCCCCGTCACCCAAAGCCCCGCTGTGCTTCCTCCTCGTCTCTCGCAGGGTCCCCGAACACGCGCCAGAAAACCATCACCACGGCGGCGAAGTAGATGAGGTTGCCTGCCCCGAACATCACCACGCCGGCGATCTGCTGATCGCCGACCGGGGTCAGCCCCCAGAGCCGCGGGGCGCGCGCGTAGAAGTCGTAGAAGGGGTGCGGCGCGACGGTGAAGATCAGCCCGACGACGGTGGGCGGCACCCCCGACCCGACCAGCATGGCGATCTTCGCGAATGTCCCCACCCAGCGCTGCCGGTCGGCGCCGCGCATGGGATCGACGATCGGCCACCAGAAGATGATCCCGACCGCTATGAAGCTGAGGTGCTCGACGATGTGGATCGTCTCGGTGGTGAGGGTCGCGTCGTACAGCGCGGGGATGTGCCACACCAGCAGCACCATGCTGAAGATCACGGTGGCGCACCAGGGATTGACCAGCCCTCTCCAGGCACGACGCAACGGCCCGGGCGGGCCCGTGACCGGCGCGCGCATGCCGGCGACGCCGAGGATGCACAGGGGCGGCGCCACCATCATCAGCAGCAGGTGCTGGACCATGTGCAGGGAGAAGAGGTACTGGTCGCCGCCGGTGTCAATCGGTGACTGCAAGGCGATGAAGCCGACAAGCACGCCGGCCCCGAAGAACCAGGGGCGCAGCTGGGGCGAGCCCACCCATGAGCTGACATCGTCGTCGTCGCGGACCAGCCCGCGGCGCCAGGCGATGGCATACGCGGCCACCAGGGCCGCGAGGCCGAGGAGGACTGTCGGTTGCCACGACCAGTCGCGGAGGTCGAGATGTGCTGGCTCCACGACCGGTCAGCCTACTCCCGTCCGGCGTGGCCGCCGGACCGGCGGATCAGTGGCCCTCGACCGACTCGGGGAGCTCGTGGAACTCCGTGCGGGCGCCGCGGTACCAGGCCAGCAGGCTGGCGATCAGCCACACCAGGCCGATGCCCCACACCAGCGGGCCCACGGTGCCGCGCACCTGGTCGACGAACCCGATGAGGACGGTGGCGAGGGAGAGCGCCACCATGATCGGGACGACGCTCGGCGGAGGCAAGTGAACGCCGGCGTGCTCGCCGTGGCCGGTGTCGGCGGCCTCATGGGTGGGTAGGTTCTCGTCGGTCACCGCGCTGCCTACTTGACCGCGTTGAGGTACACGGCGGCCCACACGAAGGTGACCCCCAAGAGCACCACAAGAAGGATGACCATCGAGACCCCGCTTTGGATGTTCTTGCGGGCCAGCTTCTTGTCCACGTCAAGTCCCCTCTGTGGTCAGCCGACCACGCGGTCGACTGCCATGACCGCGAAGAGCAGCGCCAAGTACAGCATCGAATAGTAGAAGACGCGCCGCGCGGCGCGCGCGGACGGATCGCGGACGGCGATGACCGCGGCGGCCAGGAACAGCGCGTCGAGCACGCCGGCGCCGACCACGTAGACATACCCAAAGGAGTGGACCAGCGCCGGCATGATGGTCACCAACACCAGGATCACCGTGTACAGCAGGATCTGGCGCCGGGTCTCGCGCTCGCCGACGATCACCGGCAGCATCGGCACCGAGACGCTGGCGTAGTCACGGCGGATGAGCAGGGCCAGCGCCCAGAAATGAGGCGGGGTCCAGTAGAAGACGACGGCGAAGAGGAAAAGGGCGGTGAGGTTGAGGCTGCCCTGCACCGCTGCCCAGCCGACCAGCGGCGGGATGGCCCCGGCCGCGCCTCCGACGACGATGTTCTGCATCGACCTGCGCTTCAGCCACATGGTGTAGACGAAGACGTAGAAGAGCAGCCCGCCGATCGCCAGGACGGCGGCCAGGAGGTTGACGGCCACGGCGAGCAACGCGAACGCGACCACCCCCAGCGTGGTACCGAATGCCAGGGCGCTGCTCGGCTGGACGCGCCCGGCGGGGATGGGACGCGTCCGAGTGCGTCCCATGCTGGCGTCGATGTCACGATCGAACCAGCAGTTGATGGCGTGCGCCCCACCGGCGGCGAACCAGCCGCCCGTCACCGTCGCCGCGACCAGGCCGAATGACGGCAAGCCTCGCGCGGCCATGACCATCGCGAAGACAGTGGTGACCTCGAGGAGGACGACGACGCGCGGCTTGGTGAGCGCGATGTAGTCGCGGACCGTCTGCACGACGCGCTGACCCGTGCGCAGCCCGATGGGCGTCTCGACGCGAACCGCCACGCTCATGACGCGGCCACCCTGGCGGCCAACGACCGGTCCAGCCGGGTGCCGCCCGCGACCTCGGTCGAGGTGACGCCGCGCGCGATCACCGCAGAGACGACGACGCACGCCCACAACGCGCTGGCCAGGGCGAGGTGAATGCCGCGAACGGCCGCGGGAAGATGTTGGTCGACGAGCAGCGCGCCGGCTGCGACCTGGGCGACGATCAGCAGGGTGACGCTCAACGTCGCCAGGCGCAGAGCGCGGTCGCCGGGACGCGCGCGCCGCATCTTCACCATCGAATAACCGAGCAGCAGGACCACGATGGCCGCGACCACGCGGTGCAGGAGGTTGATGTCAGCGAACCGTCCCGCCGAGAACTGGAAGCCGTTGCCGCAGAGCGGCCAGCCCGCGCACGCGGCGCCGGCGCCCTGGTCGACGACCAGTGCACCCGAGAGCGCGAGGACGTACGTCGCGGCGACGGCGACGCCGGCGAGGCGCACGGTGCCCAGCGACGGGCGCGCGCGCGCCGAGCCTGCCGTCGCGGTGGTCACCGCGATCCACACCAGCGCTCCGAGCAGGAGAAGCGCGTTGGCGAGGTGGATCATGATCACGCCGCTGGGCAGGTTGAACTCGACGGTGATCGCCCCGAGCACGATCTGTGCGATGAAGAGGACCACGATCGCGGTCGCGCCGTTGCGCAACCAGCGCACGTTGCGGTAGCGCGTCCACACCACAACCGCGAGCGCGATCACCAGGCCAGTGGCGATCGCCGCGACCCAGCGGTGGGTGAACTCGATTAGCGCGGTGCGCTCCAGCGGTGGCAGCAGGCCGCCGTGGCACAGCGGCCATTGGTCCCTGTCACCACAGCCCAGCCCGCTGCCGCTGACGCGCACCACCCCGCCCATGACGACGAGCAGGTACGTCGCCAGCGCCGTCGCCACGGTGAGACGGCGCAGGGCCCGCGAGGGAGTCCAGGTCACGGACTGGCCGACGTGGCCTGGCGTGCCCGGCGCATGTCTCGAAGGGGACGGCTGCTGTGGACCTCGGGGATGACGTCGAAATTGTGGGCGGGTGGCGGCGACGAGGTCGCCCACTCCAGGGTGTTCCCCTCCCACGGGTCGGCAGTCGCCGTCTTGGGGGCACGCATACTGATCACGAAGTTGACCAGGAACACCGTGACGCTGATGGCGATGAGGAAGGCCCCGAAGGTCTCCAGGGAGTTGAGGTCACCCCAGCCGCGGTTGTCCTCGTAGGTGGCGATGCGCCGGGGCATGCCGAGCATCCCCAGCAGGTGCATGGGCATGAAGGTGAGGTTGAGGCCGATGATCATCAGCCAGAAGTGGAGCTTGCCGAGGCGTTCGCTGAGGAAGCGCCCGGTGACCTTCGGGAACCAGTAGTAGATGCCCGAGAAGACACCGAGCACGCTGCCGCCGAACAGGACGTAGTGGATGTGCCCGACCACCCAGTACGTGCCGTGTAGGATCCGGTCCACAGCGAGGCTGCCGAGGTAGACGCCGTCGATGCCACCGATCAGAAACATCAGTAAGAACCCGGCGGCGAACAGCATGGGCGTGTCGTGTCGGATGCTGCCACCCCACATGGTGGCCAGCCAGTTGAATATCTTGATCCCGGTCGGCACCCCGATGCAGAGCGTGGTGAACGCGAAGAACTCCTGCACGACGAGTGGCAGGCCGGTCACGAACATGTGGTGCACGAACACCACGAAACCGAGCACTGCGATGGCCACCATCGAGGCCGCCATAGCGCGGTAGCCGAAGATGGGCTTGCGCGAGAACACCGGGATGACCTCGCTGACGATCCCGAACGCCGGCAGAATCATGATGTACACCGCCGGGTGTGAGTAGAACCAGAAGATGAGCTGGTACAGCAGCGCGCTGCCTCCGTGGCTGACGCTGAAGAACGACGCGCCCACCTGGCGATCGAGCAGCACCATCGAGAGCACGCCTGCAAAGAAGGGCGAGGCCAGCACGATCAGCCCCTGGGTCACCTCCATCGCCCACACGAACAGCGGCAGCCTCGTCCAGGTCATCCCCGGGGCGCGCATGTTGTGGATGGTGACCAGGAAGTTGACACCGCCGAGCATCGAGCTGACCCCGAGGAGGTGCAGGCCGATGATCCAGAGGTCCTGGCCGACCTGCGGTGAGTAGGCGCGCTCCGTGAGCGGCACGTAGCCGGTCCAGCCGGCGGCACCGCTGCCGCCGAAGAGGAAACCGGAGTACATCACCAGCCCACCGAGCGGGATCAGCCAGAACGACAGCGCATTGACGCGCGGGAACGCCATGTCCCGCGCCCCGATCATCAGCGGGACGAAGTAATTCCCGAAACCGGAGAAGACCGGGATGATCCAGAGGAAGATCATGGTCGTCCCGTGCATGGTGAAGATCTGGTTGTACTGCGCTGGGGTGAGGAACTTGTTCTGTGGCTCGGCCAGCTGGATGCGCACCAGCAGGGCCATCGCACCACCCACCAGGAAGAAGAAGAAGGTGGTGTAGAGGTACATGATCGCGATCTTCTTGTGGTCGACCGTGGTGATCCAGCCGAGGACGCCGCGGCTCTTGTCCCACCGCGCGGCGAAACGGGCCTGCGGTACAGGCGTGCTGATCGCCGCCATCAGTTGTGTCCCCCATGAAGCTCGAGCTGGTGCAATGTGTTCATTTGGCGGTCTGCTGCAGCATCCACTGGTCGAACTGCGCGCGCGATTCGGAGATCACCTCGAGCAGCATGCTGGCGTGGCCGGTGCCGCACAGCTCGGTGCACTGCCCGTAGTAGTGGCCGGCCCGCGCCTGCAGCCACATGTGGTTGGTCTGTCCGGGCAGCGCGTTGATCTGACCGGCCAGGGAGGGCACGTAGAAGCTGTGGTTGACGCCGCATCCCTGGTCGGAGATGGCGTTGGCGAGGCTGTCGCCCGTGCTCAGCTTCTGTTGCATGGTGGCGGCTGCCTGGGCCGCGGCGGCGCTCGAGCCCGAGGCAGCGTATGGCTTGGTGATGCACGGGTGGTCGGTGGAGACCACCTGGAGGTCGACCGGGGTGTCGGCGGGCACGTGCAGGATCGTGAAGCTCTGCACGTCGTTGCCGCTGCTGGTGTGGCTCCCCGTGTAGTCGAACGTCCAGCTGAACTGCTGACCGATCACGGTGACCTGCATCACCGGAGCTGCGGCTGTGCTGGCCGGGGCGTCGTTGATGAAGCCCATCTGCGACACCGTCAGGCCGAACAGCGACATGAAGACGACGAGCGGCACGGCTGTCCAGAACAGCTCGAGGCGGGTGTTGCCGTGGAACTGCGACGGTTCGTCGTCGTCGTGCTTGCGACGGAAGCGGAACATGCTGTAGACCAGCATCACCACGGTGAAGAGGCCGAGCACGATGGACGCCAGCAGCACCCAGTTGAAGACGAACTTCATGCTGTCGGCAACCGGGCCGCCGGGGTGATACGGCGAGGTGTCGACGATCGTCGTGGCGAGTAGGTTCACCTGGACCGGCTCTCCGCATCACATCCGTCTGCGACGACAACGCGAGATGCCGGGATGATCGCACAGGCATCCCAAGCGCGGCAAACCGCGGCGGTGCTCATTTCTGCCATGGCCGGGTGACGGTTCGGATCTGCCGCTTCACGAGCTCGGTGATCTCGACGTTGGTGAGCGCCGCCCTGTCCCACTCCCCGCGATTGGCAGGCGGCTTGGCGGGATCGGGCAGGGTCTCCCCGAGCGATCCGGTGGGGCGCGGCCGCATCCGCCTGACGACGTCCAGCAGGCCCACTCACGGCCTCACAGGTGGAAATACCTGAGAAGTGGCGAGGCCTCGCCACACAGCGAGATCTCGCGGGCTCCGGCGGTGGCGTCGACAGCAGCGCTCCCCCAGATGAAGAGGCCGTACACCAGCAGGCCGATGAAGACGACGATGGCGATCATCCCGAAGATCATCGCGAGGATGAGCCGGCCGTCGGCGATCCACTGCCGCCCCAGGGCGCTGCCGCCCAGGAAGAAGAGCACATCGGCCCCGAGGCATCCGACCGCCCACAGGAAATAGTACCGGGCCTTGGCCGCCTGACCGTTGTAGAGCTGGCCGGCGCCGGGGATGATCGAGAGTGCGGCCGCGATCCGCCAGTCCCGGCGGCGCGCGCTGGCCACTGCGCTCAACCCCACCTCGTTCAGCGGGTGAAGAATGATCGGTAGCAGTAGTACGCCGCCAGCACCAGCGTGGCGAACGCCCAGATGCTGACGAAGATGACGTCACCCCAGCCGGCGTCACCTGGATCGAAGTCGGCGAGCATGGGGGTGATCATTGTTTTCTCAGTGGGACTTGAAGTTCTCGAGGAAGTGCTCCCCGAGGATGATGATGGCGCATAGCCCGATGAGCACGGCGAACATGAGCATCGTGCCGAGCAGGTCGCGGGCGAGGGTGCGTCGTCTCATGGCGGCTGATCACCCTACGGCAGGGTGTTGTAGTTCTCCCAGTGGCGGATGAACTGGATCAGGATCTGGATCTGGTTCTCACTGAGGATCCGGCTGCCGGGCCTCTGCTTGTCGCGGGTGGGATCGTAGGTGAAGTCGGTCGCGGTCGATCCCCAGTTCGGCATGATGCTGCCGATGTGCTCGAAGTCGGTGAACCCGTACTCGATGCACCGGTAGTAGTAGTCCTCGTTGAAGTAGCCGAGGCGGTCCTGGTTGCTGAGCGGTGGCCCCTTGCCGCCCTCACCCTGCACGCCGTGGCAGGTGACGCAGTACTTGTAGTACAGCTGCGCGCCGGAGGTGAAGTCGTACTCGGGGTTGGCGATGAGGTTCTGGTGCGCGTCGGTCTGGTTGAGTGAGAGGCGGCTGCCGTTGTGGCAGACGATGCAGCCCACCTGGTCGATTCCCACCTTCTGAAGGGACGGGTTCGTCTGGGTGGGGTTCAGCGCCTTCGGATCCACAGCGGCTGGAAGCGGACCGGGCAGGACCGTGGTCGGGGTCACCGCATACCCCTGCTTGGCGTTGGTTGTCGCCCCGGTCACCGAATAGGGCGCGAAGCCCGTCCCGGTGATGCCGTACTGGGTGTAGTCCATCGCCGGTGCGAACCCCTTAGTGGCGCTGGGAACGCTGATCCCATTGGCGATGTAGGCGGGATGAACCAGCGTGTAGTGGTTTTGCGCCGCCACCGCCTGCGCGTTCGGCTGGTACTTCATGAAGTCCTGGGCCAGGCGCTGGGCGGCCAGCTCGGGGCCGATGGTGCCGATGTCCGGCACGTGACACGAGATGCAGCGCTCCACGCGGAAGGTGTCGCCGCGCTTGGCGTCAGCGAACGCCGGGAAGATCTGCTGTACCTGGATGTTGAAGCCGGTGTCGTTGTGGTCCGACTGGTAGCGCTGCTGGATGGCCAGGTAGTCGCGATCCTGGCTGTCGCGGATGGCCGCGATGCCCACCAGCGCGATCAGCAGCGCTGACAGGATCACGAAGACCCACCTGTTCATACCGCCGGCTTGACCCCGGGATGGCCAAGGATGCGCGTCCAGTCCCAGTTGAAGGCGAGGCCGCGGAAGAAGACACCGATCACCACGAAGCAGACGGCCAGGCAGAGGTAGATGGTGAACAGGGCGATGGCCACCTTGCGGTCCTGGGGGCGGCGACTCGGGTTGCGATCAAGGTACGGGGTCAGCAGCATGAAGATGATCACGAAGCTGGGGAAGGCCACTCCCGCCATGACGGGGGGAAAGCGCTCGAGCAGCTCCTGGAGGCCCAGGAAGTACCAGGGTGCCTTGGCCGGGTTTGGGGTGATCGCGGTGTTGGCGCGCTGGAGGAGCGGGGCGTTGACCTGGATCGACACGGCGAGCAGGAAGATGAACGCCGCCAGCCCGGCGAGGAACTCCTTCCAGACCAGCGCCGGGAAGGTGACCACGGTCTCCTCCTCCTCGCGGCGGCGCACCACCAGCGGCATCGCCGCCAGCTCGGGGCCCGTGCCGCGCGGACGAGGGGTGCGCACGGCCGGAGCCGCGGTTCGATCGAGTGGGACCGCCGCCCCCTCGCCTGGTGCGCCAGAGCCGTCACCAACAACCGTCGCCATCGCTTACAGGCCTCCCGTGAACCCGTCTTTGCGGACGCGCCAGAAGTGTATGACCATCAGGATGAACCCGATGAGGGGCAGGGCGACGACGTGTAAGACATAGAAGCGTATTAGCGCTCCCTGGCCGACGTTGCGGCCCCCGAGGAGCAGGTAGCGGGTGTACGGGCCGGCGATGGGCGCGTACTTGGCCATGTTGGTGCCGACGGTGATCGCCCACACGGCGAGCTGGTCCCAGGGCAGCAGGTAGCCCGAGAATGAGAGCAGCAGCGTGATCAGGAGCAGGAAGGTGCCGATCGCCCAGTTGAACTCGCGCGGCGGCTTGTATGACCCCTGGTAGAACACCCGGGCCATGTGCAGCCAGACCGTGATCACCATGCCGTGCGCGGCCCAGCGGTGCAGGTTGCGGATCACCAGGCCGAAGGTGGCGACGAACTGCAGGTCCTTGATGTTCTGGTAGGCCTGGTCCACCGACGGGATGTAATAGAACATCAGGAAGAGTCCGCTGATGGTCAGCAGGATGAAGAGAAAGAAGGAGAGGCCGCCGAGGCAGAGCGTGTAGCTGACCCGGATCGCCGACGTCTTGACGCGCACCGGATGGATGTGGAGGAAGAAGTTGGTGAGCGCCGTGCGTGCCGCGACCTTGTCGGTGGTGGGCAGGCCGTGCCGGAAGATGGACCCCCAGATCTGGGCCGCGAACGCGCGCAGAGGGTTGCCCTCGGTGGGACGGGCGCTCACCGCTCCTCCTCCATCGGTCCGCTCTCTCCGATCATCGCCGTCACACCCCGACCGTCTTGCCGTTGCTCTTGCCGGTCTTCGGATCCAGCCGCCACTTGGGCACGATGCTCTCGCCGGCCTGACGGTACACGGTGATGGCAGCCCGGTTCACGACGAAGTGGTTGTCCGGGGTGACCTGGATGTCCACCCAGTCCATGGGCCGCGGCGCCGGGCCGTAGAAGTTGGTCGAATCGATGTAGTAGCGGCTGCCGTGGCACGGGCAGGCCCAGCCGTTGCGCGTGGTGATCGCCCCGGCCTCGGCGGTGTAGTGCTGGGCGACGGTTTGCGAGCTGTCCGCGACCCCGGTGCCGCTGGTCACGTCGCTCACGTAGTTGGGCGTGCAGCCGAGGTGCGTGCACACCAGGTACACGGCGTAGATCCCGGTGGAATCGAGCACGATGGTGACCCGGTTGGCTGTGTCGCTCTGGACATTGACCTTGAGAGTCCCGTTGCCGGTGAGGTCGGAGACGGTGAAGCCGGTCTTGAACTGAGGCGGCGCCTCGAGCGTTGCCGCGGGGAACATGAACTTGAGCAGCTCGATGCCGCCGAACAGGGTGGCCCCCAACGCTCCCACCGAGCCGACCAGCAGCAGGAACTGCCGGCGCGTTGTCTCGACACGCGAGCGCATCCGGCCGCGGGGCGTGTCGTACGGGTTCAGCGCCATGAGAGCCTCAGGACGGGGAGAACGGCGACAGACGGGATTCTAGCGGCGGGCGGTTGAGCCACTGCGTCAGACGAACGGGTTGTTCGACGGCGGCGTGATGATGTTGGCGAAGACGATCGTGGAGATCATGATCACCACGAACGCCACGATGATGACCAGGCACCCGAAGTCGGAGCGGACAGCGAGGATGAAGCGTTCGACCATTTTTTCCCAAGACAGCCGACCTCGGACGCGACGGCGCACAGGATAAGCGACGGTAGAGGCGGCCTGCCTCTTGACGGGTTCGGGCACAATGCTGCGCCCGCTGCTACCGTCATCGCGCCATGAGCGACTGGCGCACCCTCGAGATCTATTCGACCTTCATCCAGGTCACCGGCGAGATGGAGATCGTCCGGCCTGACCGGGTCAGCGACGCCGTCAACCGCTTCGGGGACTTCCTGCACCTCCGCAACTGCCGGGCCGAGCCACTCTCGGTGAGCTACCCCATCCTCAGCCGCACGGAGCCCGTGGTCACGGTCGCCAAGGCAGGGGTGGTGCTGATCTGCCCGCTCGACGACGCCGGCGACGGCAACCCGGCGCTGTGGCGAGAGAAGGTAGCCCACCCGGCGTCGATCAACACCCAGGCCTTCTCGATGGTCGGCGACGTCCACGTGGAGCCGCGCCACACCCTGCAGGACCACCTCGAGCGCTTCCCCGGCGACTTCATCCCGGTGACCAACGTGTCCGCCCTGTGGGTGACCGCGATCAGCTCAGGGACCCACGCGGTCCAGCGTCAGTTCGCGCTGCTCAACCCCGCCGCGATCCTCAGCTTCTCGCTCAGATAACGAGCGTCTGGGCGGCTCTGCGCTTGCGCTGGACCGTCGACAGGGCGCCGATGAGCAGGCACATGACCGCGATGCCTGCGAAGCCGAGGCCCATGAACTCCTTGATGGCTTTCGTACCGACGGCCAGCGAGGTGCCGCTGTCGTCGAGGAACGCCTTCTCGGCTGGCGCTGCCCAGACCGTGGTGATGAACGACATGACCACCCACAGCGCGGCGATGAAGTACCAGATCGCCGCCGGGTTGGGGCTGCCACTCCGCGGCCGCGCCGCGAAGTAGAAGGCGGCCAGGCAGACAGCCTCCAGGCCCACGTAACCGTTGAAGAGGATGAACGAGAACCAGAAGCTGAGCTGCTGCGCGCCGGTGAGGCCGGCGAAGCCGTTGATCGCGAATGCGCTTCCGGAATCGGCGAGCACGTGCATCGCCCGCAAAGATACAACGAAGCCACGCGCCGGCGGGGAGCTCGGCGCCGCCGGCGGCAGCCCCGTAACTACCCGCCGACGGGTAGGCTTGTGTTCAGACGATGCCCACCGCCCCCCTCTCCCACGCCCTCAGGACCACGGCGACGGGCGGGACGGCCACCCCGGTGGCCCAGATTCTCTCCCTCGGCGCGTACATCCCTGACGGCGTGCTCACCAACGCCGACATGGAGGCGATGGTCGAGACCTCCGACTCCTGGATCGTCGAGCGCACCGGCATCCGCGAGCGCCGCCGCGTGGCGCCCGGGCAGACGGTCGCGGCTATGGGCGCGCGCGCGGCAGCCGAGGCCCTCGCACGGGCAGGCAATCCCGTCGTCGACGCGATCATCGTTGCAACCTGCAGCGCCGAGACCCGCCTCCCGTCAGTGGCCTGCCGCATCCAGCAGCGGCTCGGCCTCACCGGCATGCCCGCGTTCGATATCAACGCGGCATGCTCCGGTTTCGTGTACGCGCTGGCGCTTGCCGACTCGATGATCCGCAGCCACACGCTCGGCACTGTCCTGGTCGTGGCCAGCGAGGCCCTCACCCCGATGGTCGACTACACCGACCGCTCCACCTGCGTGCTCTTCGGCGACGGCGCCGCCGCCACCATTGTCGGGAGCGGGGCCGGCGACGGCGGCATCCGCGCGGTGCGCTGGGCGGCGGACGGCGGCGAGGCCGACCTCATCTACTTCGGCGCCCGTGAGGATGACCCCCAGGGGCCGAGCGCGATCCGGATGTCCGGCCGCGGCACCTTCCGCTTCGCGGTCGAGCGCCTCAGCGGGGCGGCCACGCAGCTCTGCGATGACGCCGGCTGGAGCCCCGACGACGTCGACTGGTTCATCCCCCACCAGGCCAACCTGCGCATCATCGAGGCCACGGCCAAGCGGCTTGGTGTTTCCATGGCTCGGGTAATCCTCAACGTCGAACGGGTGGGCAACACCAGCGCGGCATCGATCCCGCTGGCCATCCACGAGGCCGCCGCCGCCGGGCGTCTCCAGCCCGGCCAGAAGATCATCAGCGTGGCGTTCGGGAGCGGGGTCACCTGGGGCGGCGTGGCCCTCGAATGGACCGGCAACCCCTCCCTGTGACGGGAGGGCGTGAAGCGGCCCGCCCGCTCGCCGCTCCCGGTCCCAAGCTCCGCCCTGTCGCCCCCGCCGGCACGGTCGAATGCCGCAGCTGCGGGCGACGCTTCGTCGAGGCCCGCTTCGAGAAGCACCTCCGCGTGTGCCCGGCCTGCGGACGTCACGCCGTGGTTCCTGCGGTCACGCGCGCCGACCAGCTGGCCGACACCGGAACCCTGGACATCATCCGGATGCACATCGACGACCGCGACCCGCTCGGCTTCGACGACGGCGTCCCCTATCCCTCGCGAGTCGCCGAGGCGCGCGAGCGCACCAAGCTCGAGGAGACGTTCGTCATCGCCAGGGCCGGCATCGGTGCCGTCCCGGTGGTGCTCGCCTGCATGGATTTCGGCTTCCTCGGCGGCTCACTCGGTAGCGCCGCCGGCGAGCAGTTCGCGCGCGCCTGTGACCTCGCCGTTGCTGAGCAGCGCGCGCTGATCGCCGTCTGCACCTCGGGCGGGGCGCGCATGCAGGAGGGGATCGCCTCGCTGGCGCAGATGGCACGCTGCTCGGCGGGCGTGGTGGGCGTGGCGCGCGCCGGGCTCCCGTACGTCTCGGTGCTCGCCGACCCGTGCTTCGGAGGGGTCACCGCCTCCTTCGCCGTGCAGTCGGACGTGATCCTCGCCGAACCGCACGCGCGCATCGGTTTTGCGGGCGGCAGGGTCATCGAGCAGGCCAGCCACGATCGTCTGCCAGAGGGTTTTCAGACGTCAGAGTTCCTCCTCGCCCACGGCATGGTCGACGCGGTGGTCGAGCGCCGCGCCCTGCGCGACACCATCGAGCGGCTGCTGATCGGGTTCACGGCGCCGCGATGACTGTCACCACAGAGACCGCCGAGCGCGAGCGCGTCGCATTCGCAGCCGTCGAGCTGGCGCGCAACCCGGGACGTCCCCGCGCTCTGCAGGTGATCGCTGCAGCGTTCACGGAGTGGACGGAGCTGCGCGGTGACCGCCTCTTCGGCGACGACCGTGCCGTGGTCGGCGGCCCGGCGCTACTCGACGAGCGCTGGGTGATGGTCATCGGCCAGGAGAAGGGGACCGACGCGATCAGCCGTGCGGTGCACAACTTCGGCATGCCCCACCCCGAGGGATATCGCAAAGCACAGAGGCTGATGCGCACTGCCGAGAAGTTCGGTATGCCGGTGGTTTGCCTCGTGGACACGCCCGCGGCGCACGCCGGCGTCGGTGCCGAGGAGCGCGGCCAGGCCTGGGCGATCGCCCAGTCGCTGATCACCATGCTCGAGTTGCGCGTCCCGGTAGTGAGCGCAGTGCTCAGCGAGGGCGGCTCGGGGGGCGCGCTGGCGCTGGCCCTCGCCGATCGCGTGCTCGCGTTCGAGAACGCGGTCTACACGGTGGCTCCACCGGAGACCTGCGCCGCCATCCTCTACCGCGACGCCGGACAACGTGGCCGTGCAGCCGCGGCGCTGCGACCGGGAGTCGCCACCGCGCATGGCATCGGCCTCATCGACGAGTTGATCCCCGAACCGTCACCGGGCGCCCATGCCCACTCCTCCCTCTGCATCGCCGCGCTGCGCGGAGCCCTGGTGCGCCACCTCGACGAGCTCTGTGCCAAGGACGTCGACACACTTCTCATGGAGCGCACCGACCGGTATCGCCGCGCGGGAGACTGAAATCCCCTCAGCGCAGGCGACTTCACGTCGCCGGAGCTGAGACCTCTGAGTTGGGGGGTGCCCGAGGGGGGAACGCAGTTCCCCTCTCGCCCTAGGCGGCCATCTCCATGGCGGCGGCGTCGCTGGCCCCGCGCTCGGGCCGCTTCAGGAAGAAGGCCGGGACGATCCCGATTGCGGACAGGATTGCGATCAGTACGAAGGTGCGATCGAACGCATCGCTGAAGACGCTGCCCGCGTAGGCGTGGTTGAAGGCGTCCAGCGTGACGTTGCCCGTGCTCGGCAGCGTGCTCCCAGCGCTCTGCTGTGCGGACGACGCGACGACTCCCTGCTGCAGGACGCTGCAGTACTGCGCCGCGGTGAGACCTGACCTGTGCAGCGTGATGGCCGCGGCGTCGACGACGTTGGCCGCTGGCGCGCACGACGTCTGCTTCGCTGCGGTCCCGAACTGCGCGGCGAGCACGGTCACCAAGATGGCGATGCCCACCGACGATGAGACGCGCTGGAAGGTGTTGGTGATGCTCGAGGCGCGCGAGGTGTAGCGACGCGGCACGCGCGCCATCGCCGCCGCCATCGTCGGCATCATCGCGAAGCCCATGGCGAAGCCGCGCAGCATCAGCGCACTGATCACCAGCCAATTCGATGAGTCGTAATGAACCTGCGCGAGCACCACGCTGCCGACGGTGAGCAGCAGCAACCCGGTGGCGACCACCGGCTTGGGTCCGAGCCTGTCGGTGAGATACCCGCCGAGCGGCATCGACACCGCGGCCATCCCCGCCTGGGGCAGGAGCAGAAGGCCGGTCTCGATGGCGTCGTAGCCATGCACCTCCTGCAGGTAAAGCGGCAGCAGCAGCATGGTGCCGAACATGGCGGTGACCACGATGAAGCTGAGCACCATCGCCCACGAGAACGTGCGGTCGCGGAACAGCGAGAGCTGCAGCAACGGCTCGCGCGTGGTGAGCTGGCGCACGATGAAGATGCCCATCAGCACGACGCTGGCGACCAGCAGCGACACCACCAGCGCCGACGCCCAGCCGAGAGATGTGCTGCGGTCGACCGCGTACATCAGCGCGAGGATGGCGGGCACGCCGGTGATCAACCCGAGCGCGTCGAGCCGGAGTTTGGCCGTGCGGTGCGACTCGCGCAGGAACCGCGACGCCGCGATGAAGCCGATGATGCCGATGGGAACGTTGACGTAGAAGATCAGCCGCCAGGTGAAGTCCTGCACGAACCAACCGCCGAGGACCGGGCCGATGGCTGGCGCGATCAGCATGGGGACTCCGAAGATCCCCATCACCCTGCCCATGTTCTGCGGCCCCACGGCCTGCAGGATGATGGTCATGCCGATCGGCATCAGCATGCCTCCGCCCACGCCCTGGATGACGCGGAACAGGATCAGCTCGCCGAGATTCTGCGAGATGCCGCAGAGCATCGACGCCATCGTGAACGTGACGATGGTGATCAGGTACAGCCGCTTGGTTCCCCAGCGGTCGGTGGCCCAGCCGGTGAGCGGGATCACCGCACCCTGGGCGACCAGGTAACCGGTGACCACCCAGGCAATGTCGGTGTAGCTGCCCGCGTGCAGGTCGTGCTGCAGGGTGGGGATGGCGATGTTGACGATCGTCGAGTCGAGGATCGTCATGATGGTGCCGGTCAGCACGACGGCGAGAGCAACCCACTTGTAGTCGAACCGGCCGACCCGGGTGTTGGTGACGCGCACCTCGTCCTGGCCGGGCGGACGTTCGACCACCGTCGTCTCGGACATGGGGGTCACGATACCTGCTGCCGGTTCGCGCCAGCCCCGGCGGCCCGCTCGGTACCGGTCACCGGGCGCGCCAGCCCTCCGCCATTCCGGCGCGGTGTCCGGCCTTGACGCGGCGCATGGCGGCGTCGGCGTGCTGCAGAAGCCCGTCGACGTCGTCGGCGTCGTCGGGGAAGATCGCGACACCGCACGAAATGGTCACGCCCGCCCTGGTCAGCTCGGCGTCTTCGCGGACGCGCACCTCGAACGAGGTGCTGATGCGCAGCCCGACCGCGGACGCCTCGACGTCGTCGGCGCCGGGAAGAACGCAGACGAACTCGTCGCCACCGTAGCGCGCCGCCGAGTCCTCGCGGCGCAGCAGGTCATGGAAGACCTGCGCAAGAATGGTGAGCACACGGTCGCCGGCGGCGTGGCCGTACGTGTCGTTGACCGCCTTGAAACGGTCGAGGTCGCAGAACACCACCCCGAGCGGAGTGGTGCGCCGCCGTGCGCGCGCCACCTCCTGGTCCAGGGTGCGGGTGAGCTGGCGGTGATTGGCGAGGCCGGTGATGCTGTCGAGGTGGGCCTGGTCGAGCTCGCGCTCGTACCGCCGCGCGCGCTCGATGGCCCGCGCCGCCTCGCCGGCGAGGGCTGACACCACGGGGATCTCCTCCTCGCCCCAGACCAGCTCCTGGCGATGCGAGGTGAGCACGTAGACCCCGATCACCTCGTCCTCGATGATCAGCGGCGCCCCGATGGCGCAGAGGGGGACGCCTCGCCGCAGCTCCAGCACCTGCTCGCGCACCTGCTCGCCCAGGTTGGACTGGGCCATGTGCACGTCGTACGCCGTCGGCCAGAGCATCGGGCGGCTGGCCGAGAAGATACGCCCGGCCAACCCCTCACCGGGGGCGAGCGTGAAATCGAGGTTGTCGGCGTCGAGCGTGCCGACGCCGTCGGGTCCGAGGTAGAGCGACAGCGGCCGCAGCCGATCGGCAACGGCGTCGTAGAGGAGCACGGCCGCGTGAGTGACCATGGGGTAGGACTCGCGGCTGGTCTCGAGGACCGCGCGGGTGACCCCGAGGACGTCGATGGCGGTGCCCACGCGCTCCGCGGTGGCCGCGTGTGCGGAGTTGCGCAGCTTGTCCGATTCGGCGCTGGCCCCGGCGGCCTTCGCCTGGGCGATCACGATCAATTGCAGTGCGGTCATGAAAGCGATCGCAAAGAGGAGTGTCGGGACGTCGCTCTGCAGCCAGTGGAGCCAGACGGCGGCGAATGCACCGTCGACGAGCACTGTCGCCGCCAGCACCGCCCAGGCACGGGCACGCGGCGGCGCGCTGAGCTGAACCGCGGTGAAGAGCAGGACGGTGACCACGTCGAGGCGGTCGAAGTGCCCGGCGGCCAGCCCGACCATCAAGGCGGCGATGACGCCCAGGATCAGGCCGCGCCCGATCACGGCGAGGTCGCCGTCCATCCAGTCGTGACGACTCACCCGGCTCGCCGCGACGGCGTACACGGCCAGTCCGATGCCAAGGCCGATCTCGCCGCCCCGCTGGGCGGCGGGAAGCGACAGCGACAGCAGGCGCGCCAGGGCGGCCGCGAGCGCCAGCACGACCGCAAATCCAGCGGCACGGCGCGACGCAGCCGACGCTCTTCCCACGATGCCCTCTGAGCCATCCCTGCCGCGATTGCGGCATTCAATGAATGCCTATCTTTTCAGACGCGGAGTTGTGGGAGACCTTTCGTTACGGACTCGCGCAGGGCCGCTTGTAGGCTGCTGCCAGGCGTGATAGCGTTGCGCACACGAACTGACGTTCGCAGTCCAACCCGTCGCCGACGCCCCCCACGCATGAGCACCAGTCTTCTCCACATCGCTGATCTGCACCTCGACCGTGCCTTCGCCGGCATGGGCATCCAGGGGGAGCTGGCGATTCGTCGTCGTCTCGGCCTGCGCGAGGCCCTTCGGCGTGCCGGCCGCACCGCCCAGGACCGCGGCTGCACGGCCGTCACCATCGGCGGCGACCTCTATGAGCACGATCGCGCCGGCGCCGACACCGCCCAGTTCCTCGTCGACACGTTCGCGTCCTGGGCGCCGCTGCAGGTGCTGGTGGCGCCCGGCAACCACGATGCCCTCCTGGCCGGCTCGATCTACAGCCGCACCGACTGGCCCGGCAACGTGCACATCTTCGAGAGCAGCGAGCTGCGCCCCCATCACCTTGCCGACGGGCTGACCGTCTGGGGGCTGGCCCACCTCGAGCCGGCCTGGCAGGGCGATCCGCTGGCCTGCCCCCCGCCAGGCGGTGATGACGTCAACCTCGCCCTCTTCCACGGGGCCGAGCTGGGCTCACGGCCGGACGGCAAGTCGATCCACGGCCCGTTCCACGCCGCCGATGTGCGCGAGCGCGGGTTCGCCGCCGCGCTCTGCGGCCATTACCACCGGCGCCGGGTCGACGAAGCCTCGCGACTGCTCTACCCGGGCAGCCCGGAACCACTCACCTTCGATGAGTCCGAACCGCGCGGTCCTGTGCTTGTGACCATCGCCGGCGACGGCGCGGTGTCGTACGAGCCGATCGACGACAACCGGTGGACCGCGCGCACCGCAGTCGCCGATGTCTCCGGCGCGCGCAGCCTCGCCGACGTCGTCGACGCCGCCGCCGCGGCCGCCGCGGTGGCCTGCGCCGGGCTCGACCCCGAGCGAACCATGCTCCGCCTCGACCTGGTCGGGGAGATCGACCAGGCCGTCTCCACCGACAGCTTCACGGTCGAGACGTCGATCCGTGATGGGTCCGGGGCGGCCGGTGTGCGGGTGCGCGACCTCACCAGCCCGGCGCTGAGCGTGGCCGCGATCGCCGGCGACGCGACCGTGCGGGGAGCCTTCGCGCGCGCGCTGGCCGAGGCTGTCGCAGCGGCGGACGAGGCGGAGCGTGCCGTGCTCGACGACGCGCTGCGCTACGGCCTCCAGGCACTCGGCGGCGCCGAGATCGGACTGCGATGAGGCTCGAGCGGCTGGAGATCGGCGGTTTCGGACGCCTGCGCGACGTGGAGATCGACTTCCACCCGCGCATGACCGTGCTGCTCGGCGAGAACGAGTCGGGGAAGTCCACCGTCCACCGCGCGCTGCGCGCAGCGCTGTACGGCCTGGACGTGGGCGGTCCGGGACGGCCGACCGAGCGCAGCGACTGGACGCGCTGGACCCCGTGGAGCGGCGGCGAGTACTCGGTGGTGCTGACCTACGAGCTCGCCGGCGGCCGACGTCTGCGCGTCGCCCGACGGCTCGAGCAGCGCGAGCACACCTGCCAGGTGCACGAGATCGGCGGTGGCGACGTGACCGCCGAGGTGCGCGTCGGCCGGTCGGTGGCGCCGGGACAGTTGCACCTCGGCGTCGACGAGACCGTCT
>QHBU01000282.1 GCA_003244045.1 Candidatus Aeolococcus gillhamiae
CGCGCGCATCGTCTCGATCACGGCGACAGCTGCGGCGCACGCCACCGCGTTGCCGCCATACGTGGTGCCGTGCTCACCAGGGTTCCACGCCGACATCACCGCGTGGGTGGCCACGATGGCAGCGATCGGCAGGCCGTTGCCGAAGGCCTTGGCGACGCACATGATGTCGGGCCGTACGCCACTGTGCTCGACGCAGAAGAATCGACCGGTGCGGCCGAATCCGCTCTGCACCTCGTCGCAGACGAGCAGGATTCCGTGCTCATCGCAGATCTCGCGAAGGCGCGGCAGGAACGCGGCAGGCGGCACCACGAATCCCCCCTCTCCCTGGAGCGGCTCCACGATGATCGCGGCCACCGTGTCACTGGGGACGATGGTCTTGAACAGGTGCTCGATCTCATCGCCGCGCGCGATGGGGCACGGTTCGTCGGGGTGGTGGTCGCAGTAGCGGAAGCAGTTCGGGTAGCGCACGTGGTGCACGCCCGGCAGGAAGGGCCCCACCCCGTTGCGGTACTTGGCCTTGCTGGCCGTCAGCGTCAGCGCACCATAGGTGCGCCCATGGAAGCCGCCGGTGAAAGCGATGACGTCGGTGCGCCCGGTGGCGCGCCGCGCCAGCTTGATGCTCGACTCCACCGCCTCTGCGCCACTGTTGTTGAGGAACACCTGGTCGAGCCCGTCAGGCGCGATGGACACCAGCGCGGCGGCGGCCTCGATCATCGTGGGGTGCAGCGTGGTGACCGAGGTGTGCCACAGCTTGTCCACCTGTTCGTGCACGGCGCCCACCACCGCTGGGTGGAGGTGGCCGAGGTTGGTGACCCCGATCCCGCAGCCGAAATCGAGCACGTCGCGTCCGTCGACCGTGTAGAGATGCGCGCCCTTGGCGTGGTCCACCACCAGGTCGGTGTACCGCGAGTACGCCGGCGAGATCAGCTCCGCATCGCGCTCTCGCCACACCCCGGCGCTCTCGCTGCGCCGGACGGCAAGGTCGGGCACCGCGTTCTCCTCCGTGATTGGTCCGCGGTCTCCCCGGTTGCGCGGCCGGAGAGCAGGGTAGCGCGTGGCCTGAGGATTCGGCTGAATCCGAGCCAACAGTCCGCCGCAACGCGCCCTAGCGGAACCGCCCGATGCTCAGGAAGCCAACGAACATGACAGCGATGCCGATCGCCTCGTAGACGCCCAGGGTGTCCAGGGATCCGCCGGCGATCTTGGCAGCGCTGAAACCGGCGGCGATCACGAACGCGCCGATGGTGAGGAGTACGTTGCAGATCACACGGTCGGCGCCGCCGTGGTCGCGCAGCAGCCGGTACGCCGACCAGGCCGACCCGCCCACGAGGATCAGGGTGCCGACGATGTTGAGGACGACGGCGCCAAGCTGAAGCGGTGACCCGTGGGAGATGGCGTCGCCGAGAACGCCGGATGTGCTGCTCAGGCGCGCCGCGTCGACCTGAACGACCGCGGCATCGACGGAGATGAGCAGGGTCAGCGCGGCGAGGATCAGCGTGGCGATCCGCGCCCCCCGCGCCGGCGCCAGCAGGAACAGCGTCCCCATCGACAACCAGATCACCCCGAGCACCCCGCCGAGCAGGTAGAACGCGCGGAACAGCGGCGCGTTGAAGCCGATGCGTTCCCCGATCGCCTGGCAGGCGGCCGCGGCGGCGAAGATGAGCAGGCCGGCCGTCCACGCCGCGAAGGCGGGTCTTCCCGTGCGCGTGAAACGCGTGAACACCACCCAAGCAAAGATCGCGCTGATCACGGACGCGAGGATCGCGGCCATCAGGCGGACTGTTCGCCGCGTTCTCTCAACATCTCTTTGCAATCCTTCACAAAGGCCGGGGCGTTTGACGCGAAGGCCAGTCACTCAGCGGCCGTCACGGTTTGACTTTGACCTAGGGCGGCGTGTAGATAAGCACACCTAGTCCACAGTTCACTCCGGGGAGAGTTACATGAGCTTGTCCAGAAGGCTGCTGCCCATCGCGGGCGCCGCAGGGCTGATCGCACTGTCGGCATGCGGCACCTCGACGAACAACACCAACAGCAGCAGCGCCGGCGGCGCCGGGATCGCCGGGTGCAAAGGCACCGTCTCGGTTGCCACAGACCTCCCGCTGACCGGCGGAGACGCCACCGATGGACCGTTTCCTGCGCACGGAGCTGAACTCGCCGTCTTCCAGGCAAACCAAAACAAGGTCCTCGGCGGGTGCACGCTGAAATACATCAGCAAGGACGACTCCTCCGTCGCCAAGAACGGTCACGACCCGGCCCAGGGCGCTCAGAACATCACCGCGCTCGCCGCCGACTCGTCCGTGGTGGGCGTCGTCGGACCCTTCAACTCCAGCGTTGCCCTCGCTGAGATCCCCAAGGCGACCGCGGCTCACCTGGCGCTGATCAGCCCCTCGAACACCAACCCATGCCTCACCGCCGTGGTTCCCGTGTGCAGTGACCCGACCATCAAGATCGACACGGCGTCGCTGTACCAGGGCCCGCACACATACTTCCGCGTCATCGCGAGTGACGTCAGCCAGGGAACCATCCTCGGGTACGTCGCGGCCAAGTCGCTCAACGCCACCAAGGCGTACGTGATCGACGACCAGGAGGCGTACGGACGCGGCCTCGCCCTCCTCTTTGAGAAGTCGTTCATGGCGCAGGGCGGCACAGTCGTGGCGTCGACCAGCCTCCCGGGCGCGACGACAACCTTCGCAACCCAGATGAGCGACGCCCAGAGCAAGGGCGCTCAGGTGCTCTTCTTCGGCGGCACCACCGGCAACGGGTGCGGCCTGGTACGCAGGGACATGGCCGCCGCCGGCCTGACCATCCCGCTCCTCGGGGGCGACGGATGCCAGGACACCAAGTTCATCACGGATGCCAACTCGGGCTCCAAGGCAACAGCCGCTGAGGGCGCGGAGGCCACCAGCGCGCCGGACGTCACCAAGCTGTCGAGCTCAACGCAGTTCTACTCCGATTACGCCTCGCACTTTTCCAGCCTGACACCGCCAAACAATGACGCGAAGAAGGAGCCGTACAGCGCGTACGGCTACGACGCCATGAACATCCTGATCCAGGCGATCAAGGCCGCCATCAACGCCAACAGCGGCCAGCTGCCCTCGGATGCACAGACCTTCCGTGACGCGGTCGTCCAGCAGCTGCACAGCACTGCGTACGACGGCGCGCTCGGGCACACCACCTTCGACTCCAATGGCGACACTACCAACACAGGGTTCACCCTGTACAAGGTCAGCGGTGGCGCCTGGACGGCTGACAAGACGTACGCCGTCGACACCAGCGGCACCGTCACGGTCAAGGGTTAGACACCAACCGACCTTAAGGGGAGAGCGCGCCACGCGCTCTCCCCTTTTTCTTTTACGCGTCGCGGAGACGGTATGAGCGAAGGAAGCGGGCCCGTGGCGGACGGGTCGGGCACAGTCATCCCCCCGGCAGCCCCTGGGAAGCGGTCGCTTGTCGTCGCGGCCGGGCTGGCTCCGCGGCCACGGCCCACGGGTGGCGTAGGCCGGTCGACGCTCCCGTTCCTCCGTGCCGTCAACCGGCAGGTATCGAACCGGTTCGCGGCGCTCCTACTTGCGGCAATCGTCGTCGCCGGGGTTGCGGTCTTCCACAGCGGCGGCGGAACCCTCATGGGCCAGCAGATCAGGAACGCCATGGTCCTGGGCGCAATCTACGCCCTGGTCGCGATCGGGTACACGATGGTCTACGGGATCATCGAACTGATCAACTTCGCGCATGGCGACGTGTTCACCCTATCCGGGTTCTACGCGATCATCTTCGCGGACAAGCTCCGCCTGGACTCGCTGGCCACCAGCAGCTTCACCGGGCTCGTCCTCGCACTGCTGATCCTCTTCCCGCTCTCGATGGTGGCGGCCGGCCTCACCGGCATGGCCATCGAACGCGTGGCGTATCGGCGGCTGCGCGATGCGCCTCGACTGGCGCCACTGATCACCGCAATCGGCGTTTCCTTCGTCATCGAGGGCGTCATGCTGGTGAAGTTCGGACCGGACAACACCGCCACGCACAATGCCAACTGGATCACCGGAACCGCATTCCAAGTCGGAGGAGTGTCGGTGGGGACCAAGGACATCTTCGTGGTGGGTATGGCGCTGGCGCTGATGTTCGGCCTCGGCGCGTTCGTCCGCGGCACCCGGCTCGGCAAGGCGATGCGCGCCACCGCACAGGATCGCTCCGCTGCGCTGCTGTGCGGCATCAACATCAACCGCACCATCTCGGTGACGTTCTTCATCGGCTCGGCCCTGGCCGCGGCCGCGGCGATCATCTACAGCATCAACTACGGTGACGTCAAGTGGAACCTCGGCTTCCGCCTTGGCATCATTGCTTTCACGGCCGCGGTGCTCGGCGGCATCGGCAACATCGTGGGCGCCGGTGTGGGCGGATTCCTCATCGGCATCATCTATGTCTTCGGTGGTTCACTCGCCGGTGGCGAGTGGAGCGAGTCGCTCATCTTCGCCGTCCTGGTGCTCATCCTCACCTTCCGTCCCGTCGGTCTGTTCGGTGTTGATGTGACCACCCGTGCTTAACCGGCTTTTCCGCCTGTTCCGACCCGGGAGCCGCGTGCAGGGGACCGGGGTCTTCTGGATCCTCAGCGGCACAGCGGCATTTCTCTTGCTCATGGGCTGGCTGCTGCCGTGGTTCGTCGGTCCGTTCTCCGCCGGGGCGGGATCGAGCCCGCAGGATGTCGTGGTCTCCTCCCCGACGGGGATCGGGACGATCCTCGTGTACGTGCTGGCGGTGACCATGCTCATCCTGGTGCTGTCGCCGCTGGCCGAGCTAGGTGCGCGCTTCGCACGCAGACCGCTGGGACGACGGGCCGACCGAGTGCGGCTGGTCGCGGCGCTCACCGGTCTGGTGCTGACGATCGCGGTGTGGCTGCTCGTCCGCGTCTTTCAGGAGGAGCCGCTCTTCGGCACCACCTCGAGCAACACCACCACCGACTCCGCTGTGTGGCTCACGATGTACGGTTACGCGCTGGCCGCGATCATCTACGCGAGCCGCCGCTGGATGATCACCCGCCCCAACCTCGCTTTCGGCGTCGCCGCGCTGCCATTCGGTGTCCTTCTGCCAGGCATGTTCCACCAGGCGCCGGACTTTCTCCTCTGGGCGGCATCGTCTCTGGCCATCTACACGCTGCTAGCCCTCGGTTTGAACGTCGTGGTTGGTTTTGCCGGGCTGCTCGACCTCGGCTACGCGGCGTTTTTCGCCATCGGCGCGTATGCGTGCGCCTCGCTGGCCTCTCCCGCGCACCACATCCACCTGCCCTTCTGGGTGCTCATCTTCATCGGCGCCTGGGTCGCCTCGCTGTTCGGCGCGGTGCTGGGCGCGCCGACACTGCGACTCCGTGGTGACTACCTGGCGATCGTGACACTAGGATTCGGTGAGATCGTGCCAGATCTCGCAACCAACAACGTCTTCAACCTGACGGGTGGGCCCAACGGGATCTCAGGGATTGACTCTCCAACGGTCTTCGGTCTCCACTTCGGCAACAACCCGCAGTACTTCTACTGGACGCTGCTGGTTCTTGTGATCGTCGTGGTCGTGCTGCTGCGCAACATCTACCAGACGCGCGTCGGTCGAGCGTGGGTGGCCCTCCGCGAGGACGAGGTGGCCGCGGCCGCGACAGGCATCAATACGACATCCACAAAGCTGCTCGCCTTCGCCATCGGCGCCTCGGTGAGTGGCCTGGCGGGCGCCTTCTATGGCGCGCTGGTGACCATCGTGTCGCCAGACGACTTCAGCTTCTCGATCTCCATCGCTGTGCTCAGCATCATTGTGCTCGGTGGCATCGGCAACATCACCGGGGTGATCCTCGGGAGTTTCGTGCTCACCTTTGTCATCTTCTGGGCACTCCCACACATGAACGAGTGGTCGACCACTGTGAGCCAGACGTTGAACGTCCAGGCGCTGGCCAGCATCGACTTCAGCTCTTACACATACATCGTGTACGGCGCTGCGCTCATCCTCATGATGCTCTTCCGACCTGGCGGCCTGTTGCCCAGTCGTGCACGTCGTATCGAGCTCGAGCACAATACCGGTGGAGAGGGGGAGTCGCTGGCCGCCGTGCAGGGGATAGCCTGAGGTGGCGCTGCTCGAGGTGACCAACCTCAACAAGCGGTTCGGCGGCCTGCTGGCGGTGTCCGACGTGACCTTCACGGTCGGTGAGAGGGAGATCCTCTCCATGATCGGTCCCAACGGCGCCGGCAAGACGACCGCCTTCAACTGCGTGACCGGCCTCTTTCCCGTCACGTCGGGTGACATCCGCCTTGATGGCGCGAGCATCGTCGGCCTCGCACCGCATCGCATCACCACGCTGGGAATCGCGCGCACTTTCCAGAACATCCGCCTGTTCTCGTTCATGACCGCGCTCGACAACGTCATGGTCGGCGCTCACTGGTGGATGAAGGAGCGCGTCTGGGATGGCGCGCTCATGACGCCGCGAGCGCGCAGCGAGGAGCGTTCCGTCCAGGAGCTGGCGTTCGACCTCCTCGACCAGCTCGGCATCGCGCGCTACGCCAGTTCCTACGCCCGCGAACTCCCGTACGGACTGCAGCGCCGTCTCGAGATCGCTCGGGCGCTGGCCACCCAGCCGCGCCTGCTGCTTCTCGACGAGCCTGCGGCGGGCTTGAACCCGCAGGAGAAGAAGGAGCTGATGGGTCTGATCGCGCGCCTGCGCGACGAGGGCCTGACCATCTTTCTCATCGAGCACGACATGAAGGTGGTCATGGAGATCAGTGATCGCATCGTCGTCCTCGACCATGGCGAGAAGATCACCGAGGGCGTGCCTCGGGATGTGCGCAACAACCCCCAGGTGATCGAGGCCTACCTCGGCCAAGGGGCAGCCGCAGCCATGGGCGGCGGCGCATGACTACTGCCGAGGTGGCACCGGCGCGTGATCCCGCGCTCGAGGGAGCACCTGTCCTCGAGCTGCGCGACGTCGACGTCTTTTACGGACGCACCCAGGCATTGCGCGGGGTCTCGCTCATCGTTAACGAGGGCGAGATCGTCGCCCTGATCGGCAGCAACGGGGCCGGCAAGAGCACCACGCTGCGCACCATCAGCGGCCTGGTCCGCCCCGCCAAGGGGGAGGTGCTGCTGCGCGGCGAGCGCATCTCTGGATTCGGCTCGGAGAAGATCGCTCGTCTCGGCGTCGGCCACGCGCCCGAGGGGCGGCGCCTTTTCAGCCGCCTGACGGTGAGGGAGAACCTGGAGATGGGTGCCTACTCCAGGCGCGACCGCGCCGGCATCCGCACTGACTTTGACCGTGTGTACGAGCTGTTTCCGCGGGTGAAGGAGCGCTCGCGCCAGCTGGCGGGGAGCCTCTCCGGTGGCGAACAGCAGATGGTGGCGATCGGGCGCGCTCTGATGGCTCGTCCCACCGTTCTCTTGCTGGACGAGCCGTCGCTGGGGCTTGCGCCAATCGTGGTGGACGCCGTCTTCGCGGTCATCCGCGAGATCAACCAGGGCGGTACCACCGTCCTGCTGATCGAACAGAACGCGCTGCTCGCCCTCAACACCGCGCGCCGCGGATACGTGCTCGAGAATGGTGAGGTGGCCACCAAGGGGTCGGCCGAGGAGCTCCTCAACTCCCCCGACGTTCAGCGCGCCTATCTGGGGATGTAGCCGGCAGTCTGCACGGAACTTGCGTTCGTGTCACCATTGGCACCAGCCAGAACGCATGAAGGGGATCGCGTGGCACGCCAGGTCAAGAACGCGGGAGTTGAGGCGGCGGTTGCCAAGGACGCGGCTGAGACATACGAGCTGAGCCGCGAGGCGCTGGCGGCCGCCCTCCCCGACCTCAGCGACGTCACCGCCGACCTGGTGGGCTGGGCCAGCGCAACCCAGGCGCACGAACGTGCCGGGCTGTCCCTGCCCCGTGCGCGCCGGGTACTCGCCGCGGCTCTCGGCGTGCCCGATGCCGCGCTGGGCCGGATGCGCGACGAGGACGTCGGCCGCGCAGTCGACCGCCTCCGGGCGTTGGTGGACCAGTGCGCCCGACTGGCGGGCCAGGTCACGGTCGACGAGTTGACGGGCGCCCTGCGTCGCGGCGCGGGCATGGCCGCGCTCCAGCGGGAGATCGACCGCAGCCGGCGCATTGCCGGCAAGGGCCTGGTGGTCATCTTCGTCGACGTGGACGGGCTCAAGGCTGTCAACGACAGCGCAGGCCACGCCGCCGGGGACGAACGCTTGCGCGCCACGGTCGCGGCGATGCGCGACCGTCTGCGCTCCTACGACCTGATCATCCGCTACGGCGGCGACGAGTTCGTCTGCGTACTGACCGACAGCACCGCTGCCGATGCCGCGCGGACCGCCGCCACCCTGTCCGCGCACGTGGAGAAGCAGAGCGGCGGCACCATCAGCGTGGGCATCGCGGAGCTTGCTGCCGAGGACAGCGTCGATGCGCTGGTGAAGCGCGCCGACGCCGCGCTGTACGCCGGGCGCCGCTCCCGCTCCATCCGCCCAGTGCGCGCCGCGCGCCGCTAGCCGCTACCCGCGCAACGCGCGCGCCACGATCACCCCGGCCGCGAGTGCGACGAACATCGCGTACTCGATCACCAAACCGCGGGTGCGACCGCGGCTGAACGACGCGCCGACCAGTCCGCGCAGGCCGTACCAGACCACCAGAAGCAGCCCGGTGCGAACGGTGTCGCGCCCGCCGGTGGGCAACACGAAGACGAGCCCGGCCATGATGGCCGCGATCAACCCGGCCCCGGCGACAGCAACGCGCCCGTGGAGCTCCTCGGTGAGCAGGGCGTCGGCGGACACGAGCAGGACGGAGGCGCCCGCGAGCGCGGCGCTCGCGGATCTCGACAGGGTGCCGTTGTAGGCCGCCAGCAGCAGGGGCGCGAGCACCACCACGCCGGTGCCGTCGCGGAGCAGCCGCGTCACCATCCCCTCCCGCCCGGCCGCGCGCAGGCCGCCGAGATGTGGGATGCCCCCGACCACCAGCGCAGTCACCAGCCCCGCCGGCAGACGCAACAGGAGGTCGCCGGTGCCCGCAAGCACCGCCACGAAGGCGCCGATCGCCGCCAACGGTAGGAAGGTCGCCGCCAGCGCGTGGCGCAGATCGCGACCGTAGACGAGCCGGTCGTACAGGGTGAGCGTCAGCGCCGTGAGCAGCGCGAGCGAACCGCAGACCGTGACGCTGGCGCGAAGCCCGAGAACCTGGGGACGCAGCGCGGCCACCACCGCGCACACCGCGATCCCGAGAGCGGTGTGCACCAGCGGAAGAGGAACGTCCGCCAGCGAGTGCACCTCGCCGCCGATACCCAGCGCGGCACGGGCGCTTTCAGCGTAGAAGGCGTTGCCGCGGCGGCGGCGAGTGTTGGGCCGGTTATCCACCGGGGGACTCAGGCCGAGCTGGTGCCCTCGCGTCCGTAGCTGTCCTCCAGGCGTACCACGTCGTCGATCTCAGGCGACGAGACCTCGAACAGGTCGGTGTCCTCCACAGCGATGAAGCGGTGTCGGCGCCCGGGACGGACCCGCGCGCTCATGCCCGGCGTCATCCGATGCACGCGCACCTCTCCGGCGTGGTCCTCCAGGACCAAGTCGAGCAGGCCCGAGGCGATGTAGATCGACTCGTCCTTCTGCACGTGGTACTGCAGGCTGAGCTGCTGCCCGCGGTTGACGTGGATGAGCTTGCCCAGGTAGCGGTCGGTGATCGCCCAGCGCAGCTCGTGGCCCCAGGGTTTGTCGATGCGGCTCGTGTTGGCCGCCTGGACGTCCGCGGAGTCGACGACGTCACTCACGCGCTGTCCCGTCCGGACCCACCCGCACGCCGACGTGCTGCTCGAGTGCCCCGATGAGCGCATCGACCCGTGCCGGTGTGGCTGCCTCGCTGTACACGCGCATCAGCGGCTCGGTACCGCTCATCCGCATCAGCGCCCACGATCCGTCCTCGAGATAAAACTTGAACCCGTCGTCGGTGCGGGTGCGGATCACCTCCTCGCCGGCGAGCTCCTTGGGTGCGTCCTTCTGCATGCGCTTGTACACGTCCGCCTTGCGCTTCTCGTAGCCGTCGCGATCGAAGCGGATGTCGTCGCGCTTGTAGGCGTGCGGACCGACCAGCGCAAAGAGGTGCTCGAGGATCTCGGACAGCGGCTGCTGGTACTCGACGATCATATCGGCCATCAACAGCCCGGCGAGGATGCCGTCGCGCTCGGGGATGTGGCCGCGGAATGCGAAGCCGCCAGATTCCTCACCGCCGAGCAGCGCATCGGTCTCGCGCATGCAGGCGCCGATGTACTTGAAACCCACGGGCAGCTCGTGCACGGTCACGCCGAAGCGCTCACCGAGGTCGTCGACCATGCCGGTCGTGGTCAGGGAACGCACGATGTCGCCGCGCTCGCCGCGCTTCTCGAGCAGGAACATAGTGAAGAGCGCCATCACCTCGAGCTGGTTCACATACCGCCCGGTCTCGTCGATGATGCCGACCCGGTCGGCGTCGCCGTCGTTGGCGATGAGCACGTCGTGGCGACCCTCGCCCATCAGAGCCATCGCCTCCGGCATGTACCGGTCGATCGGTTCCGGGTGCATGCCGCCGAAGCCGGGGTTGCGCTCCCCGTGCAGCTCGGTGACCGCTGTGCTGCCACCGTCGAGGACGCGCGCGATAAGCCCGGCGCCGGCGCCGTACATCGCCTCGTGGGCGACCTTCAGCCCGGCGCCACGGAGGCGGGGCAGGTCGACCATCCGTCCCAGCTGTTCACAGTACGAGGGAAGGGGATCGAGAAGCGTGACCCCACCCGAGCTGACAGCCTCCTCGAACGGCATCGTCTTGACGCCTTTCGAGAGCGCCTTCACCGTGTTCTTCTCGAGCTCCTCGACCACCTCGGGCGAGGCTGATCCGCCGAAATCCGGCTTGTACTTGAGACCGTTGAACTCCATCGGGTTGTGGCTGGCGGTGACCACAACTCCTCCCGCCGCGCCCTTCTGCACCACCGTCCAGGACACCGCCGGAGTGGGCGTGACGCCGTCGAGCAGGATGACGCTCCGCCCGTTGGCGGCAAGGACGCGGGCGACCTCGCGTGCGAATAGCTCTGCGCAGTAGCGGGCGTCGTGGCCGACCACCACGGGGCGTGACTCGCCATCGAGGTAGGCGGCGACTCCCTGGGCCACAGCACGGACGTTCTCGTAGGTGAAGTCGTCGCCGACCACCGCCCTCCAGCCGTCGGTCCCGAAATGGATCTCAGCTGCCATCAGCGCGCATTCTGCCCGATGGGGGGTGACGTCCGGACACGCCAGACGACCGCTGGGGTCGCCGGACCCACTTGCTACGATGCCGCAAATGCGGCTGCTGCGACGACTTCTCGGCCCCGCCTGCGTCGCGGTGTTGCTCGCATGCGTGAGCGGATGCGGTGACGACACCAAGCTGCCGCAGGCGCCGTCCGCGAGCCCGTTCGCGACCAGGTCGGTGTCCGTCGGCCAGCAGGGCAACGCCCGCGCCACCATCGACACCGCGTCCGTCACCTTCAAGCTGGATGAATCGCGCTCGCTGGTGGCCCACCTGACGGTCCGATCCACCGCCAAGTCCACGATCGCGATCAGCATCCGCGGGTCGCTCTACGATCCGCACCACGCACTCATCGGCGACGTCAGCGGCGGCCAGATCAACGTGAGCCCGGGGAGCGCCACCGCCGTCGAGCTCACCGGGCCGGCGCCGCTGGGGACAATCGCCTCGGTCACCTTCGAGCTCACCGCCAAGCCCACCCCGCCCTGAGCGTCGCCGCGGAACGGTTCAGAGCAGCTCGGTACGCCCTTCCCTGCGCAGCCGTTCGACGACAGCCTTGACCTGCTGCGAGGCGCCGGCCGGCATCACCAGGACGGCGTCGCCGGTATCGATCACCACCATCCCCTCGAGGCCGAGCACGGCGACGGTGCGGCCGCCGACCGCCTCGACCAGGCAGTCGCGGGAGTCGATGAGCAACACGTCGCCGTCGACCACGTTGCCCTCGTCGTCGGCGCGCCCCGCCCGCGCGGCGAGGAGGTCTGACCACGACCCCAGGTCCGACCAGCCGAACCCGGCTCGCACCACGGTGAGGCTCGCGCTGCCCTCCATCAGGAGCGGGTCGACGGCGATGGCGGGCAGGCTCGCGTAGATCTGCGCGGCACCCTTCTCGTCGCCTGCCGCCTGCGCATCCACGACGTCGCGGAGCTTGGCGTCCAGGCCGGCGTCCGCGCCGGCCAGCTCGGCGAGGAAGGCGGCGGCCGTCCACGCGAAGAGGCCCAGGTTCCAGAGGTGGTCGCCGTCCTCGAAGAAGGCGGTGGCGCGGTCGAGCGGAGGCTTCTCCACGAAGGCGTCGGCGTGCGCAGCCGGCAGGGCCGCCGCCGCGGCGAGCAGGACCGGGTCGGCGGCGGGACCGGGCGGGGACACCCACCGGTCGGGCGGCTCGCCCGCCCCGACCGCGATGTAGCCCAGGGCCGTCGACGGGAAGGTGGGCGGCAGCCCGATCGTGGCCAGTCCGCCGGTCGCGGCCGCCCACCCGGCAACGGCGAGCACCGCGGCGCGATATGCCTCGGTGTCGTCGACGTGGTGGTCGGCGTGCACGGAGACGATCAGCGCATCGGGGTCGCGTCGGGCGATCCGATGAACCGCCAGCCCCAGTGCGGGACCGGTGCCACGTGCGGTGGGCTCGGCGATGATCGAGACGGGTGCACTGGTGCCGTGGAGCACGACGGCACAGGCCTCGGCCTGCTCGGCGGCGGTGACCACGTGAACCTCGTCGGCCAGGGGCGCCACCCGCTCGACGGTGGCCTGCAACAGCGTCTGACCGTCAGGGCCCAGCGACAGGAGGTGCTTGGGCCGCGCGCCGCGGCTCAGGGGCCACAGCCGAGTGCCGCTGCCCCCCGCGAGGACGAGGATGTGCAAAGCCACGGCCGCGATGATGACCGAGGAGACGAGAGTGCGGGGTCAGCCCGCCGCGACAGCGAGCATCGGCGTCGTGCCGGCTTCCTCGGCGAGGTCCAGGGCACGGTCGGTGCGCTCCCAGGGAAGGTCGAGGTCATGGCGTCCGAAGTGACCGAACGCCGCCACCTGGCGGTAGATGGGACGGCGCAGCTCGAGCGCCGAGATGATCCCGAACGGGGAGAGGTCGAAGTGCTTGTTGATCAGCTCCTCGATCTGCTCCACGGGGATGGTCTCGGTGCCGAATGTCTCCACCAGCACCGAGACCGGCTTCACCACGCCGATCGCGTAGGCCACCTGGATCTCGCACTTGGCGGCCATCCCGGCGGCCACGAGGTTCTTGGCCACCCAGCGCGCCCCGTAGGCGGCGCTGCGGTCCACCTTGGTCGGGTCCTTGCCGCTGAAGGCGCCGCCGCCGTGGCGAGCGTAGCCGCCGTAGCTGTCCACGATGATCTTTCGGCCGGTGAGGCCTGCGTCACCCTGGGGGCCTCCGATGACGAAGCGCCCCGTGGGATTGACGTGGCGGATGGTGGCGCTGTCGAGCCACTCCGGAGGGATGATCTCCTCGACGACGTGGCGCTGGATGTCACTGAAGATCTGCTCGTGCGAGGCGTCCTCAGAGTGCTGGATGCTGACCAGCACGTTGTCCACCCGGCGCGGACGGCCGTCGGCGTCGTACTCGACGGTGACCTGGGTCTTGCCGTCGGGCCGCGCCCAGCGCAGGGTGCCGTCACGACGCTTCTCGCTGAGCCGGCGGGCCAGGCCGTGGGCGAGCTGGATCGGCGCCGGCATCAGCTCCGGTGTCTCGTCGCACGCGAACCCGAACATCATCCCCTGGTCGCCAGCACCCCCGGTGTTGACCCCCTGGGCGATGTCCGGTGACTGCTCGTCGATGCAGACGAGCACACCGCACGTCTCGTAGTCGAAGCCGTACTTGGCGCGGACGTAGCCAATGTCCTTGATGGTGCGGCGTACCACACCGGCGATGTCGATGTAGGCGTCGGTGGTGATCTCACCGAAGACGAGCGCTGTGCCGGTGGTGAGCGCCGTCTCACAGGCAACCCGTCCCAGCGGGTCCTTCTCGAGGACGGCGTCGAGCACCGCGTCGCTGATCTGGTCGGCGACCTTGTCGGGGTGGCCCTCGGTGACCGACTCCGAGGTGAACAGGCGGCGTCGGGCGTGAATCATCAGCTTCCTCCAGCCCCACCGGCGGCCACCCAGACGCCCAGTGCGCCAGGGCCCGCTCCTGTCCAGGGCCGGCCCGATGGTAGCCCCTGCCACGCTGCGGGCGTGGCTTGGGGACCCCTTTGTCCTTACAGGAGGGCGATGCGCCCTCCTCGACGACCCGGCGGAGCCGTGCCGTCTCACCTCCCACTCGGCGCGATGAATCGCGCCGGGCTCGCGTGCGCTCGCACATGGTTCCTGCGGCAAGACCGTCGGCGCAGGCGAATTCATTTCGCCGGAGCTGACACCGCTGAAAGGGGGTGCCCGAGGGGGGAACAGAGTTCCCCCTTCCCCCTGAAACACGATCGAACAGGCGGTGGCGATCGAACCCGGGACCGTGTACTGTTAGGCGCACGTATCACTTATGACCGGGCGCCCAAACGTCCCGGCGGAGGACCTTGGCGCGTGCCGGTAGACCAGACTCTTCGTTGCCGCGAGTGCGGCGTTGACTTCATTTGGACCGAGGGTGAGCAGGAGTTCTTCGCCTCCCGCGGTCTGACCAATCCGCCTTCCCGGTGCCCGAGCTGTCGGGCGGCGCGGCGAGCCGCAGCCGGCGGCGGCGGCGGCGGCGGCGGCTACGGCGGTGGCGGTGGCGGTGGCGGTGGCGGGTACGGCGCCCGATCCAGCGCTCCGCGCCAGATGTACGAGGTGACCTGCGCCGGTTGCGGTGGCATCGCGAGGGTGCCCTTCCAGCCTCGAGGTGACAAGCCCGTTTACTGCAGCGACTGCTTCCGGCCCTCCGGCCGTTGAGCGATGCCGCGCCTGAAGGCGCCATCGCGATCGGCAGTCGCGTGACCTTCCCGTACGGCGGCAGCCGCCGTACGGGAACGGTCTCGGACGTCTCCATCCTTCCCGACGGCGCCGGCGGCCGCAGCGTCTCCTACCTCATCGACGTGGGCACTCGCAAAGTGTTCGTCCAGGGCGACGGGATCCAGCTGGCGAGCAACGGCCCGGTGGCCGCCTTCGATGCCGTCGCCGAAGGCGTCGCCTACGGGCGCAAGCGCCCCCGAAACCCCCGGCGCCGCTGACCGCAGCCCGTCACGGGCCGGCTCGCAGACGGCGACAGAGAGCTTCGCCAGCGCTGTCCATCGCGTCAGACGGCGTATCCTTGGGCCGATGGATGTCAGGCCGTATCCCCGACCGCAACGCGTCAAGCGCTCACCTCTGCGGCTGAGCCTCCTCGCCCTCGGGGTGGCCGCCATCCTGACCGGGATCGGCCTGGTCGCAGCGCCGCTGATCGGGGTCTGGCAGCGCGGTCACGCCGACCAGTCCGCGCTCGGTTCGTGGCAGAAAGGGCCGTCCGACGCGCTCATCGGTGCCCCCCCCGCGTCGACTCCCCCTCCCAAGACCGCGGTCACGTGCGGATCGGGATCCCCGTCCGACTACGCGCTGGTGACCTTCAGCTCACCGGCCGCCGAGCATTACGGTGGGGTGGCCACCGACGGCACCTGGGATTCCCTGCACAACCGCTCGATGGTCCATTACACGGGCACGTCGGCGCCGGGGCAGCAGGGCAACTCGATCATCGCCTTCCACCGCGAGCCGGACTACGAGCACATCGACCAGCTCAACGTGGGCGACACCGTGTCCGTCCAGGACCGAACGTGTCATACCTTCGTGTACAAAGTCACCGGTCGCTGGACGCTCAATCCCAGCAACGTCAGCCAGCTCGTCCCGACCAGTGGGCACGACCTCACGCTGATCACCTGCACACCGTTCTGGATCGACAGCCAGCGCATCGTCTGGCGCGCCACGATGGTGACCTCGACCGCTTAGGCCTTGCGCCGGCGCCTCCAGAGCCGCCATCCCACGTACGCGGCAATGGCGAGCGCGGCGACGCCGAGGCCGATGTACCCCACCTGCCCGACGAGCTTGATGGCACGGTCGAGGTTGCTGCCGATCACAACTCCCACGACGACGATGACGGCCACCCACAACGCGCCACCCGTTGCATTGGCAACGAAGAATCCCGGCCACGGCATCCGATGCATCCCGGCGAGCGGGCCGGCGAAGATGCGCAACAGCGCGATGAACCGGCCGGTGAACACCGCCACCCAGCCGCGCCGCGCGAAGAGCTCCTCGGCGCGCTCAAGACGCTCCACACTGTAGAAACGGCCCACCGCAGGCACTCGGACCAGGCGCGTCCCCCATCGGCGTCCGATTGCGTAGCCGAGGTTGTCGCCGATGACCGCGCCCACCCACGCCACGGCCGCGACCACAGGCACGCTCAGCCGGCCTTGGGTGGCTAAGAAGACGCCGACGAGCAGGGACGTCTCGCCGGGCACTGGTATCCCAAGGGACTCGATGCCCACCCCGAGGAAGACGATCAGGTAGGCGAACGAACCGAGGGTGTTGCTGAGGTCGAGGAAGAACTTCTGGATGTCGCCAATCGTCGCCGACTCGACAGCGCAGGCGTCGCCGGTGAGATCAGCGGCCCTGGGCCATCCGCTCCAGCCGAGCGACCCGCTCTTCCAGCGGCGGGTGCGTGGAGAACAGCGCGGCCAGCGAGGCGCGCCGGTTGCCGAATGGGTTGACGATGTACAGCGGGGCCAAAGCCGGGGCCACCTGCATGGGGACCTGGGCCGTGCGTGCCTCGAGCTTGCGGAGCGCGTCGGCCAGGGCCAATGGGTCGTGCGAGAGCACGGCACCGTCGTGGTCGGCCTCGTACTCACGTGAGCGGCTGATCGCGAGCTGGATGATCGCCGCGGCGGGCGCGGCCAGGAAGGCGACCAGCAGTGTCACCAGCACCTGGCCGGCGCTCTCCTCCTCATTGCCGAAGAAGAACAGCGAGAACTGTGCAATCTGGGCGATGATCGAGATCCCCAGGGCAAGGGTGGCCGCAGTGGACGCTGTGAGGATGTCGCGGTTGCGGACGTGGCTGAGCTCGTGGGAGAGGACCCCGCGCATCTCGCGCGCGCTGCAAAGGTTGAGGATGCCGGTGGTGCAGCACACTGCCGCGTGTTCGGGGTTGCGGCCGGTCGCAAACGCATTCGGTGAGGGGTCGTCGCTGATGTAGACCCGCGGCTTGGTCATGCCCGCCGCGGCGGCGAGCTCGGCCACCATCTGGTGAAGCTCCGGCGCCTGCTCGGGGGTCACCTCGACGGCCCGGGCGGCACGCACGGCGATGGCGTCGCTCTTCCAGTACGCGATGCCGTTGACGGCCAGGGCGATGACCGCGGCGACGATCAGGCCGGTGCCGCGGCCGATGAGGCCACCAACGATCAGGAAGAGCGCGTCAAGGAGCGCCAAAAGAAGCGTGGTCTTGATGTTCTGCCACATGCCCGTAGGGTACCCCGGGAGGGGCTCCACAAGCCTCCCCCCTCACCCGACAGACCGTCAGCGCAGGCGACTTCATGTCGCCGGAGCTGACACCGCACGATGGGGGGAGCCCGAGGGGGGAACAAAGTTCCCCCTTCGCCCCGTCCCCCCTTCGTCATGTTGGAAAGTTGCCGTGGTGGCGGGGCACGTCGTCGCGGACGCGGGAGGCATACACCGCAAACCGCCGCACCAGCTCGCCGCGCAGGTCTGACGGTGACACCACGGCGTCGACGATCAGCTCATCGGCCAGTCGGTAGATGTCGATGTCCTCTCGGTACTCGTCCTGCAACCTGCTCACGAAGCCGGCGCGCTCGGTCTCTGGCAGCTCCTGGATGCGGTTGTAGTACACCGCGTTGACCGCCGCCTCGGGGCCCATCACCGCAATCTGCGCCGATGGCAGCGCGAGGGTGCAGTCGGGGTCGAATGCTGGTCCGCACATGGCGTATAGCCCGGCCCCATAGGCCTTGCGCAGGATCACGCAGACCTTGGGCACGCTGGCCTGGCTGAGCGCCGCGATCATCTTGGCGCCGTGGCGGATGATCCCCTGGCGCTCCACAGCGGTCCCGATCATGAACCCGGGGACGTCGGCGAGGAACAGCAGCGGGATGTTGAAGGCATCGCAGCAGTTGATGAACCGCGCGGCCTTGTCGGCGGAGTCGACAAAGAGCACGCCGCCCTTGAAGCGCGGCTGCGAGGCGATCACAGCGATGGCACGCCCATCGAGGCGCGCGAAGCCGGTCACCAGCTCGCGGGCGAACAATCGCTTGATCTCGAAGAACGAGCCCGCGTCGACGAGCCCCCTGATCACGTCCTGCACGTCGTAGCCGTGGGCGGGCTCGGAGGGGATCGTCTCCTCGATCGAAGGCGCGTCCTCGGCCGGCACCACGCTGGCCGCATCGGCGACCGGTTGACGCCACGACGACGGCATGAACGACATGTACGAGCGAGCGGCCGCGATCGCGTCCTCCTCCGTCTTGACGAGGACGTCACCGCAGCCGCTGACGCTGCAGTGCATCCGCGCACCGCCCATCTCCTCGAGCGAGACCTTCTCCCCCACAACCACCTCGGCCATGCGCGGCGATCCGAGATACATGGACGCGTTCCCTTCAACCATGATCACGGCGTCGCAAAACGCAGGGATGTATGCGCCACCCGCGGCCGACGGTCCAAACAGGACGCACAGCTGCGGCACCTGTCCCGAGAGACGCACCTGCATGCGGAAGATGCGCCCGGCGTGGCGGCGCCCCGGGAACATGGCCACCTGGTCGGTGATCCGCGCTCCGGCGGAGTCGACCAGGTACACCATCGGTATCTGCAGGCGCTCCGCCGTCTCGAGGATGCGCACGATCTTCTCGACGGTGCGCGCCCCCCAGCTCCCGGCCTTGACCGAGGGGTCGTTGGCCATGACCGCGCACGGCCGTCCTCCGAGGGTGCCGATGCCGGTGACAACACCGTCCGCGGGCAGGTCCCCGGCGAGGTTGTTGGCCAGCAGGCCATCCTCGACGAAGGCTGTGTCGCCGTCGAGCAACCGGGCGATGCGCTCGCGCGCCATCAGCTTGTTCTGCTCGTGCAGCTTGGTGCGGGCCTTCTCCGATCCACCCGCGCGCGCCCGCGTCAGCCGGTGCTCGAGCTCCGATGCGTCGTGCACGACGCTCTCCTTCGAGGCGGCACCATCGGTCACGCCACGGACTCCGCAACCGCCGGGCCGGTCCAGACGCCGGCGCGGTAGAGCTTGCCGGGCAGCTCCCGACCGATGTCGGCAGCGAGCGTCTGGCTCACAGCGACGTACGCAGCCAGGTCGCACCCGTGGATCCCACCGGCGCTCGCGACGGCCTGCAGGGCATCCTCGCTGCACACATTGCCGGTGGAGCGCGGCGCGAACGGGCACCCACCCAGGCCGCCGGCGCTGCCGTCGAACCTGGTCACACCGGCCTCGTACGCAACGAGGACATTGGCCACTCCGAGGCCACGCGTGTCGTGCACGTGCAGGGACAGCCGCTGACCCGGGACGACCTCGCCGGCACGCGCGCACAGCTCGCGTACCGCCGCGGGATGGGCCACCCCGATGGTGTCGGCGATGCCCACCTCGGCGGCGCCGCGCGACACCAGCTCTCTGCAGAGGTCGACGATGCGCTGCCGGTCCACCTCGCCTTCGAAGGGGCAGCCGAAGCTCACCGACACCGCGACGTCGACCTCGCAACCCGCCTGTCGTGCGTCACCGACAACAGCGTCGAGGTCGTCGAGCGACTCTGCGACGCTGCGATTGACATTGCGGCGGTTGAACGTGTCGGTGGCACCGATGGTGTACAGGACATTGGTCACCTCGTGCTCGAGGGCAAGCTCCAGGCCACGCCGGTTGGGGATGAGCACGCGCAGCCGGGCCAGCGCCGCCGGACCGATTCCGCGCAGGACCTCCGCGGCGTCGGCGAGCTGCGGCACCCATTTCGGGGAGACGAATGAGGTGGCCTCCACGCGTGGAACACCGGCAGCCAGGAGCCCCTCGATCAATCGCACCTTGACCTCGGTGGAGACTGTGTCGGAGATGTTCTGCAGGCCGTCGCGTGGCGCAACGTCCGTCCAGGTGATCTCAGCCATCGCGGCAACCCTCGCTCGCTCGCATCTGCAGCCACCCTAGCAGAGGGCTCGCGGCGAAGCCGCCCACCGGACGGCCCCGGCGAGGCCTAGACTGAGCCCCGCGCGATGCCCCGCTTTCGTCTCACCACCTACCTGCGCGACACCTTCGGGGTCGAGGACCCTCGGAGCTTCCGGCTGTGCGGGATGGATGAAGTGGGCCGCGGGTCCTACGCCGGACCACTCGTCGCCGCGGCCGTGGTGCTGCCGCCGCGTTTCCGGCATCCACTGCTGCGCGACAGCAAGCTGCTCAGCGCGCGGCAGCGCGAGCTGGTCGGCGCCGTCATTCGCCGCCGCGCGCTGGCGTGGGTGGTTGCCGAGATCTCAGCAGCGGACATCAACCGGCGCGGGCTGGGCTGGGCCAACGTGGAAGTCTTCCGCCGCCTCGTCGACCTTGTCGATGCCGACGGCTATTGCTGTGACGGGCGATTGCGCATCAACGCAACGCGCACCGTCCACTGCCTGGTCAAGGGCGACAACCTCGTTCCCGCGATCTCCGCTGCTTCGATCGTCGCCAAGGTGCACCGCGACGCGATCATGACCGCGATGCACGACGATGCACCGCACTACAACTGGGCGAGCAACAAGGGGTACGGGGCCCGCGAGCATCGTGACGCCATTCGGACCCACGGTCCCCACCCCCAGCACCGCACCGTGTTCATCGACAACATGCTGCAGCTCGACCTGACCTTCGACACCGCGAGCCCCGCCGACCTCGACGCGGCGGCGCTCGACGTCGCCGCCATCGAGGACGCGTCGCTCGAGGCAGCCTCCGTCTAACAAGCTCCCGTGCGGTGCCCGAGCCGTATGCTCGCGACGTGAAGACGAGCCCTCGCGCAGCAGTCGATCTCACCCCGTTCCGCGACGCCGCGGCGCGGTTCGCCAGCGGGGTGACTGTCGCCGCGGCCGCGCACCGCGGGATGCATCACGCCATCACCGCGACGGCGTTCGCGTCGCTGTCGCTGGAGCCACCGATGGTGCTGCTCGCGCTCGACCGCGCCGGTCAGCTGATCGGGCTCGTCCGCGACAGTGGCCACGTCGGCCTCAGTGTTCTGTCAGCCGAGCAGGAGACGATCGGACGGCGCGCATCGACGCGGGGGCGGGCGCTGCAGCCTCTGGTCGACGAGGCGCCGACCACGACCGCGGTCACCGGCGCGCCACTGCTCCTCGGAGCATTGGCCTGGTTCGACTGCGAGGTCGAATCCATCTCCGAGCACGGCGACCACGCCATCATCGTGGGCCGCGTGGTCGCGGCAGCCTCAACCGACGGCGAGCCGCTGCTCTACTTCGCGCGCCGGTACCACCGCCTGGGACCTCAGCTTGGCGACGCCGCCGTCAAGCGCTGAGCTGCTTGGTCAGCCGCAGCCGCAAGCGCCCCCGCAACAGCCACCGGAGGGACGCGGCGCCTCGGCCACCGCCGTGGCAGAGGATGTGGACCGGGTGGCGGCGACGCGGCTGATCAGGGGCATGCTCGCCCGGCTTTCGCAGCTGGGACACAGCGCCGACAGCTCGCGCTCACCCATCGGCCGGAGCACCTCGAAGGTCGAGCGGCAGTCGTTGCAGCGGTACTCATACAGTGGCATCGGCGCCAGCCTAGCACGGGCGCGCCAGCCATTCGCCGACTTGCGTTACGAACATCCGTTCGCTACACTGGGCGCATGAGCGCCACCCCGACAGAGTTGCTCCTCCCGCTCGGCGAGACGTCCGCACCTGGTGAGCTGACCACGCGCCGCTGGCACCATCTCATGACCGTGGCCGGCATCGACGCCGCGTCCGCGCAGCGGCTGGCGCGAGCCTTCCCGTCGCTTGCCGCCGTGTACGCCGCCGACGAGGAGAGGCTGGTGAAGGTGGTCGGGCCCGTGGTCGCTTCGCGGATTCGCTGGTTCCTCGATGCGCCGCTCGACACAGGGCTGTCGCTTGTCGCTGTCGCGCGCGCCAAAGCCGCCTGAGCGCACACGATCGGCGCCCGCCCCAATGCCTCGACAGGCCGCCGCACGTATGATCGTGGTTTCCACTAAATGGTCGGGGCAGCGGAGGACGTTCGTGATGTTGGGACGCAAGTCGAAGACGGCAGTGATCGAACGTGAGGTTTCGAGCGCCGGGACCCGCGCGGCTGAGGTCGTCGGGGAGGCCGCCTCGGAGTTCGCAGAGCGCGCCGTCGCCGCTGCCCAGAATGCCCAGCGCGTGGCCGCGCCCGTGCTTCGCACCGCCGCCGAGCGGTCCGCAGAAACATTGAGCCACGCCGCCGAGCGTGCCGCCGTGGTTCTCGCTGACACCGCCGGTCGCCTCGCCGACACCGGCGAGGTGAAGGCCGGACAGGCTGCGGAGGCAGCCCGCCACCGCCTGGCTGACGCCTCCGAGGCCCTCGCGGTGGCCGTCCGCCCCAGGCGGCGCCGTCGCGTCCGGCGCATCCTGGTGCTGGCGGCCGGGACCGGCATCGTCGTTGCCATCGTGAAGTCGCCACTGCGCACCAAACTTGCCGACCGCCTCTTCGGCGCTCCTCCCGACTTCGATGACGACCTTCCCGAGTCGATCACGCTTCCCTCCTCGTCGCAGGGCGAGACGGAATCGCAGCCGGACAGCGGTCCGCGCGACGAGCAGGAGCAGGGATCCGGCGAGGGTGGCGGGTCCAACGGGGTGGTGTCCGGCACGGTCTCGACCAAGGGCGAAGGCGCCAAGAGTTGACCTGGTGAGCCCGGACGATCGCCGGCCCTTTCGTGGCGCGCCGTTCGACCGGGGCCGCAACGACCGTCCGGCCGGGCCCGGTGGTGACCGAGGCGATCGGCCACCAATGGACCGCCCCGGCTTCGTGGCGCAGCGCCCGTTCGTGCGTCCGCCGACGCGTGGCGGCGAGATGCCACCGCCCGACCACAGCGTGCGCATCCGCGACGGTGAGCGTGAGATCGAGGTCCGGGGCAACCCGGCCTTCGTCCGCCAGGTGCTCGACGACCTTCCGACGCTGATGGCGCGCCTGCGCGGTGAGGCGCCCGGGCGCACGACCATCTCGATGCCGGCGCCGCCGCCGGCTGCTCTTCTCGACAGCGCCCCGGCCGAGCACGCCGTCGTGGCCGAGGTGACCCGGAGTGGCCACGACGAGGCGGCAGCCTCCCATCCGAACGGCGCCCGCCAGGGCAGGCGGAGCAAGTCTGCCCCGACGACCGCAGCCCTCGAGGATCGCGTGTTCGCGGTCCTGCGCGGCAGCGGACGGCCGCTAGCGGTTGCCGCCATCCGCCAGCGCCTCGACGGCACCGAGGTCTCCGGTCAGCAGGTGCGCCGGCTGCTCGAGCGCGCGGGTTCGAGCGTGGTGGTGTCCTCCGAGCGTCCGGCCACCTACTCTCTGCGCTGAGCTCCGCCTGACCCAGGGCGTCTTCGCCCCGTAGTGCCGCCCACGAGCCCTGGACCGGGTGATAGCACCAATCGCGTCGGGCTGTGCAAACGAATCGGACGCTGCTACAATGGCGCCAGCTGTGGAGGGGGGCATTGGAGCCGGGAATCATCGCGGCGATCGTCGGGGGCAGTGGCGCGCTGATTGTCCTGGCCAGCGGTCTTCGCGTGATCAGGGAGTACCAGCGGGGCGTGGTTTTGCGCCTTGGTCGGCGCGGCCCGCTGCTGGAACCAGGTCTGCGCTACATCCTCCCGCTCGGCGTCGACCGCCTCACCAAGGTGGACCTGCGCAGCGCCCCACTCGAGGTACCACCGCATGAGGTGATCACCCACGACGGCGTCCCCGTTCGGGTCAGTGCGGCCGTGCACCTTCAGGTGCTCAACCCGCTCCTGGCGGTGACGCGTGTCGTCGACTACAAGCGGTCGACCGCCCAGCTGGTCCATGCGGCCCTGCGTGACGTGGTCGCGGGCAATGGGCTGCGCGAGCTGTTGCTGAACGGCGAGGCGATCCGCGACGCACTGGCACGTTTCGTCGACGTACGCACCGAGCCCTGGGGTATCCGCGTCACCTCGGTGGACATCGAGGAGGTGGTCCTGCCGGAGGCGATGCAGCGTGCCATGGCACGCCAGGCGGAGCTCCGAGGCGCTCCTGTCGAGCGCCCAACCCCCGGGGACGACGCCGATTTCGCGCGCAAGCTTGAGGCGACCGCCGCGCTCCTCGCTGATCAGCCGCACGACGTACAGGTCCGCTTCCTGCAGGCGCTCAGCGAGATCAGAAGCACCGACTCCACCGTGGTGGTGGTGCCTCTCCCCGCCGAGCTCGTGCAGCCCTTCGTCGACCTCCAGGGGCACGCGCTGGCGGCGCCAGCCACCGCCGCGCCGGTTCCCGACGAGGTGCAGCAGGCGCAGGGTCAACAGTCCTGATCTGAGCGCGGCCGACGGCAGCAGCGCCCGGCGAAGCGCAGAGTCTCCACCCTCATGGAGCCGCTGGTCTATCGAGAGCCACTGGCCATCGCGGCGTTCGCCGCGACCTTGGTGCTCTGGTGTCTCTCCGAGTTGCGCATCATGGTGCGCAACCGCGGCGGCAGCGGCGAGAACCTCGACAGGGGCAGCCGCGTGTGGGTGGTGGTCCTCATCGCGGCGGGCACGGCCGCTGCATTCGGGCTGGCGTGGCTGGAGGTCGGTCGCATCGCCGGTTGGGGCGTGGTCGCCGTGGGCGTGGCGCTGGCACTCGCCGGCATCGTCCTTCGCCAGTGGTCGGCCGCGACCCTCGGTGCCTTCTTCACTACGGCGGTTGAGGTCCAGGCCGACCACCGCATCATCGACCGCGGGCCGTACAGCCGGCTCCGACACCCGTCATACACCGGAGCGCTGCTAACGGCGATCGGGGTCGCGCTGGCGCTCGGCAGCTGGACCGGCTGCATCGTCGCATCGGCGTTCAGCGTTGCCGGCCTCGTCCTGCGCATCCTCGTCGAGGAGCGTGCCCTGGCGTCGCGCCTAGGACCGGCCTGGACGTCGTACGCACGCGGGCGGAAGCGGCTGATACCGCTGGTCTGGTAACCGCTGTCCTGCACGCCGGCGAGGTAGGGTCTGGCGGTGAGTGGGCACGTCACCATCAGCGCGCTGGACATCGCCGACGCGCGCGCAATTGCCGCGATGAACGTCCGCAACCGGGCGGACATCGAGCGGGTGAGCCCGCCTCAGCCGGCCGATGCGTACAGCGAGGCGGCCCAGGTGGCGCGGATCTCGAGCATCCTCCGAGAGTGCGCCCAGGGTCTCCGTGCCCATTGGACGATCCTCGTGGACGAGGCGCTCGCCGGTGACATTTCGCTGCATCGCATCTATCGAGGACCCGTGCAGAGCGCCAACGTCGGCTACATGGTGGACGCACCGTTTCGCGGCCGCGGAGTCGCCACGGCCGCGCTACGACTCGTGGCCGCGCGCTCGTTCACCCACCTTCGCCTGCACCGGCTCGACGCCGAAGCGATGCCGAGCAACGTCGCCTCGCTGCGAGTCCTCGAGAAGGCGGGCTTCACGCGTGTGGGTGTGATGCGCGGCTACTTGTTCGTCCGCGCCTCGTGGGAGGACCACATTCACTACGAGCTGGTCGGCCCCGACTTCGTGCCGCCGAGCACGTGAGCTCGTTGGTGCATGATCGTGCGCACATGTCTGTCCGCGCCATCGAACACGTCCAGCTGGCCATGCCGGCCGGCGCAGAGGACCGCGCCGCCTCCTTCTACGAGGGGCTCCTCGGCATCCCCAGGGTTGCCAAGCCGGAGCATCTCGCGACGCGTGGTGGCTGCTGGTTCGAGGCGGGCCCGCTGCGGATCCACCTTGGCGTCGAGGCGGACTTCCGTCCGGCCAGGAAGGCACACCCCGCACTGCTGGTCGATGGGCTCGGGGCGCTGGTCGACAGGCTTGCGGCCGCTGGGATCGCTGTCAACACGGACGAACCCTTGGAGGGATTCGAGCGCGTCTACGTGGATGACCCATTTGGCAACCGCATCGAACTGATGGAACCGTCGCCCGCAAGGTAGGTGTCGGCGGATACCGTCGGCTCCAGCTCGTGCTCCACCAGGTCTTCCCGCCTCCGCCCCGGCCCCTACTCTCCGGCGGCACCGTCGGTCTGCTCACGCAGGATGTCCGCATGACCGACGTGTCGTGCCGTCTCCTCGATCATGTGCACCATGATCCAGCGCAGGGTGTAGTCGCTCCGGTCCTCGCGCCTGGCGTGGTCGTCGAGAGCGGCGCCGGCGACGATCTCCCGCGACCTCGCCACCTCATCCCGGTACAGCGTGATGATGCTGTCGACGGTCTCGGCGTCCTCGATGGAGAACTCGGCGTCGTCAGCGGCGCTGCGTGGTGGCCGGTACCTCGTCTGCCCGAGGAACGTGTTCTGAAACCAGCCGCGCTCCACGTAGGCGAGGTGTTTCACGATGCCGAGCAGGGTGGTCGCGGACGGGACAAGTCTGCGCGTCAGCGCCTCGCGGTCGAGGCCCTCGACCTTGCGAAGCAGACAGTCCCGGTACCAGTCGAGGAAGGCGACCAGCGTGGTCTTCTCGTCGGCGGCGGTCGGCGGATCGGGTAGGGACGGACGGAGCACAAACGCGACGATACCGGGGACGATCACATCCTGCCAGCGCGCAGACACTCGCCACATGGAGCGTCTGGTGTACCGGTCCCCTCTGGCCATAGGGCTGTTCAGCCGCACGGACGCCATTCGCACAACACCGCCGGCCACTCATACCGCTCCCTCTGGTGGGTCGCCCTCACCGCGCTCCGCTGTACGGTTCGATGATGGCCGATGGCGTCTCCATCCAGTCGCTCGACATCGCGGACGCGGCTGCGCTCGCGGAGATGAACGCGCGGAATCGCTCCGACATCGAGCGGGTGAGCCCGCCGCAGACCGCTGACACGTACACCGCGTCGGGCCAGGCCGCGCGGATCGCCGCCATCCTTCGCGAAACCTCCCAGGGCGTGCGCCTCAACTGGACGATCCGCCTGGATGGCGTCATCGCGGGCGACATCTCACTCCATGCCATCCATCGCGGGCCGGTGCAGACGGCCAACGTTGGATACATGGTCGACTCGGCCGTTCGAGGGCGTGGTGTTGCTACCGCTGCACTCCGGCTGGTGGTCGCGCAGGCTTTTGACGGACTGCGCCTGCATCGCCTCGACGCCGGGGCGATGCCGACCAACATCGGCTCGCAGCGCGTGCTCGAAAAGGCCGGCTTCACCAGGGTCGGGGTGATGCGCCGCTATCTGTTCATTGCCGACCTGTGGCAGGACCACGTTCTCTACGAGCTGGTCGGCCCCGACT
>QHBU01000283.1 GCA_003244045.1 Candidatus Aeolococcus gillhamiae
CGACCTCCTCCTCGCTGAGGACGACCTCGTGCTCGCCGGCACTGATCTCGGGTCCGCCCATGGCCTGGTCGACGTTGTCCTCGGTGATGGGCTCCCGCTCGACACGCACCACCTCGCGTTCCACCGGCACGGTGGTGGTAACCGGTTCGGTGACCACGTACTTCTTCAGGCGCACGAGCTCGGACGGCCGTCGAACGGTGCCCACCCGCAGTTCCTCCTCCGAGCGGGTCATGGCGTCGTCACCCCCGATCTGAGGCGCCGGGGCGGGGCGGGGGCCATCCCCGGCAGTCCCCCCCGAGGTGGCCACGCCGTAGTGGTCGAAGAGGCACGCCTCTTCGGCGGGGTCCAGATCGACGTCGGGCTCGACCTTGGGGGCATCGCTGACCTGGTCCTTGGCGTAGGGGATCTGGATGGCGTCTTTTTGGGTGATGGCACCGGCGAAGGGGGCGAGGGTCTCCTTCTTCCCAAACAGACCTGTCTGGACGAGCAGCCACACGGGCTGGCCGGTCTGGTCATCGACGTACACGTCGGCGAGCTTGCCCAACTTCTCCCCATCGCGGTCGATCACTGGGCTACCGGTCAAGTGTTCGGGGTTCGGTGTGCTCATCGGTCGTCTCCTGATCCGTTGTTGTCATCCGAGGACCTCCCTGCCGCCGGACCAGGGTCAGGCCTCAGCCGTCACAAGAGATAACGCTTTGCGGGTCGAGGCATTACGCGCGACTTCTTTCCCGAGGTCGCCGAGCGCCCGACGCTCGCTGATGGGTCCGACGACGAGGCTCCAGACGTGCCGACCCGTGCAGCAACCTTCGTCGGGGGGCCACTCGCACATCCCGTCTGCCTCGACTGCGTCCCTTGCCAGGGTCACGAAAACAGCCGGTCGAGACGGTGGATGGCTTCGACTTCCTCGACAGCGTCGTCCACGTTGGCCAGCAGCTCGGCCAGGTGCCTCACCCGCCCGAGCTCATAGATTTCTCGCGTCGGTGAGCGCACGACCAGGTCGCGCCCGAGCTCCTCCGTGGTCCTCATGGCGTCGATCAGCACCCGCATCCCCGTCGATCCGATGCCAACCGTCCGCCGCAGATCCACGACCAGGCGTCGATATCCCTGTTTGATGAAGGCTCCCAGCTCATCCCCGAGCGTCTGGCTGGTGACGTCGTCGAGTTCGCCCTCGACCGCCACCCAGTACTCGTCCACCTCGGCGGCACCCCACCGCAGCACGCTCACCCGCGCCACCCCTGGCGCGCCGATACGCCGCCACGATGGCCAAATAGACCCCTGGTGTCGTCTCGGGTACCTGTGGGTGAAGGGCAGGTTTCCCAGGGGCTCACACTGATAACAACGCCTTGGAGGCCCGCGGATTACGCTTGTTCTTGGACCAGGGCCCGCACCAAGCGGCGATGTCGGGCCTACCGTGACCTCAGGAGGGTGGTGATGGGCACTGACTCGAAGGGCGACGAGGCGGGCGACGCCGACCTCGTTCAACTTCATGACTTGGTGCGCCGTGTCGTCGGTGCTCGTGTGAGGGACGCCGCCATGGTCGACGACTTGGTTCAGGAGACCTTGGTTCGGGTGCTGGCGGCGCGTGGCCGTCTGGACGACGGGGCTCTGGCTCCCTACGCCGTGGTCACTGCCCGAAATCTCGTGCGCACACTTGCCCGAGAGGACGAGCGGCGGCGCCGACACAGCCACCGGCTGTTCGAGG
>QHBU01000284.1 GCA_003244045.1 Candidatus Aeolococcus gillhamiae
GCCGGCACGATGACCTCGTCGCCGGGGTCGACCACCAGGTTGAGGATCCCGGCGAGGCCGGCGTGGGCGCCCCGGCACAGCAGGATGTCGGCAGGCTCGAAATTGATGCCCAACTCCGCCGTCAGGCCTTCGGCGGCGGCCTCCTGGGCGGGTTGGGTCGGGGTGCCGTAACCAAACCACTGCGGGTTCTTGGGCTCGAGCCACTTCTGCAGGGTCTCCACGTACTCGCGCCCGGCAATCTCCTGGGGATTGCCCGCCATGAAGTCGCAGGGGTTGGGGTGGCTGCGGTCCTGGCCGATCATGCCCTCGAGGAAGGGGCTCAGGGTCTCCAGGACGCGCTTGGTGCGGCGGCTGACAGGCATTGGGGTCCTCCGTGGTCGTTGCAGGATCTATCCTGACGAGAAATGGAACGAACCGCAGACGTCACGATCCGCGCAGCGACCCCCGACGACGTCGGTGCCCTGGCGGACATCTACCAGGCCAGTGCCGAACACCACATACGCCTCGACCCCAGCCTCTATTCGACCCCCGATTACCGGGCTATGAAGGAACGCTACAGCCGGCGCCTGCCGCTCCCGGACGACGAGGAGATCCTGGTCGCGGAGATGGACGGTGAGGTCGTGGGCTGGATCGACATGCAATTGCGGCCGGCCACCGGGCAGCCGCGCATGATGCGTGACGCGGTTTCGGTGGAGATCGACATCGCGGTGCTGCCGCAACACCGCGGACATGGCGTCGGCTCGCGGTTGGTGGCCGCGGCCGAGGCCTGGGCGGCTCAGCACGGTGCAGCCGTGATGACGATGCAGACGCATGTCGCCAACCTTGACGCCATCCGCTTCTACCAGGAGCGCCACGGCTTCCGGACCACCGGGATCCTGATGATGAAGCGCACCTCCTCAGACCTCCGCGATTGAAGGCTGAAAACTACGAGGTTCTCGGCACCCTGGGGACGGGGGCCACGGGGACCGTTTACCTGGCGCGAGAGATCGCGCTGGATCGCGAGGTGGCGCTCAAGGAGCTGGCGCCGGCGCTGGCCCTGGACCCCACCTTCATCGAGCGCTTCCGGGCCGAGGCCCGGATCATGGCGTCGCTGGACGATCCCAACTGTGTCAAGGTCTGGGACTTCTTCGAGGAGGGCGGGCGCGCCGTGCTGGTCAGCGAGTACGTTCGTGGGGCATCGCTGCGCCAGGTGCTGGATCACGCCGGTCACCTCAGCCCCGAGCAATCGCTGGGCGTTCTCAAGGGGGCGCTGAGCGGCCTGGCATACGCCCACGGCAAGGGGCTCATCCATCGCGACATCAAGCCCGAGAACATGCTGGCCGACACCCAGGGCGTGAGCAAGCTGGCGGACTTCGGGCAGGCCCTGGTGGCGAGCGGTCCCGGGGCGGCCGGAGGCATGCCCGCCGGCAGCCCGGCGTACATGAGCCCGGAGATGATCTCCGGGGGGCTGGTCGACCTGCGTACGGACATCTACGCGCTGGGGGCGGTGCTCTTCGAGTTCTTCACCGGCCGGGCGCCCTACACCGGGGACAACCCGCTGGCGGTGATGCGCAAGCAGCTCAACGACCCCGTTCCGGACCCGCGATCGTTGAACATCGACCTGCCACCCGAGGTCAGCGGCCTGGTGAGCCGGGCGATGGCCAAGAACCCCGGGGATCGCCAACGCACCGCCGAGCAGTTCCTCGACGAGCTGGAGGCCGCCGCGGTCGCGGGCTACGGCGCGGACTGGGAGAAGCGCAG
>QHBU01000285.1 GCA_003244045.1 Candidatus Aeolococcus gillhamiae
ATGTTCTGCCTGATGGAGGGACGACACGTCCATCCGTCCACCCTGTACCCGGGCGGCGTCGGCACGGTCCCCACGGTGCAGCTCTTCACCGACTACCTCGTGCGTCTGATGAAGTACGTGGAGTTCATGAAGAAGGTCGTGCCGCTGCACGACGACATCTTCGACTTCTTCTACGAGGCGCTCCCCGGGTACGAGGAGGTCGGGCGGCGCCGCATGGACACTGTCTGCTGGGGCTCGTTCAATGACCCGGCGGTGTGCGACTACACCTACAAGCGCATGGGCGAGTGGGGCAAGGCGATGTTCGTCACCCCAGGGTGCGTGGTCGACGGCAAGCTGGTCACCACGGACCTGGTGGACATCAACCTCAACATCCGCATCCTGCTCGGCCACTCGTACTACGACGACTGGGCAAACTCGGAGACGTTCGTCACCAAGGATCCGCTCGGCAACCCCGTCGACCAGCGTCACCCGTGGAACCAGACCACGTTGCCGCGGCCGCAGAAGCGCGACTTCGACGACAAGTACAGCTGGGTGATGTGCCCGCGCTGGCTCCACAACGGCGAGCACCTCGCTATGGACACCGGCGGCGGCGCCTTCGCGCGGCTGCTGGCCACCTCCCTGGCCGGGCTCGTGGACTTCGGCTACGTCAAGGCGACTGGCCACAGCACCAAGATCTACCTGCCCAAGACGCAGACCAAGCCCGAGGTGGAGTTCGAGTGGCACGTGCCCAAGTGGAGCAACGCCATCGAGCGTGACCGCGCGCGCACCTACTTCCAGGCGTACTCTGCGGCAGCGGCGCTGCACTTCATCGAGAAGGCGTTCGAGGAGCTGCACGCCGGGCGCACCGACACGTTCACCCCCTTCGAGGTGCCGGACGAAGCCATCGGCTGCGGCTTCCACGAGGCGGTTCGCGGTGTGCTCTCGCACCATGTGGTCATCCGCGAGGGCAAGATCGCCAACTACCACCCCTACCCGCCGACCCCGTGGAACGCGACCCCACGGGACAGCTACGGCACGCCGGGACCGTACGAAGACTCCGTGCAGAACACGCCCATCTTCGAGGAGAACGGCCCCGACAACTTCAAGGGGATCGACATCATGCGCGCGGTGCGAAGCTTCGATCCCTGCCTCCCGTGCGGGGTGCACATGTACCTCGGCGACGGCAAGGTGTTGGAGCGCAAGCACTCGCCCACCTTTGGGGGCACCCACTGACAGCCACAGCGTTCAGCCCGCCGTCCCGCGGCTCTGATGGAGAGTTCGCGGGGCGGATGGCGCGCATCGACGAGCTGGTCGGGGAACTGCAGGAGCTCCCCGACGCGGCAGCGCGCGCACGTGTTGAGGAGTTGATCGGCGCGGTCCTCGAGCTGCACGGCGACGCGCTGCATCGCATCCTCGATGCGGTCGCGGAGCAGCCTGACGGCGGCGCTGCTCTGTTTGGTGACTTCGCGGCAGACGAGCTGGTGCGCAGCGTGCTGCTCGTCCACGACCTCCACCCCGTCTCGCTCACCGAGCGCGTCGAGCAGGCGCTGGAGTCGGTGCGGCCGATCATGCACGGCCACAAGGGCGACGTCGAGCTGCTCGGCATCGAGGACGACGTCGTCCGGCTGCGACTCAAAGGCAGCTGCGAGGGATGTCCATCCTCCGAGCTCACCATGAAGGCCGCCGTCGAGAAGGCGCTCTACGAAGCGGCGCCGGAGCTCGCCGGCATCGAGGTGGAGGGGATGAGCCCGCCGCCACCCGGCCCCCCCACGATCGAATGCCTGGTCCCGCTGCAGATGGCGTCGCCGCAGGCAGGCGCCGCCGCCGGGTCGCGGTGAACGGAGGTGGGCCAGCAGGCTGAGCCGTCGCTGGAGATTCTCCGGCGGTTCGTCAAGGAGCGCGAGCCGGCGGAGCGATGCGAGCTGTGCGCAGAGGGCATTGCGCCGCATCCGCACCATGAGCACCTGCTCGAGCCGGAGGAACGGCAGCTGATGTGCAGTTGCACAGCGTGCGCTCTGCTCTTCCCGGTCGAGGCACAGAAGCGCTTCCGCCGCGTGCCGCGCCGCCTCTGGTCGCTCACCGATTTCGTCATGACCGACTCGATGTGGGATTCCCTGGCCATCCCGGTCAAGATGGCCTTCCTGCTCACCAGTGCACCGTCCGGTGAGCTGCACGCGTACTACCCAAGCCCGGCGGGAGCGACGGAGTCGCTGCTGACGCTCGAAGGGTGGGGTGAGCTGCTCGAGGCCAACTCCACGCTCTCGTCCCTGCTGCCCGACGTGGAGGCGCTGCTCATCAACCGCGTCGGTGATCGTCGCGACTACTTCATCGCGCCGATTGATCGCTGCTACGAATTGGTCGGGCTGCTGCGTGTGCACTGGCGCGGGCTGTCTGGCGGCACTGAGGTGTGGGCGCGCGTCGGCGGTTTCTTCGACGAGCTGCGCGGCGCGGCGCGCTCCAAGCCGGCCCAGGGGCTGGTCCGTGCCTGACCTGGATTTCGCCATCGAGGACGTCACCGCCGTGGACGGTTCCCTGACGCCGCTGCTGGAGTTCGGGCTGCG
>QHBU01000286.1 GCA_003244045.1 Candidatus Aeolococcus gillhamiae
TATTTGCTGGACGCTGCACTAGCTATACACCGGGCTGAGCCACTCAGAGTACTTGTCGTTGCCGCCGCTCACGACGCCGTTGTAGATGTCCTGGATGCGCATCGTCACCGGGCCGGGCTCGCCGTCGCCGATACGGCGCCGGTCGATCTCCACCACCGGCGCCACCTGGGCACCGGTCCCGCACATGAACACCTCGTCGGCGGAGTACAGCTCGCTCCTGTCGATGGATCGCTCCACGATGTCGAGGCCGAGCTCCTCACGGGCGAGGTGCATGAGCCCCTGGCGGGTGATGCCCTCGAGGATGTTGTCGCTGGGGGGCGGCGTGTACAGGGTGCCCTGGCGGACAAGGAAGATGTTCTCGGCGCTTCCCTCGGAGACGTGGCCGTCCATGCTCAGGAGGATGGCCTCGTCGAAGCCGGACTGAAGCGCCTCCGACTTGGCCAGCGCGCTGTTCACGTAGCCCCCCGTGCACTTGCTGCGGGCCGGCACCATGGTGTCGTCGATGCGCCGCCAGGAGCTCACCATGCAGCGGATCCCCGAGGTGCCCACGTAATTGCCCATCGGGGCCGTGCAGATGGCAAAGCTCTCGGGGACGTCGTGGAGCTTGACGCCGATGATCTCAGCCGACTTGAAGATGAGCGGGCGGACGTAGACGTCCTCGCGATAGCGATTGCGACGGAGAAGCTCGGTGGTGATGTCGCAGAGCTCAGCAGTGGGGAGGGGCACCTCCATCTGGAGCACCCGGGCGTTGACGCGCATGCGTTCGTAGTGCTCGGCCATGCGCAGTGTGTAGAGCTGCTCGCGCTTGTCGTTCCAGTACGCGCGAATCCCCTCGAAGACGCCGGTCCCGTAGTTGAGGCCGTGGGTGAGCAGGCCGACTCTGGCCTCCTGGTACTCGCAGACCCGCCCGTCGAACCAGATCCACGACGTGTCACGGCGGGTGACCGCGTCGGGCGAGGTGGACGTTGCTGCCTGGGCCATGACAGCAGCGTACAACCGGAAGCAGCCGCAACGCGTTGGCTGCGCGAGCGGATTCCTCGCCAAAGCCCGCCTGGAACCGCTGTGATATGGTCGCTGTGAGGTTAGGACCTGGCCGTTTCGGTTGCCCGCCGCGCTTGGAAGGGCAGCGAGGTCAGGGACGTGGAGGAGTCATGACTGACGTTGTGAGGAGCCAGCGTGCCGCGCTGCCGGAGGCCCGGTCGCTCCGCTGGAACCCCAGCCCCGAGGAGCTGCGCGAGCTGACCTCCACGATGCCCAACGCGCGCCTGACCGAGTTCGACAACTACAACGTCCAGACCAAGGTTGTGTCCCGCAGCAAGAGCAGCACCTACATCATCACCGACTCCCCCGAGCTGCACACCGACCAGACCCTCTCCCGCGAGGTCGGCCGCAACATCGCGGAGCTCCAGGACGAGCACATCCGCGACCGCGACATGCTGGTGGTCGACGGCTACATCGGCAACGACCCGCAGCGGCGGGTGCGCGCGCGCCTCTACATCGAGGCCGCGTTCGCCAACATCGCCGGCATGCAGCGCTGGCTGTACTTCGACGACGAGAACCAGGGTGGCGAGGACTGGGACCCGCAGCTCACCGTCATCTACACCCCCTCGCTCGAGGCCCCCGGCTACCCGGAGAACCGGGTCATCGCCGTCGACCTCGACAACGGCGTCACCCGGGTCCTCAACAGCGACTACTTCGGGGAGTCGAAGAAGGGCGGCCTGCGCATGTGGAACAAGCTCACCTACGACGAGGGCGGGCTCTCGCTGCACGCAGGCTGCAAGGTGATCCCAACCCCGCGGGGCGAGCAGTCCATGCTCATCGTCGGGCTGTCGGGAACCGGCAAGACCACCACCACGTTCACGCGCCAGAACGAGTCAAAGCCGGTCCAGGACGACTTCGTGGCGCTCTACCCGGGCGGCCGCATCGTGGCCACGGAGAACGGCTGCTTCGCCAAGACGTTCGCGCTCGACCCCAAGGACGAGCCGACCATCCACGGGGCGGTGTGCAAGCCCGAGGCCTACCTCGAGAACGTCTCGATGAACCAGGACGGCAAGGTCGACTTCTTCGACACCGCGTACACACAGAACGGCCGCGCCGTCTTCCGCATGGAGGCGCTCGGCTGGCACCGCGATGCGCGCGATGTCACCAGGGTCAACCAGCTGCTCATCCTCAACCGCAACGAGAACATCATCCCGGCCGTCGCCCGGCTCAACCGGGAGCAGGCGGCCGCGTATTTCATGCTCGGCGAGACCCAGGGGACCTCGGCCGGCGGCAAGGAGGAGGCGGGCAAGTTCCTCCGCGTGCCCGGGACCAACCCCTTCTTCCCGCTCCGTCACGAGCAGCAGGGCAATCGCTTCCTCGAGCTCCTCGACAGCTGTGGCTTCGAGGTCTTCCTGCTCAACACCGGGCGCGTCGGTGGTCCTCCCGGCAACGAGAACAGCAAGAAGGTGTCCATCCCCTACTCCAGCGCGGTGGTCAAGGCCATCGCCGAGGGCACCATCGAGTGGACGACCGACCCCGACTTCGGGTACGAGGTGGCCTCGTCGTTGCCCGGGATCGACGACCTCGAGATCCTCCAGCCGCGCCGCCTCTACGAGCGCACCGGGCGCTCCGAGGAGTACCAGACGATCGTCGACCGGCTGCGCGCGGAGCGGCGTGATTTCCTCGCCAAGTACCCAGGATTGCGCTCCGAGATCGTCAACGCCATCACCGTCTGACGGCGCCCGGGGATGGGTGACGTCACCGTGCGCACCGAGATCACCGCGCCGGCGGAGGCAATCTACGACCTTGTGGCAGACATGCCTGGGATAGGTCGCTGGAGCCCGGAATGCGAGCGGGTTGAGTGGACGGACGGCGCCACCGGGCCCGCGGTCGGAGCCACCTTCACAGGCCACAACCGCAACGGTCGGCGCAGCTGGTCGACGCACGGCACCGTCACGGTCGCCGAGCGGGGCAGGGAGTTCACCTTCGAGGTGCGCTCGGTGCTCAACCTCCCGGTCTCGCGATGGTCGTACCGCTTCGAGCCCGGCGCCGACGGCGTCTGCCGGGTCGCGGAAAGCACCGAGGATCGTCGCGGCGGCCTCATGAAGACGCTGGGACGGATCGCGACCGGCATCAGCGACCGCGGTGAGCGCAACAGGGAGACGATGACCACGACGCTGGAACGGCTGCGCGCCGCCGCCGAGTCCGGCACGGCTTCGGGTCAGCCGACGGCCTCGTAGCGGCGAACCCCGTCGACGGTGGTTTCGCGCACGGTGCCCTCGCTGACCAGCAGGTCGAGGTGCGCGGCGGTCTCCTGTACTGCGAGCTGGCGGTTGAAGCCGTCGAGCTCGTCGTAGTGGCGATCGCGCCGGGTCCAGGGAAGCACGCGCGCCACGTCGAACGCGGTGCGCGCGCCACCGGTCAGCGCGGCACGTGACGCCGCCAGGCGGGCTGCGTGGTGGGCAAGGAGCTCGTCGACGCGAGTCGCCAGCCCGTTGAAGGGAGGGCCATGCGCCGGCAGCACGGTGTCGACGGCGAGGTCGCGCACCTTCATGAGCGACTTCAGGAAGTCGGCAAGCGGCAGGCCGTCGGCGAGTGGCTCGAAACCGATCGAGGGGGTGATGTGCGGCAGGACGTGGTCACCGGCGAACAGGATCCGGGCGGCGGCGTCCATGAAGGTCACGTGGCCGCGCGTGTGGCCCGGAGTCTCGATCGCCACCAGGCTGCGCTCGCCGACCGCGACGCGCTCGCCGTCGTCGGCCCAGTCGTCCGGCAGCTCCCAGAGGCCCTCGCTCTCCGGCGGGCTCTGCCGGTCTGCGTCCGCACGGACAAGCTCGTCGACGAGCTCGGCGGCGCCATTGCGACGGAGCCGGGCGATCCACGGAGCGCGGCGATCTCCCTGGGTGTCGTCGAGGATGTACTCCAGCGAGCGCTGCTCGCCGCGGCCCAGCAGCACCGTGGCCCCCGAGGCCTGTCGGACTGCACAAGCCTGCCCGAAGTGGTCGCGATGGATGTGGGTGACGAGCACGCGGCGCACGTCGCCGAGCTCGGCGCCGGCCTGCTTCAGCCCCGCCTGGAGCGCATCCCAGCTGGCGGTGCGACTCATGCCGGAGTCGACCAGCGTGATGCCGCCCTCTCCCTGCAACGCGTAGACGTTCACCGCTCTCAGCCCATCGCCGGGCAGGGGCAGAGGGATGCGGAACACGCCCGGCGACACCGCGTGCGCGCCAGGCTCCTCCCAGGTTCGGTCCCCAGCAGAGGCCATGGTCACTCCGCTGCTCGTTCAGGTACTGATCGGGCCGAAACACCTCTCATCGGCCAGACAGCGTCTCATGCCGCGTGCAACGAGCGTGCCTGCACAGCCGGATATCCTGTCGCGATGCCGAGTGCGGGACGACGCCTGTCGACGGCACTGACGGGCGTCGCGGTCGACGCCGGGGCGCTGCGTGAGTCACCAGCCTTCCGCCGTCTCGCCGCCGGGCAGCTGGTGTCGCTGGTGGGCCGGCAGATCACCGTCGTGGCGGTGCCGTACCAGGTGTACACCCAGACGCGGTCGCCCGCACTGGTGGGACTCCTCGGACTGGCCCAGGTGATCCCGCTGATCAGCGTCTCGCTGCTCGCCGGTGGCCTGGCCGATCGCTTCGACCGCCGCCGCCTGCTGCTGGTGACCCAGGCGCTGCTCGGTCTCTGTTCGCTGGCGCTGCTGATCGGCGCGCTCCAGCACGCGCCTGTGGTCGTCGTGTTCGTCGTCGTGGCCGCGGCGGCGTCGGTGTCGGCTCTCGACGCACCGACGCGCACCGCGATGATCCCCAACCTGGTCTCGAAGGAGCGCCTCCCCGGGGCGCTGTCAATCAACGTCGCCATGTTTCAGACCACGCTGATCGCCGGGCCGGCCGTCGGTGGACTGCTGATCGCTCACGTCGGTCTGTCCGCCGCCTACCTCGTCGACGTCGCCAGCTTTGCGGCGGCGATGCTCGCGGTGTGGTTGCTGCCGTCTCAGCCACCGTCGGCGCAGGCGCACGAGTCCACGCTCGCCGCCATCCGTCGCGGGCTGGCGTTCATCCGCAGGCGACGGGTCATCCTCGGCACCTTCGTCATGGACCTCTGCGCGATGGTCTTCGGGTTCCCACGAGCGGTGTTCCCCGTGCTGGCCGCGACCACCTTCCGCACCAACGCCCAGGGTCTCGGCTACCTCTACTCAGCGCTCGGTGTGGGCGCAGTCATCGCCGCGCTCAGCAGCGGCTGGCTCTCGCGCTCGACTCGCCTCGGCCGGGTGGTGGTGGTGGCGATCGCGCTCTGGGGCGTGTCGATTATCGCCTTCGGTTTCGCCGGCTCACTGTGGATCGGTCTGGTGCTGCTGGCGTGCGCGGGTGCCGCCGACTCGGTCAGCGCTGTGTGCCGCAGCACGATCATGCAGACCCAGACGCCGGACCAGCTGCGCGGCCGGCTCACCGCGACGTACTACATGGTGGTGGTCGGCGGACCGTTCCTCGGTGACCTCGAGGCGGGCGTGCTCGCCGGCGTCACCTCGGCGCGTGTGTCCGTGGTGTCCGGCGGCGTGCTCTGCCTGGTCGGCCTGGCGCTGGCGGCGCTGGCGTTTCCGGAGGTGTGGCGTCACTGCGAACGTGCCGGCGAGCACTCGCCCGCGCTCAGCGACAACGCCCTCGCGGGGCCGCCCGTGTAAGGTCCTGTTCGCGCGACCAGGCAGCCGAGAGGGAGAGGGTGAGCGAGGTGACCACGGAGAGGCCACAGCGGCGCACCGACCCGCAGCGGCTGACCACGCACCCACCCGTCGGCGAGGTGCCGGACACGATGGTGGCGCAGGTGATCAGGCCGGAGCGCTACGGCGACCCGCGCGACGCGTTCGCGGCCGAGGAGATCCCCACCCCGACGCCGGGTCCCGGCCAGGCGCTCGTGTACGTGATGGCCGCCGGGGTCAACTACAACAACGTCTGGGCCGCGCTGGGCCGCCCTGTCGACGTCATCGCCGCGCGCCGTAAGGCCGGAGCCGTCGAGGACTTCCACATCGGCGGCAGCGACGCATCCGGGGTGGTGTACGCCGTCGGTGAGGGTGTCGACAACGTGCACGTCGGCGACGAGGTGGTGGTGCACTGCGGGCAGTGGGACATGGCCGACCCGTTCATCACGGCGGGCGGCGATCCGATCACCGCTCCCAGCGCACGCATCTGGGGCTACGAGACCAACTGGGGAAGCTTCGCGCAGTTCACCCTGGTCCAGGCCCACCAGCTCCTGCCCAAGCCACCCAAGCTGAGCTGGGCGTCCGCTGCCGCGTACATGCTGGTCGGCGCCACCGCCTACCGCATGCTCTGCGGCTGGGAGCCGCACACAGTGCGCGAGAACGACGTGGTGTTGGTCTGGGGCGGCAGCGGTGGCCTCGGCTCGCAGGCCATCCAGATCGTGCGCGCCCGCGGCGGCATCCCGGTGGCGGTGGCCTCGGGCGGGGAGCGGGGTGAGTTCTGCGTCAGCATCGGGGCGGCGGGCTACATCGACCGCAAGCAGTTCGACCACTGGGGCCTGCCCCCGGACTGGCGCGACAACGACGCTTACGGCGAGTGGGCGGCCGGCGCGCGCGCGTTCGGCAAGGCGATCTGGGACGTCCTCGGTGAGAAGCGCAACCCACGCATCGTCTTCGAGCATCCCGGTGAGGCGACCATCCCCACCTCGATCTTCGTGTGCGACAACGCCGGCATGGTGGTGATCTGCGCCGGCACCACCGGGTACCACGCCGCCGTCGACCTGCGCTACCTCTGGATGCGCAGCAAGCGGTTGCAGGGCTCGCACTTCGCCAACGACGAGCAGTCGGCCGCATTGAACGAGCTGGTCACCCAAGGCCTGGTCGACCCGTGCCTGCGGCGCACCTTCGATTTTGACGACGTCGGCGTCGCCCACCAGCTCATGTACGAGAACCGCCACCCGGTGGGCAACATGGCGATCCTCGTCGGCGCCCGCGACGACCAGCAGGTCGACTTCAGCTAGGGGGCGTCTCGGGCGCGACGGCCGCGTGCACGCGCGCAACCAGCTGCTCGGGGGTCTCGGTGCCCAGTTCGAGGCGCTTGCCGCTGCGCAGCCAGTCGGTCTCGGCAGTGCTGAGGTGGCCGGAGAGGTCGCGCGGCAGCCGCGCCGGCGCACCCTCGATCATCTGCAAGCGGCGGCCCATGAGCTCGGCTGGGTTGATGCCCGCATCGGCCACGTCGGCGCCGCGGTCGCGCAGGTCGGCGGGCAGCGCGCACCCGGCGGGATCGCAGTCGTGGAGCACGATCACCCGCCATCTCGCCAGGCCGTCGGGGAGCTGCGCGGCAATGGCCACGGCGACGCCGCCGAGGCGTTCGCTGTTGGCGTGCATCACGGCGGCCGTTGCGGCGCGGTCACACACCACCACGGTGATGGCGGCGGGCGGCGGCGGCGGCGCGTCGACGAGGCCGTCGTACGCGTGCGCGCCACCGAGGAACCGCCGCTCGAAGTCGGGATACGAGACGGCCAGGAGCCGCGCCAGCGGCAGCGGCCGGCGCTCCTGCACGTGGGTCACGATGCCGACGGCCAGGAAGGCCAAACCGACGAGGCCCAGGACGGCGAGCAGGATCCGCTGCCCGGTGATCGCCCCGATGAGGATGAGCAGCACTCCAAGACCGACCTCACCCGAGGCGATGCGCGTGGGCGGCGTCTCGACGTCCGCGCACACCGCGTAGTAGAGCTGG
>QHBU01000287.1 GCA_003244045.1 Candidatus Aeolococcus gillhamiae
CGCAGCCGCAACGACCAGGTGGTCACCGACCTGCGCCTCTACGCCAAGCGCATCTGTCGCGAGCTGATGCTGTTCATCGCCACCCTGCAGGAGGCGTTCGCCCGCCGCGCCCAGCAGAATCGTGCCACGGTGATGCCGGGGTACACCCACGGGCAGCGCGCCCAGGTGGTCTCCCTCGCGCACCACCTACTCGCCTACGTGGAGATGTTGCAGCGCGACGTCGGCCGCCTCGAGGACGTGCACGACCGCTGCGACGTGCTCCCGCTGGGCAGTGGTGCGCTAGCCGGCACCACGCTCCCGCTGGATCGTCGTGCGGTGGCCGAGGAGCTGAGCTTCGCGAGCATCAGCGCCAACAGCCTCGACGCCGTCTCCGACCGCGACTTCGTCGTCGAGCTGACCGCGGCGTGCGCGCTGATCATGGTGCACCTGTCCCGGTTCGCCGAGGAGGTCGTGCTCTGGACGTCGAGCGAGTACAACTTCGCCGAGCTGCCCGACAGCCACGCCACCGGCTCGTCGCTGATGCCGCAGAAGAAGAACCCCGACGTCCTCGAGCTCGTCCGCGGGCGCACCGCCCGCACCATCGCCGACCTCTCCGCCGTTCTGATCCTTCTCAAGGGACTGCCGCTCGCCTACAACCGCGACCTGCAGGAGGACAAGACGGCGCTGTTCGACGCTGTCGACACCACCATGACGAGCCTGGCGGCGGTGACCGACGTCGTGCGCGTGCTGCGCTTCAAGCGCCGGGAGATGCGCGAGGCCGCGTCCGACCCAGGCCTTCTCGCCACCGACGTCGCCGAGTACCTGGTGGTGCGCGGCATGCCCTTTCGCGCCGCGCATCAGCTGGTGGGCGCTGCGGTCCGGCGAACCGTCGACGAGGGTCGCACGCTTCGCGACATCTCGGCCGCGGAGTGGCGCGAGATGACCGAGCTCGCGCAGGACGACATCGTCGACCTCTTCGACGTCGATACCGCACTGCGCCGCCGCGAGCTCCCCGGCGCGCCGGGCCCGCGAATGGTCTCGCGCCAGCTGGTCCGCGCCGCCACCCTGGTCGCCAAGACCCGCCGGGTGGTGACCGTCCTGGCGCGCCAGCCGGTCGCCGCCAAGGAGGTGGGCGCCGCGGTCGGAACCGCCGCCACGGCCGGCCGTGAGCCGGCGCGTCGCAGCCCCCGCCGGGAGAAGTCGAAGGGTTGACGCTATCCTCGATGGATGAGCCGTCCCCTTCTCATCGTCGGAGATGTCCAGGGGGACGTCGAACGCCTCGAGGACGCGCTGCAGCCGTACCCCGAGGACGACGTCGACACGATGTTCCTCGGCGACTTCTTCCAGGGCGGCCGGCCGGGTCGCGGCGGCGGCGCGGCTGCCGCGCGACTGGCCCGATCACGACGCAACAGCCGCTCGGTGCTCGGCAACCACGACCTCTTCCTGCTCGCCGTGCTGGAGCGCCGCCGCGGCGTGGAGCCCCCCGAGCCCTGGCGAGTCCGCGACCCCGCCGAGCTTGAGGCGCTGTGGCTGCACCGCAGAGGTGACTGGGCGGACCTCGAGGAGGTCTCCGCCGATCCCGACCTCGAGGCATGGCTGCGCAACCAGCCGTTCCTGATCCTGCTTGCCGACGGCACGCTGGTGCAGCACACAGACGACGACCTGTACGCCGACTTCGGCGCGACCGTCGACGACGTCAACGACACGGCGCGGGCCTGGCTGGCAACGCCGGGCGGCGTGTTCACCGCGGTGCGAACGCTCTTCGGACGGCGCGCGTTCCTGGAACGCCGGCGACTCGATGTGTACCTCGAGCACTTCGGCGCTCGCCGGCTCGTGCACGGTCACACCCCGCATTGGGAGGACGCGCCGAGCGTCGACCATGATGGTCGGCTCTGGGGCTTCGACGGCCGCTTCTCGCGGTACTGGAACCGCGAGGAGGGCGAGCTCTTCGGGCCCATCAGCGCCACTGTCGGGCTGCTGCCCGCGCTGGAACGCTGAACCGTGTCGTGACCACCCGGTATGACGCGGTCGTCGTCGGCGCCGGACCGAACGGACTCGCCGCCGCCATCACCCTGGCCGAGCAAGGGTTTTCTGTCCACGTCGTCGAGGCGTCGGACGATGTCGGGGGCGCCTGCCGCACCGCCGAGCTGACCCTTCCCGGGTTTCATCACGACGTCGGCGCCGCGGTGCTGACCTTCGGCACCTCATCACGATTCTTCCGCGACCTTGCGGGCGCGGACGGCGTCGAGTTCGTGCACTCGCCGGCGGTGCTGGCGCATCCGCTCGACGGCGACGACGCGGTGGTCCTCGAGCGGTCGGTCGGCGACACCGCCGCCGGCCTGGGACGGGATGAGACCAGCTATCGGCGTGCCTTCACGCGGCTCACAGAACACGCGCCCGACCTTCTCGACCAGTTCCTCGGCCCGCTGCGACCGCCACGCCACCCCTTGATTGTGGGCGCCTTTGGCGCTCCCGCCTTGCTGCCCGCGTCGCTGCTGGCGCGCAGCCTGTTTCGCGGGGACCGCGCGCGTGCCCTGTTCGCCGGCATGTCCGGGCACTCCATGATGTCGTTGAACAGCCCTGCCAGCGCCAGCATCGGCCTGGTGCTGGGCATGGTCGGGCACTCGGTCGGCTGGCCGGTGGTTCGCGGCGGCTCGGGCAATGTCTCCGTCGCTCTGGCCGACCGTGTGCGGTCGCTGGGCGGCACCATCGAGACGGGCCGTCGCGTCACCTCGCTGCGCCAGCTGCCGCCATCCCGCGTTCAGCTGCTTGACCTGGTGCCGCGCAGCATCGAGGCGATCTGCGTCGACGCGCTCCCGCCTCGGTACCGCCGGCGTCTGCGCCGCTACCGCTACGGTCCCGGTCTCTTCAAGCTCGACTGGGCGCTGGCCGCGCCCATCCCATGGCGCGATGAGCGGTGCGCACGCGCCGCTACCGTGCACCTCGGTGGCAGCCTCGACGAGGTGGTCGGCTCAGAGAGCACGGTGGCGGGCGGCGGTCACCCCGAGCGGCCCTTCGTGATCCTTGTGCAACCGTCCTTGTTCGATGCTTCGCGCGCGCCCGGCGGCGGTCACACGGCGTGGGCGTACGGTCATGTGCCCAATGGTTCGCGCGTCGACATGACCACCAGGATCGAGGCCCAGGTGGAGCGCTTCGCCCCGGGTTTCCGCGACCGCGTGATCGGCCGGCACACCATGGACACGGCCGCCCTCGAGGCGTACGACGCCAACCTCGTCGGCGGCGACATCAACGGTGGCCTGTTCAGCCTCGGCCAGATGTTCACGCGCCCAGCTCCCCGAGTCGATCCGTACAGCACACCCAACCCGCGCGTCTTCATCTGCAGCGCGGCCACTCCGCCGGGCGGTGGCGTGCACGGCATGTGCGGCTGGTGGGCGGCGCAGTCGGCGCTGCGCGCTCTGCGCAAGCCGAGCGCACCCTAGCGCTCAGTCGACGTCCTCGCCGTCCTCCTCCGGGCCGCCGTGCAACCGCGCCGTGCCCTCTTCGACCTCGAAGCGCGTCTCGCACGCCGGACATTCGACGAGGGAGGCGAGCGGGTCGTCTTCGGGGGGCAGCATGCGCATGCCGCACGACGGGCAGGTGAGGGTGACCACCCGCTCATCGCGGTTGCGGCGCATCTCGCGGGCGGCCGCGGCAACGTCGACGGCGACGCTCTGACAGACGGCGCACACGTACGTCGCGCGAGTGCCGTCATGACCCGCGTACCGGCCGGTGCGATCGACGAACAGCGGCGCGTTGAGCGCCTCGAACCGCCCCTCGGGACAGTTGTTGGGACAGGCGAGATGACCCGGTGACATGCCCAGATGGTGGCAGGCGGGACCCATGTCCACGCCTGCGCGCAACGGCTACTCCGCGGCGGCCAGCGTCCCGGCGCGATCGAGGAGCGCGCGCATCCGCGCCACCGGCGGGTCCATCCCCGCGTTCACGTACGCGGTCACCACAAGGGAGAGCAGCATCGCCTTCAGCGCCCCGTACACGGCCAGGGGGCTGGCGTCGCGAACCAGCCCGGCGAGCGCGATGCCGTCGATGGCGCCCCCGATCGCCTCGGCAAGGTCGCGGGGTGGGACGCTGCCGGGCGCGGGCAGCTTGGCAAGCACCTGGCGGACCTCCGCCTCGATGTCGTCGACGAAGCGCGTCCACAGCTCCGCGCAGCGCTCGCGGATGGCGGGGTTGTTGAGGCCGACCACGTAGAGGTCGAACAGGAGCCGGAAGAACTCGGGGTGTTCGGAGGCGCGCACTGCGGTGTGGTCGAGGGCGGCGACGATGCGCTCCAGCGGGTCGTCGATGCCGTCGACGGCCGACTGCCAGTCGGAGACCATCTCGCGCTCCAGGTCGTGCACCACCGCGACGAGCAGCTCCTCCTTCGAGGTGAAGTAATAGTGGACCAGCCCCGGCGCTACCCCGGCTTCGAGCGCGATTTGCTTGATCGAGCTGTCCGAATACCCCATGCGGCCGAGAACCCTGGCCGCGGCCCGGATGATCTCGCCGCGGCGGCCCGGTTCCTCGCCGGGCTGGAGCACGACAGCCGCCATCCCACCAACCTCCTCAATCTGTTGAACGCCCATCCAATCCTAGTCCCTGCCGGCTTGCACCGCCTCCGCACGATCGCGACGCCGGCCCGTGGTGCTCATACTCGGCGACCGATGCCCAGCCGGTTGGCCGGCTACGCCGGCCAGGTTACGCTGATCACGCTGTTCGGCCTGGCCGGGCGCCTCCTTTTCCTGGGCCACCAGCCGCTGTGGCGTGACGAGGCATTCACCGCCGTGGTGGTGCAGCGCCCGCTCGGGCAGATGCTCGACGCCGTGCGGTCGGACTCGGCCCCCCCACTCGCCTACCTCCTCGATCACGCCGTGTCGGCACTGTGGTCGGGACCGACCGCGCTCCGCCTGGTTGCCGCGCTTGCCGGTGCCGCGGCCATCCCGCTCGGCGCCGCCCTGGGCCGGCGCGTCGCCCGCGAACGCGGCGGCATCGTCACGGCGATCCTCTGCGCGATCACCCCGGCGCTGGTGCTCAGCGCCCGCGATGCGCGGATGTACGCGCTGGTGACCACGCTGGTGATGGCTTCGACCCTGCTGGTGTGGCGCGCCGTGGAGCGCCCGTCGCTCGTGCGCTGGGCGGCGTATGCGGCGGTCACGGTCCTGGCCCTGTACACGCAGTACTTCGCGGTGTTCGCGGTGGCCGCGCAGGTCGTCGCGGTGCTCGTGGTGTTGCGCGCCGGGTGGCGCACCGCGCGCAGCGCTTGTCTGGCCGGTGGTGTGGCCTTCCTCACCCTGCTGCCATGGCTGGTCGTGGCCCGCGTCCAGTTCGCCCACGTCGGCGACGCCTTTTGGGTGACACGCCTGGGCTTTCTCTCGGTTGTCGGCGTCTTCCTGCCGTTCTTCTCCGGCCCGCCCGTCGACCCCTGGATCCCCGCCAAGGTGAGCCTGCTGGCGCTGCAGGGATTCGCTGCCGGCGCGGGCGTGCTCATCGGCTGCGCCTGGCTCGTCTTCTGCCATCGCCAGCTCTCTCCCGAGGGCCGGCGTGCGGCGCTGTTCCTGGTAGCGTGCGGGGCCGGGGCGGTGCTGATGATGATGGTGCTCAGCGCCTGGAAGCCGGTGCTCGACGGGCGCTACGCGAGCGTGGTGTGGGGCCCGCTGTTCGCAGTGGTGGGTGGCGGCTTCGCGTTGATCCGCGTCCGCGGCCTGCTCGTGGTCTGCCTGTGCGCCATCGCTGCCGCGTCGGTCGGCTTGAGCATCGCGGACGACCATCCCGACACACCATCGGCCGTCGCCTTCCTGCAGGCGCGGGTCACAGCGCACGACCTCGTCGACGCCACGCCGAGCCAGTACCTGCTGCTCGCCTACTACGAGGACGCGTTCGTGCGCGCGCGCACGCACGTGGTGGCGACCAATGTGGCCTGGTACTGGGGCACCGCGGCGTACGCGCCCACCACCGTGGTCACCACGCCACCACCCGATGTCGTCAACGCGGGCGGGACGATCTACCGCGTGTACCGCTCATCGGAGAGCGGGGGTTCGATCCCGGCCGGATACTCCGCACGCTCGACGCGCTGCTGGGTCGACGTCTGCGTCACCGCATACCGGCGCTGACGCGGTCAAGCGCTGGCAAGCTCGGCGGCCGGGGGCTGGCGGCGACCGGACACGTTGCGGAAGCGTCCAATCACGGCACGGATCAGGTTGATGCCGACCTGAGGGTGGTCGAGGATCAGCTGTTCGAGCTTGCCGTTGGGCAGCACCAAGCAGTGCAGCGGCGCCTCGGCGCGCACAGAGGCTGACCGCACCCCATCCCCAAGGATCGCGATCTCGCCGAAGAAATCCCCGGGTCCCAGCGTGGCCACGCGCCAGCCGTCCACCAGCACGGCGGCCGTGCCCGTGACCACCACGAAGAAGTCGCTGCCGCGTGGACCCTCGATGACGATGCGGCGGCCGCTCGGGAAGCGAACGTCGTCGAACTCGGTCAGGGCACTGGCCACCTCGCGCTCGGCGCAGCCGTCGAACAGCGGCGCTCCGGCGAGCGCGGCGGCCAGGTCGACTGTGCGCCAGGCGACGGGGACCCACTCCGAAGTCGACGACATCATTTCTTCGGACCGGTTGTTTCTGGCTTTGCGGGTTCTCATCTTCATCGGGAACACCTCCTGGTTCCTGTCTGCCGAGAGTTTAGTTGGTCAACCGACCAATAGGCAACTCGGACGTACATTCGCTTCCAAAGATGCGGCTCGCGCAAGGATCTCCGCAGGGCGCGAGGGAGGCGTCCCCGGGCCGGGGCAGCGGTCAGATGGGGCGGTGGAAGGCCACGCCGATGGCGCCCGGGCCGCCGTGGCACCCGATCACCGGGCCCACGTCGATGAGCTCGGCGTGCTCGCCGGCGGCCTCGCCGGCTCGGCGCGCGACCTCCGCCCCCATCTCGCGCTGGTCGGCGTGGGCCACCATCACCCGGGCGTGGCCGCCCCATTCGGCGGCCGACCGGCCCACCTCTTCGACCAGGCGGTCGAGCGCCCTCGGGAAGGTGCGAACCCTGTCCAGGGGCTCGACGGTGCCGTCGCGCACCTCGAGGATCGGCTTGATGTTGAGAACCGAGCCGAGGAGCGCGCGGGCCCCGCCGATCCGCCCACCCCGGCGCAGGTACTCCAGGCTCTCCACGGTGAAGACGAGCCGCATCGAGGCGGCGACCTCGGCGGCTACCTGTTCGAGCTCGCCGGCGTCGGCACCGCCCGCGGCAGCCGCGACCACCGCGTTGACCAGCATGCGGTGGCCGGGGCCCACCGTACGGGTGTCGAAAACGTGGACGTGGAGGCCCGGGAGCGCCTCAGTGGCCTGGACGGCAGCGCTGTACGTGCCGCTCATCGCCGCCGAGATGGTGGAGCAGAAGATGGCGCTGCCGTTCCCGCCGAGCTCGCTGAACACGACTTCGAACTCTGCCGGGGTCGGCTGCGAGGTACGTGGCACCACCGAGGAGTGGCGCATCCGCGAGTACAGGGTGGCCGCGTCGATGTCCCGCCCGTCGGCGAAGACCTCCTCGCCGATGATCACCTTGAGCGGGATGATGCGCAGCCCGATGCGTTCCGCATCCGCCGGCGGGAGGTCGCAGGTGCTGTCGGCGGCGAGGTGAACCGAGCTCACTGCGCAAGGGTAGCTAGTGCGGCGGCGCTTGCTCGGATGGACGCAGGAGCAGCAGAGCGCCGGCAAGGTTGCGGTCCTCGCCGAGCTCAGCGACCCGAATTACGGGCGCGTCCTGCAGCTTGAGTTGGCGCTCGACGGTGGCCAGGATGGCCGGCTCGATCCGCGGCCAGCGCGAGCTCGCCACACCACCACCGAAGACGACGCGATCGCAGGCCAGCAGAGCGGTCGCGTTGACCGCCGCCAGGCCCAGCCATTCACCGACCTCGTCCCACACCGCCTGGTCCTCGATCTCCTCGCCGCGTCGGCCGAACCGGCGGGCGATGGCGCGGCCGCTGGCGATGGCCTCGAGGCAGCCGACCCCGCCGCACTCGCAGGGCGGCCCGCCCGCGGGCCGCGGCCAGAGCACCTGGTGACCACCCTCGGTGTCCTGCCCGCCGGTCTCCAGCCTGCCGCCGCGGACCACGCCACTGCCGATCCCGGTCGACACGGTGTAGTAGACGAGCGTCGTCGCTCCGCGCCCAGCACCGAGGTGCGCCTCGGCGAGGGCGGCGCAGTTGGCGTCGTTCTCGAGGCGCACCGCGCAGCCAAACCGCTCGCTCAACCCGGCAGCAAGCTCGAGGCCGTGCCAAGCCACTGACAGCCCCGGAGGCTTGAGAAGCGCGCCGCGGTTGCGGTCGAGCGGACCGGGCACGGCAGCGGCGATCGCCTCCAGTCGTTGGCCGTCACGCACCTCGTCGAGCATCTGCGCGAGCACCGCGATCACGTCTCCGTCGCGGGGAGTCGCTCGCCGTACAGGCGTCTCGATCGCGTCGTCTCCGGCGGCGACAGCGGCAAGAAGCTTGGTGCCGCCAACGTCAATCAGCCCGATCATGCGAGGCAACGTTAGTGGAGTGCCCCGTCGCCTTTGCGATACCGTCCGCAGCCATGCTGCTAGCGGTCGACGTCGGCAACACCAACGTCGTCGTCGGCGTCTTCGATGGAGACCGCCTGGTCGCGGACTTCCGGCTGCACACCAACGAGCGCTCGACGGGCGACGAGCTCGGGCTCGATGCCACCGACCTGCTGCGCCGCCGCGGCATCGAGATTGGCGACATCGACGCCGTCGCCGTCGCCAATGTCGTCCCCCCGCTGGCGCGTTCGGTCGAGGAGATGTCGCGGGTGTACTTCGGCTGCACGCCGCTGGTGGTGGGGCCCGGCATCCGCACCGGGGTCAGCATCAAGTACGAGGATCCTCGCCTGGTCGGAGCCGACCGCATCGCCAACGCGCTCGCCGGCCGTCACCTCTACGGCGCTCCGGCGATCCTGCTCGACTTCGGCACCGCCACCACGTTCGACGCCATCTCCGCAGCCGGGGATTACCTGGGCGGGGCGATGGCCCCGGGGATCCTGATCAGCCTCGAGGCCCTGGTGAGCCGGGCATCCAAGCTCAACCGCGTGGAGCTGGCCGCCCCCACCTCGGTCATCGGGCGCAGCCCCGCGGCTTCGATGCAGTCCGGCTTCGTGTACGGCTACGTCGGGCTCGTCCAGGGGATCGTGGCGCGGATGCGCGAGGAGATTGGCGCCAAGGCGCGGGTCATCGCCACCGGCGGCCTCGCCGAACTGTTCGCACCGCTGATCCCGGAGATCGAGGCGGTGGATCCGCACCTGACCCTGGTCGGCCTGCGCCTCATCCACGAGCTCAACGCCGACTGAACGGGCGCGCCAACGCACTGCCCGTAAGATCAGACGACCATGGCTCTCGCCGCTCCCGTTCGTCCAGCACTGCGCGTCGGCTCCCTGGAACTGAGCTCCCCGGTGCTGATCGCGCCGATGGTGGGGATCACAGACGCCCCCTGCCGCGAGCTCGCCGTCGAGCTCGGCGCCGGGCTCGTGTGCACGGAGATGGTCGCCTCAGAAGCGGTGGTGCGCAGCCAGGAGGCCAGCCTGCAGCTGCTCGACTTCCCCGCCGGCGTGGCGCCTGCCGGCGCGCAGCTGGTCGGCTGCGACCCGGCGGTGATGGCGGCGGCCGCCCAGGTGTGCGTCGAGCGTGGCGCGGTCACCGTCGACGTCAACCTCGGCTGCCCGGTGAAGAAGGTGGTCGGTCGCGGCAGCGGCGCCGCCCTGGCGCGCGACGTGCGCGCCACCGCCGCCGTGCTCCGCGCCATGGTGGACGCCGTCGATGTCCCGGTCACGGCCAAGATGCGACTCGGCTGGGACGCCCAGACCATCAACGCGCCCGAGCTGGCCCGCGCTCTCGCCGACGTCGGGGTCACCGCCATCACGGTGCACGGACGGACCCGCTGCCAGGGCTACGCCGGTGAGGCCGACTGGCACGAGATCGCCCGCGTCAAGGACGCCGTCGACATCCCGGTGATCGGCAGCGGCGACGTCGAGGACTTGCGCCTGATCGAGCGCCGCATCCGCAGCGGCGTCGTCGACGGGGTGGTCATCGCCCGCGGCATGCTCGGCAACTTCTGGCTCGTCCGTCAGGCCAGCCACCTCCTCGCCACCGGCGAGCTCCTCGACGACCTCGACTTCGCCGCGCGCATCGCGCTGTGCCGGCGCCATCTCGGCATGCTGGTTGCCTATCACGGCCCGCAGCGCGCGCTGCGCATCGGCCGCAAGTACGTCGCCTGGTCGATCAAGGGCTGCAACGGCGCGGCGCGGCTGCGCGCCATGGTCCAGGACCTCGACAGCCTCGACATGCTCGACACCATCTTCGAGCGCGCGGTTGTCGCCGGCCTCGGCCCGCAGGGTTGGTACCGCCCCGTGTTTACCAGCGGAGAAGGGTGAGCGACTCCCGCCTCGGTGCTCCGGTGGAGCTCCCCTGGTGGGTCATCCCGCTGGGCCTCCCACCGCTGGTCGCGGTGGTCCTCGGCGCACTGCTGTCCGCACCGCTGTGGGCGCACCTGCTTGTGCTGGCCACGTCGGTCGCGTTGCTGGCAGTGCTCCTGACGGTCGCCACGCGCATCGCCAACCGCAACATGCAGAGCGTGTGGATGAGCGCGGCGTACGCAGTCTGGGTGTTCGCAGCAGTGCTGTGGGTCGTCGCGGTGGCGTCGTCTGGCTGCAACTGCGCATAGCACCCGGATCGCATCAAAGCCAGGGGGATGGGGACATCGCTCCGGTCGCTGGTGCTCGCGGGCGCTTCGGAGCCCGTGGACTTCGCCCACGCGGTCTCCTCGCTGCTGCGCAATGCTCTCTCCGCGACGTCCCCCACCCCTTCAGGTAATGCAGACGAACCAGCACCACAAGAAGCAAGCGCGCGGGATGCAAGAACCAGAAAACAGCCACGACACAGGCCAGATGCGGACCATGGCCCTAACAAGTACCGTCGGCGCGCCGAGCGCGCCGAGGAGTGGGGTGTATCAGCGCGAATTCACTTCGCGCTGATGAGGGGCGAGGATCTGCCTCGCCCCTATAAAAAGAGGGCGCCCCTGGCGTACCAGAGACGCCCCGAGAGGGGGGGCTGGGGGGATGTCACGGCAACGCCGAAATCATAGACCCGGTGCCAGAGAGGGTCAACGAACGTAGGCGTTTCGTCACATCCGTGACAGGGCGGGCTGGCCTATACTCCGCCGCTCAATCCGCAGGGGGCGACCCACGCTCCCGCGGGCGAGGGGTCTCACTCCATGGACAAACCGGTTCTGCTCACTGCGGAAGGACAACAGAAGCTCGAGGTCGAGCTCGAGGAGCTGCGCACCGTTCGCCGCGCCGAGATCGCCGAGCGCATCAAGTACGCCAAAGATTTTGGCGACATCTCCGAGAACGCAGAATACGAGGACGCCAAGAACGAGCAGGGCATGGTGGAGGGGCGGATCCTCACCCTGGAGAACATGCTCCGCAACGCCGTGACCATCGAGGAGTCAACCGAGGGCGGCGTGGTGCGCATCGGCTCCGAGGTGGAGCTGAAGGACGAGTTCGGCAAGCAGGTGTTCACCATCGTCGGACCGGCCGAGGTCGATGTCGCCAGCGGGCGCATCTCCATGGAGTCGCCGGTCGGCAAAGCGCTGATCGGTCACCGCAACGGCGAGTCGGTCGACGTGCAGAGTCCTGGTGGGCCGCGTCGGGTGAAGATCGTCCGCGTCTCCTGACCGCACTGCAAAGCCGCAAGATTGGGCCGCGATGCCCGCCGACGACCTCACTGCCGAACGCCGCCGCAAGATCGACGAGCTGGCCGCGCTCGGCGTTCCTGCCTACAACGTCGACTTCGTCCCCTCCGTCACCCTGGACGGGGCCAGGCGGGTGCTCGCCGATTTCGAAGCGTCCGCACCCGCCCCGGCTGACGGTGAGGATGCCGCGGAGGGCCCGGATGTGCGCGTCGCCGGGCGCGTGATGCAGTACCGCCAGCAGGGCAGGAGCTGCTTCGCGCACATCGAGGCCGAGGACGACCGTCTGCAGGTGTGGATGCGGCTCGACCGCGTCGGCGAGAAGCAGTTCGCGGTGGTGAAGCTGCTCGACCTCGGCGACATCGTCGGGGTGCGTGGCAAGGTGATGCGGACGCGGCGCGGCGAGCCCACCGTCGTGGCCGATGAGGTCACGTTGCTCGTCAAGGCGCTGCAGCCGCCTCCCGAGAAGTACCACGGCCTCCAGGACCAGGAGACGAGGTACCGCAAGCGCTACCTCGACCTGCTCGCCAGCGTCGAGCAGCGTCGCCACTTCGCGGCGCGCACGACGGTGGTTCGCGCGCTGCGCCGCACGCTCGACGGCCGCGGCTTCCTCGAGACGGAGACGCCGATTCTGCAACCCATCCCCGGCGGCGGCCACGCGCGTCCATTCGTCACCCACTGGAACGCTCTCCACACCGACGTCTACCTGCGCATCGCCATCGAGCTGCACCTCAAGCGCCTGCTCGTCGGTGGCTACCGGCGCGTGTACGAGATGGGCCGGGTATTTCGCAACGAGGGCCTGTCGCCGCGTCACAACCCCGAGTTCACCATGCTCGAGGCGTACGAGGCGTACACCGACTACAACGGCATGCGCGAGCTGACCGAGTCCCTGATCGTCGACGCCGCCAATGCTCTCGGCCCACAGCATTCGGACGAAGAGGGCGGCACGGTCCCGTGCGACGATCCACTGCGCCGTTCCTTCAGCGGCAGGGAGCTGGTGCTGACGCCTCCCTTTCGCGCCGCGCGCATGGTCGACCTGGTCGCGCAGGCATTCGGGTTCGATCCGCTCGATGCCTGGGACGAGCTCCCTGACCGAGCCAGGTCGCTCGGCGTGCACCTGCCACCGGGGGCCGGTCCGGGCACCGCGCTGACTGAGATGTATGAGCAGCGAGTCGAGAACGAGCTGTGGGACCCGACGTTCGTGCTCGACTACCCCGCGGAGGTGTCGCCGCTGGCACGCAAGCGC
>QHBU01000288.1 GCA_003244045.1 Candidatus Aeolococcus gillhamiae
CATCCGCACCAGGACTTCATCCAGATCAACACGACCAACATCCTGTTCATCTGCGGAGGCGCTTTCGACGGCCTCGAGAGAATCATCGAGCAGCGCGTCGGCAACCGCACCATCGGCTTTAACAGCAAGCCGCACGGCAGCCGCAACAAGGAGACGACGAGGATCCTGCGCGAGCTGCAGGCCCAGGACCTCCTCAAGTACGGGCTCATCCCGGAGTTCATCGGCCGCCTGCCGATCAACGTGTCGCTCGACTACCTCGACGAGGAGGACATCATCCGCATCCTCACCGAGCCCAAGAACGCGTTCGTCAAGCAGTACGAGAAGTTCTTCGCGCTCGACGACGTGCAGTTGGTGTTCCATGAGGGCGCGCTCAAGGCGATCGCCCAGAAGGCGCTGGCTCGCGGCACCGGCGCGCGCGGCCTGAAATCGATCATCGAAGACGTGCTGCTCAACAGCATGTTCGAGGTACCCAGCCGGCCGGACATCAAGCGCTGCGTGATCACCGAGCAGTCGATCACCGACGGCGTCGAGCCCCTCCTGCTCACCGAGGAGCCCACCAAGCGCGGCGCCGCAGCAACCGCGGCGGCCACAGCCGAGCAGTCCGCCTAACCTCGGCCGATGACCCTGCGGGGGCGGCTGATCGCGGTCGGCGCCCTGGTGGCCGTGGTGCTTGCGAGCGGCATCCTCATCCTGGTTCGGTCGCGCACCCCCGACTGCACGGTGGCGGCACCGCGTCCCTCGCTGGCCCCTGCCCTGCGCGCGCTGGGCGACTTCGACCAGGCGTACGACGCCGGCAACGCCGCCGCCCTCGAGGATGCCGCCGCTCGCGCCGCGTCGGCGCTGTACGGTGACCTGATCGGCACTGCCCCGGAGGCGCCGGTGGCGATCGCCGCGGCCACGCCGGGGTCGCCTGATGCCGTGGTGGTGCCACTGCGCTCGCATCTCACCGGTTCGGGCCCGGCGCCGCTGGCGGGACTGGTCGTCTTCCTCCGCGACTGCCAGGGCAGCGCGTACTTCGACACCGTCGAGGACGACGCCTCGACGCAGCCGGCGCTCACCGAGTTCCCGCCGGTCACCCGCGAGCAGGCATCCGCGCAGTTGGGCTCCGCAGGGGTGCGGCTCGAGTACGCGACCTCGCCGCTGCGGCCGCAGTGGGTCACCGTCACCGACCCGGTGCGCTCGTTCCCTGCGCGCTGAGACGAACGCTTCCGGGCCGCGGCGACCCCTCCATAATCGGCGGGCACCCACGTGCAGGAAGGAGGAGGATGGCAACCACGCGCCCACTGGCGGTCACCCTTGCGATCGCCGTCGGCGCGGTCCTTGCAGGCTGCGGGAGCACGGTGGCACCACAGCCGACGCTGAGCCCGAGCTCGACGACACCGTCAGTGGCCACCCCGGGCGGCGCGCTGGCCGGGTTCCTCGCTGCCGCTCGCAACCAGGACAACAGCCAGGTCCCGGTGTGGCTGGCCACCGACAATGACACGTCTGATCTCGCCGAGCTCCTCCGCGTGTACTCCGACTTCGGCACATCGGGCGGGGTCTTCTGGGAGGTCGACGGTGTCACCGTCACGGAGGTCGCCGACGCCGGCTCCGGGCGTGCCAATGTCACGCTGAGCGGCGTGATCACGTGGTGCGTGGGCAAGGCTGCCAACGACCCCGCGGCGACCTGTAGCGTGGTTTCCCCCGTCGCGGGCACAAGCCATACGTACTCGGCGATCCAGGTCGATGGCAGGTGGAAGGCCGACGTCGACGTCAACGCCAGCAGCTCCCTGGACCACAACCCCGAAGCCTCGCCGACTGCCAGCGCTCCCACCCCATCGCCCACGCCGACCTGATCCAGACGGGCGGAGCGATGCCGTTCACCCCGCTCCGCCGCCGCCCGTCCCGGTCGGGCCGCCGCTGAGGTCGTCCCTATACTCGGCGCGACCCATGGAGCCGATGGAGAAGACGTTCGATCCGCGCACGGTCGAGCCCGCCTGGCGTGCGCGCTGGGAGGAGCTCGGCATCGGCATCGCCGACCGGGACTCCTCGCGGCCGAAGTACAGCATCGCATTGCCGCCGCCCAACATCACCGGTGTCCTCCACCTCGGTCATGCGTGCGGCTTCTCCATCCAGGACACCCTGGCGCGCCATCACCGCATGCGTGGGTTCGAGGTGGAGTGGTGTCCCGGGACCGACCACGCCGCCATCGCAACCCAGAATGTGATCGAACGTCAATTGGAGGCCGAGGGCACCAGCAAACAGGAGCTCGGTCGTGAGCTGTTCCAGGTGCGCGTTGACGCCTGGTACGAGGAGTACGGCGGGCGCATCTACGAGCAGATGCGCCGGCTCGGCTTCACGTGTGACTGGAGCCGGACCAGGTTCACGCTCGACGCCGACTACGTGCGCGCCATCCGCACCGTCTTCAAGGACCTTTTCGACTCCGGGCTGATCTACCGTGGCCCGCGCATTGTCAACTGGTGCCCCACCGACCTGTCGGCGATCAGCGACGAGGAGATCGACTGGCAGGAGCACACCGACAGCCTCGTCCACCTCCGCTACCCCATCGAGGGCGGAGGCGACATCGTGGTCGCCACCGTGCGTCCCGAGACCATGCTCGGCGACACCGCGGTCGCCGTCGCACCGGGAGATGAGCGCTACAGCGCCCTGGTCGGGCGCACTGTGGTCCTTCCCTTGACGGGACGGCGAGTGCCGATCATCGAGGACGCCGCGGTGCAGCCGGAGTTCGGCACCGGCGCGCTCAAGGTCACCCCCGGCCACGATCCCACCGACTACGAGATCGCGGAGCGTCACGGCCTCCCGATGCTGACCGTGATCGCTGCCGACGGCACCATGGACGTCCCTGGCCTGCCCCAGTTCGATGGCCTTCCCGTCACCCGCGCGCGGGTGGTGATCACTGAGGCGCTGCGGGCCGCGGGCGTGATGGTCAAGGAGGAGGACTACGTGCACGAAGTCGGCCACTGCGACCGCAGCGGGGACGTCCTCGAGCCGATGATCAGCGCGCAGTGGTGGGTGCGCATGCGCGAGTTGAGCGCGCCCGCGATCGCCGCCGTCGAGAACGGTGAGACCACGTTTCACCCGCGCCGCTACACGGATGTGTACCTCGCCTGGATGGGCAACATCCGCGACTGGTGCATCAGCAGGCAGATCTGGCTCGGGCACGCAATCCCCGTGTCCACCTGTGCCAACGGCCACGTCTTCGCATGGATCGAGCCGCCCACCACCTGCCCGGAGTGCGACGACGGCGCGCTGACCAATGATCCCGACGTCCTCGACACCTGGTTCAGCAGCGCGCTGTGGCCGTTCGCGATCTTTGGCTGGCCGGACGAGACGCCCGACCTGCGTCGCTTCTACCCGACCGACGTGTGCGTCACCGCCCGCGACATCATCTTCCTGTGGG
>QHBU01000289.1 GCA_003244045.1 Candidatus Aeolococcus gillhamiae
GCCGGTGATGAGCAGGCCTTCCACCTGGACGAGGACTTCCTCGAGGCCATCGAGGTGGGTATGCCGCCCGCCGGTGGCCTCGGCATCGGCGTCGATCGCCTGGTGATGCTGCTCACCGACGCCGCCACGATCCGCGACGTGCTGCTGTTCCCGACCATGCGGCCCCGCCGCCGCGACGGGACTCACGAGGAGGACTCCCACCTCTCGCCGTCACGACGAGCCGAGGAGAGCTGAGCCGGTGATCCCGCTGCAGAGGCTGCGCGACGACCCCGAGTCGATTCGTGAGGGTGCGCGCCTCAAGGGAGAGAAGGCGCCGATCGATGAGATCCTCGCGCTCGATGCGCAGGCCCGGCGGCTGCGCACCGAGGTGGAGAGGTTGCGCGCCGAACAGAAGCGCGCCTCGTCGGGCATCCGGGGCGCACCGACCGCAGAGCAGCGCTCCACGCTGGGGGAAGTGAAGCAGCGCATCCAATCCGGCGAGGCCGAGCTCGCCGTTCTCGAAGCGCGCGTGGAGGAGCTGCTCCTCTATGTCCCCAACCCGCCGCACGCGTCGGTTCCCCACGGGACCAGTGAGGCGGAGAACGTGGTGGTGCGCAGCTGGGGAGAGCCGACGCGTTTCGACTTCGAGCCGCGGACCCATTACGAGCTCGGCGAGACGCTCGGAATCTTCGACTTCGAGCGGGCCACCAAACTCAGTGGCGCGCGCTTCGCGGTCCTCCGAGGTGACGGCGCCCGCCTGCAGCGCGCGCTGATCAGCTTCTTTCTCGACGTCGCCACCATCGACCACGGCTACAGCGAGATCGCCCCGCCGTACCTGGTGCGGCGCAGCGCCATGGTCGGCGCCGCGCAGCTGCCCAAGTTCGAGGACGACGCCTACAAGACCGACGACGACCTCTTTCTGATCCCCACCGCCGAGGTGCCGGTCACCAACCTCTACCGCGAGGAGATCCTCGACGGCGCCGACCTTCCCATCGCGCACGTTGCCTTCACCCCCTGCTGGCGCCGCGAGGCGGGTGCGGCCGGCAAGGACACCCGCGGCTACATCCGGCTGCACCAGTTCGACAAGGTGGAGATGGTGCGGTTCACGACTCCCGAACGATCGCTCGCCGAGCTCGAGCTGCTGACGACCCACGCCGAGTCACTGCTGCAACGCCTCGGCATCGCTCACCGCGTGCTGCTCATGTGCACCGGTGACATGGGTTTTGCGCAATGGAAGAAATACGACGTCGAAGCCTGGGCGCCCGGCATGCAGCGCTGGCTCGAAGTGTCGTCGTGCAGCGTCTTCGGTGACTTCCAGGCACGGCGCGCCCAGATCCGCTTTCGCAGCGCGGCGAGTGAGCGACCCCAGTACGTCCACACCCTCAACGGCAGCGGGCTGGCCGTGCCGCGCACACTCGACGCGGTGCTCGAGACCTTCCAGCAGGCCGACGGCAGCGTCACCATCCCTGCAGTGCTGCAGCCTTACATGGGCGGCACGAGCCGGCTACGCTGACGCCCAGCGAAGCCGGCTCGTTACGCTGCCCCTCATGAGCGACCCCGAGCACGATGAGACCCTCGACCAGGCGTGGCTCAATGACCACAGTGAGTACCAGCGCAACTTCGTCCACGGTCTGCGCAACGCCGGCGGCCTGCATCTTCAGTACCACCTCGCGGGCGACCGTGTGATCACCTCCTGGGTGGCCAGCGAGGAGCACGCCGGGTTTCCGGGTTTCGTCCACGGCGGCCTGATCGCAGCGGTGCTGGACGACGTGATGGGACGATGCTCGGTGCTCCACCGCCGCTGGGTGGTGACGGGGCGGATGGAGGCGCGCTTTCGCGAGGTGGCACCGCTCGGGGTGGCGCTGCGTGTGGAGGCCTGGACGACCCGGTTCACTCGCAGGGTGATGCAGGCGCAGTCACGGATGTCGCTCGCGGACGGCACCGTCGTCGCCGAGGCCACCGGCACCTACCTGCCCATCCCGGGTTCATTGCTGGGACGGATGCACCAGGCATGGCCCGGTTTCGCTGACTACACCGACGAGCCCGAGTGACGGACGCACCCGGCGCCTCCGGGCCGGCCGCCGAGGAGCGCGAGGTCAAGCTTGCCATCACCGAGGACTTCGTGCTGCCGTCGATGACTGCGCTCGAGGGCGTCAGCGTTGTCGACCAGGGCGACAACCATCTGCACGCCGTGTACTGGGACAGCGACGACCTCGATCTCGCGCACACCGGGGTGGGGCTGCGCCATCGCAACGGCGTCTGGACGTACAAGGGGCGATCACGTCGCGAGGGTGACGCCGTGGTGCGCGAGGAGCTGGAGATCGAGGCCGGGGGCGAGCGCATCCCAGAGGCCATGAGAGCATGCGTCGTGCAGTGGATCGACCCTGCGATGTTGCACCCGGTGGCCGAGCTCGACACCGTTCGCCACCAGGTGGACGTCGCCGACGCCAGCGGCAGCGTCGAGCTCGTCCATGACCGCGTCACCGTCCGCGACGGTGCCCGCACCGTTTCGCGCTTCGCGGAGGTGGAGGTGGAGCATGCCGCCGACGGCCAGGCGCTGGCCGATCGGATGGTGGCCCTGCTGCTGGCCCGCGGCGCCGTGGTGGACACCACACCCAAGTACCTGCGCGCACTGCGAGCCCTGGGCCACGACCCACCTGAGGTCTCGACGTGAACACCTCACGGCCATGACCGTTGCCGGTCCCGTCTGGGGAATTCCGCCCACCATCGCGCCGCCCGGCCGGCCGCCGCGGCGTGCCGAGGTTGTCATTGTCGGCGGCGGCATCACCGGGGTGGCGCTACTCGACGTCCTGCGCCGCCATGACGTCGACGCCATCCTCCTCGAGCGCGACCACCTCGCCGCCGGCGCGAGCGGCCGCAATGCCGGCTTCCTCCTGGCGGGCGTCGCCGAGAACTACGCCCGCGCCGTCGAGCGCTACGGCCGGACCACGGCGGCGGAGGTGTGGGCGTTCACGATCGCCAACCACGCCCTGGTCGCTGCCGCCGCCGCGAACCTCGACGCCGCCCACCATGTGCGTGGCAGCGTCACCGCAGCCCTCGACGCAGCTGAGGCCGCCAGCCTCGAGGCCGCCGCGACCCTCCTCGCTGAGGACCGCCTCCCCGGCGTGATCAGCCGGGCGTCCGACGTGCCCGGGGCCACGTGCGCGCTCGTCAACCCCAGCGACGGGGAGATCGACCCGGTGCGCCTGGTCGGCGGCATGGCGATCCCTCAAGCCGCGCGTGTCTTCGAGAACCATCCCGTCGTTGCTGTCGAGGATGGCGAAAACACCGCGACGGTGCACCTCGAAGACGCCTCCGTCGAGGCCTCACTCGTGGTGTTGGCCACCAACGCGTGGACCGCCCAGCTGCTGCCCGCCATCCCGATCCGGCCCGTCCGCGCCCAGATGCTCGCGTCGGCCCCGGTTGCCGCCCTGGTGCCGCGCCCTGTCTACGCGGAGTGGGGCCATCGCTACTGGCGCCAGCGTGACGACGGTGCCGTCCTGGTGGGCGGGTTCCGCCACCGCGCGCCGGCGGCGGAGATCGGCTACCAGCTCGGCACGACTGAGGTGGTGCAGGCCCACCTCGATGCGCACCTGCGCGAGCTCGGCGTCGCCGCGGCCGTCACCCATCGTTGGGCTGGAACGATGGGGTTCAGCGAGGACGGCCTCCCGCTGGTCGGCCTGGCGCCCGCTTGCCGGCGCATCTATGTCTGCGCGGGCTACACCGGCCACGGCATGGGTTTCGCCGTCAACGCTGCCCGGGCGCTCGCAGACCGGATCCTCAACGACGAACCGCTGCCGGGATGGCTCGACGCGGCGCGCTGCGCGGCGTCCTGAGGAAAGTCGCTCTGGCGCAGCCACGCCAACGTCAGCGGGTTGCGTCGCAGTGCCGCCGAGATCCATCGCGCTGCCATGCAGCTGCGCTGTGCGCCTCGTGAGAGCATAAGCCGCCTCGGTGGCCTGCCCTGGCGTGATCGGCTGCCACAGGACATTCGGCAGACGTGCGCCGACGCGGGAGCGGCGGGAATCTGCGTCCACCACTGGGTGGTGTCCGAGCAGCTCGTCGAGGAGGCGCACCGCCTCGCCCTGCATGTCAACACGTGGACCGTCAACAACCCGTTGGCGGCGCGGATGATGGCCGGCGCCGGCGTGGATTCGATCACCACCGATCGAGTCGACCTCGTGCGGCTCGCCCTGCGCTCACAGTCGGAGCCGAGTCGCAGCGCTGAGCTCCGTTCCTCGGTCAGGGAGGCGGTGCGTACCGCGCCGCGGTGATCCGGCCGTCGTCCACCTCGATGGTCCATGTGGAGCCCTTCTCGGCGCGGGTCGCGGCCAGTTGGACGCCGCTGGCGGCGATCAGCTCGAGCAGGTCGGCAAGGACGTCGCCGTGCGTGCACACCACCACCACGGGTGAGCGCTCCTTCGCGAGACGTTCGAGCATCGCGGTCGCGCTGCCGCCCTCGTAGAGCACGCCGAGCGTGCTCAGCGGCAGGCGCTGCGCGTGCGCCAGCGGCAGGACGGTGGCGATGCACCGCAGCGACGGGCTCGAATAGATGACCAACGGCGGCGTCGCACTCAATGTTGTCGCGAGGCGCTCCGCCTGGATGCAGCCACGGTCCGAGAGGGGACGAAGGTCGTCGTCGTGCGTCCACGCGCTGCGCTCGCCGGCGTGCGCGTGGCGCACCACGTGGATTAGCTGCGCAGCCATCGCCAGTTCCGCGAGGGTGAGATCTTCGCCCATTCGTCGCGCCACACCTTGGACGCTCGGCGAACGTTGGGAAGCTCCAGCGCGGCCAACTCGCCGGCGATGAACGACACGCCGCTCATCGCCTCCGCCTCGCGCTGCAACCAGTCCCGGGTAGTCACGCCATCGTGGTGCTCGCCGAGCACCGTCTGCAACGCTGCCAGCTGTGCGGCGCACTCGGCCGCCGGCGCCCCTGCCGCGGGGACGCATGCGTCGGCCGCGTATCGGGCCCTCTTCGCCAGGATGCGGACCCTGTGCAGCTCCGCGTCGTCAGGCGTGTCGCTCAGCGCCTCGACATAGCTGCGCAGCCGCCGCCAGGGCCGTCGCGCCAGGCGTGTCGCCCGGGGGTCGCCGTCGCCGTCCTTCCATCGCGGTGCGGTGACCGCGTCCACCGCGCGGTCGAGGACCTCGAGATACTCCGCACGTCCGAGCTCGTCGAGAAGCTCGACGCGGGCGGCGGCCAGTTGCGTCCCCGCGGTGTCGAGCAACGGCAGCGCGGCCGGGCGTTCGGCCTCCGGAAGCAGCGCGACGAGTGCCGCCAGGCGGTCCCCGAGCACCTCGAGGTCGCGGACAACCCCAAGACGCGTCGCCTGCCGGCCGAGCTGGTCGCGGAGGCCATCGGCCCACTCCCGATCGAGGAGGGGAGCGAACGTCTGCAGGTCGCTGCGCAGGCGGCGCAACGCCACCCGCAGCTTGCGCAGGGCCTCGGGCGAGCCGGCGGGCAGCTCGCCATCGAAATACAGCCACTGGATCAGAGACAGCGTGGTGCTCCGCGTGAACACGTCCCGCGCTTCGGTCGCGCTGGGATCAGGGATCCTCAGCCGGGGAGCGCGGGCGCGAGCCCGCCCGAGCAGCGCCAGCGCGGGCGCATCGTCGACCGAGGCCTCGGCGAGGACGGCGATGGCGCTTGTCGCGTTCGCACCGGCCTCCACGACCTGGACGTGACGCAGCCGTGGCGTCGCTCCCGTCTGCGTGTGCTCGTCGAGGCGCTCCTCGACGAGCGTCAACACGGAATCCGCGTGTGCGGAGGCGACGGTATGGCGGCGGCTGTGGATGGTGACCACGGCGCGTTCCGCGACCGGCCGCCCGCGGCGATAAGCACGCGTCCAATCCAGCAACTGCGCCTGCGGGGCGTTCGATGGGGCGCTCCACTCGCGGGAGGTCAGCTTGGGATGGCCGAGTGTGTCGCGACGCCAGCGCCAGCCGTCGCGCCGGTTCAGCGACAGCTCGCCGCCTCCGGCGGCGAGGCGGCGGTCGCCGGTGTCGAACAGCGAACGGGTGCTGCGGCTCGACGCGCTGCTGGTCACCTTATAGCCAGCTTGGATGAGGAGCCGCGGGACGGACGTCTCCAGCGGAACGCGGATCCTGGTTCCCGAGAAGCGGTCAGCCACCGCCCCGATTGCGCCGGGCCGCGCCCTCCTGCAGGGCGGCTTGAGCGTTGATGCCTTTGGTCGTCGGAACCTTTCGCCACGTCGCACTATCGAACTCCCAGGCGAGCACGTCGTCGGCCAGTGACAGATCGAGGATCTCGTCGAGGCGTTTGCGCGAGCCGTGCTGGAAGACGGGCACCGCGACCTCGACGCGACGGTCGAGGTTGCGAGGCATGAGGTCCGCGGAGCTGATGAAGTAGTCGGCATCATCGCCGGCGCCGAAGCGAAAGATCCGCGAGTGCTCGAGGTAGCGCCCCACCAGGGAGCGGACGCGCAGGCGCTGCGGCGCGGCGCACGCGGCGGCGTTGAGGGCGCACATCCCGCGCACGATGAGGTCGATCTCCGCGCCGGCCTCCGCCGCTTCGTAGAGGGCGTCGATCACCTCGGAGTCGATGAGCCCGTTCAGCTTGAGGAGGATGCGACCGCCGGGACGGGATTCGCGCTGGATGAAACCCACCACGGTGGGGCGCAGCTGTTGTGGCGCCACCACGATGCGGCGGTACTGCACGTCGCGGCTGTACCCGGACAGGGCGTTGAACAGTTCGGCCAGGTCCGCGCAGATGTCACCGTCACAGGTGATCAGCGCGATGTCCTCGTAGATGCGCGCGGTGATCGGGTTGTAGTTGCCGGTCGACACGTGGCAGTAGCGATTGACGCGCCCCCCCTCGTTGCGGACCACCAACGAGACCTTGGCGTGGGTCTTCAACCCGACGATCCCGTAGATGACGTGGACGCCGGCCTGCTCCAGCGCCTCTGCCCAGGTGATGTTCGCCTGCTCGTCGAAGCGGGCGGTCAGCTCGACCAACGCCACCACCTGCTTGCCCGACTCCGCGGCACGAACGAGCGAGCGGATGATCGGGCTGTTCTTGCCCGAGGTGCGGTACAGCGTCTGCTTGATGGCGAGCACGGACGGATCCGAGGCCGCCTGCTCGATGAACGCCACTGCCGAGGCGTCGAAGTCCTCGTACGGGTGGTGCACGAGCACGTCTCCAGCGCGCACGGCGGCGAAGATGTCGAAGCCACCCTCCTGGGGCAGCAGCGCCGCAGGCACCGTGGGCGCCCACTGCGGGTACTTGATCTCGGGGAGGTCGAGCGCAGCGAGCTGGAACAGCGCCGCGAGGTCAAGAGGCGCGTGCACGACCTGCACGTCACGCTCGTCCATCTCCAGCTCGCGCACCAGCAGGTCGCGCACCTCGTCCGACATCCGCTCGTCGACCTCGAGGCGGACCACCAGCGGGGAGAGGCGGCGGCGCTTGAGGACGTCCCGCACCGCCTCGAGAAGGTCATCCTCGTCGCTGTCGAGCTGGAAGTCGGCGCCACGGGTGAGCCGGAACGGTTGGTGGGCGAGGATGTCCATGCCCGGGAAGAGGGCATCGAGGTGAGCGCTGATCACCTGTTCGAGCGGCACGAAGCGGGTGGTGTTGGGCAGGACCGCGAAGCGAGGCAGTGCGGGGGGGACCTTGACCCGGGCGACGCGCTGGTCGCGTGTCACGGGGTCGGCGACGACCACGGCGAGGTTCAGCGACATCGACGAGATGTAGGGGAAGGGATGCGCCGGATCGACGGCGAGCGGCGTCAGCACGGGGAACACCTGCTGCGCGAAGTACGTGTCCAGGGCGGCCCGGTCGCGGTGATCGAGGTCGTGGTAGTCGGAGATGCAGATACCCGCTGCCTCGAGCGCCGGGGCCACCGACCTCGTGTACGTCTCGTCGAGGTCGGCGGCGAACGCGGAGGTGCACTTGCGGAAGAGCTCGCGCTGCTCCGCTGGCGTCAGCCCGTCTGGCGAGCGATCGCTGAGCCCTGTCTCCACGTTCTGAGCGAGCACCGCGCCGCGCACCTGGAAGAACTCGTCGAGGTTGTGCGCCGCGATTGCGAGGAACTTGGCGCGCTCCAGGACGGGCACCTCCAGTCGCGAGGCCAGCGCCAGCACACGTCGGTTGAAGTCGAGCCACGCGACGTCACGGTTGAGGTATCGCGGCGCGACCTCGTGAGGTGCCGAGACGTCCCCGGCCCTGGTGGCGGGGGGGTCGCGCCGGGAGACTGCCATGGGCACATTGTGCATCCCCCGGAGCGGTCAGGCTGACCCGCGCACGCTGCCTATACTCCGCTCCGATGTGAGCTCTGCACCCCGCGCCGTGGCCGACATCGGCTCAAACTCGGCGCGGCTCCTGGTGGTGCGCCCGACCGACCAGGGCCATCTCGACGTCCTCGCCGACGCGCGCGTGGCCCTGCGTTTGATGCGCGACGTCGACGCCGGCGGCCGCCTGAGCAGGGCGGCGCTCAACCGCACGGTCCAGACGCTTGCCGCGTTCGCCACGATCGCACGCCGCCACGGCGCGCGCGCCGTCAACGTGGTGGCGACGTCCGCGATTCGCGACGCCGCCAACCGGGAGGGCTTCGTGGCCGAGGCCCAGAGGCGCAGTGGCCTCACCATCGCGGTCCTCAGCGGCGAGGACGAGGCGCGCCTGGCGTTGGTCGGCGCGGTCGCCGGCCTCCCCGTCGACAACGGCGCGGTCATCGACCTCGGCGGGGGCAGCATGGAGGTCGCCGCGTTCGTGAGGCGCCGCTTTCGCGGGGGCATGACCCTCCCGCTCGGCGCCTTGCGCATGGGCGACCTGTTCCTCCGCCACGACCCGCCCCGCCCGGACGAGCTGGCGGCGCTGCGCGACCACGTGCGCGAGGCACTCAGCGCGGTGGACGTCACCGACCTCGCCCAGGCGGAGAGCCTGGTGGGCACGGGAGGGACGGTGCGGGCCCTGGCCAAGGCCGCTCGCGGGCGTGGTCCGGCGGCCGTCAACCGCCTTCACGGCTACCAGCTGCGGCGCCGAGACGTGGCTAGCCTGGCTGACACGCTTGCGCGCCTCCCGTCCGCCCGCCGCATCTCCGTCCCGGGGATAAGCTCCACCCGAGCCGAATCGGTGCTGGGCGGTGCGCTGGTCATCGAGGTTTTGATGGAGCTCGGCGGCGCCGAGAGCATCCTGGTCTCCGGCTATGGCGTGCGCCAGGGCGTGATCCTCGACCAGCTCGATATGCCTGCCAACCGGCCGCGGCAGGTGCGCGAGGCCAGCGTGAGCGCGGTGCTGGCGCGCCTGCGCGGCGGAACCGCGGGAACCCAGCGGCGGCGGCTGCTGGTGACCGCGCTGGCGGCCTCGCTCGCTCCCAAGGTCACCGGTGACCTGCTCGAGATGGCCGGTCACGCCGCCCGGCTCGTCGACGCCGGCGCCCGCCTCGACCACCACGGTCGGTGGTCGGAGAGCGCCAGCCTGGCGACCACCGCCGACCTTGATGGCTTCACGCACGCCGAGCTGGCCAGCATCGCGGCCATCCTTCTCTGCGCGGGTGGCACCACCGTTCCAGCTCGACTGCGCCGGGAGAGCGGCCTCTCGCGCCCGCGTCTCGAAACGGCGGGCGCGCTGCTTGCGCTCGCCGATGACATCGACCATCGGCTTCCCCCGGCCCGGGGCGCCGCCGTCGGCGCGCTCGGCCGGGACGGCCGCCTCGACGTCACCGGCATGCCCCCGATGCTGATCCCGGCCGCTCTGTCGGAGCGCTGCCGCCTGGTGCTCCGCCGCGACGTGCGTGAGCTCAGCGACATCTCCCATCCCCGGGCCCGCAAGACGCGCCCCGACGTTGCCGTCGAGTTCAAGTAGCATGCTCGGCGCCGGCGTTGGGGTGTGGGAGGATTGTCGATGCCAAAAAGCAATTCTGCTGAGAGACTTCTGAAGCGGCTGGAGAAGATCCAGCGCGCCCACGGACGCCTCGGCGACATCAACACGCGCATCCTCGCCCAGGCTGAGGCGCTCGCCGAGCTCCTCAAGGAGGCCCAGACGTTTGCCGGCCCGACCGTGACGCGCAAACCCGGCGCGCGCCCGAGCGCCGTCGCCAAGAAGGCCGCAGCGAAGCGAGCGGCTCGCAAGGCCGGCTCAACCAAGCGCGCCACCCGCAAGGCGACCACGGCAGAGCGCACCCCTCGCACGGCGTCGACCGCGAAGCGGACGGCCCGCAAGGCCACAGCGGCGACGCCTGTCACAGCCGCCGCCAAGCCCGCATCGGTCCCGCGGTCCCGCCGCACTGCCAAGCCGGCTTCGGCCACAACCAGGCGTCGCGCGCCGCGCCGTCCCGTCTAAGCCCGCGCCGTCCCGAGCTCGGCGGCGAGCACCACCCCGCCGAGCGCGCCCGACAGGTCGCCGAGCCCGGCTGACACGACGGGCACGCTCTTGCGGCCGTCGTTGAGCAGGTGGGGCTGCATGGCGCGGTGAATTCGCCGTGCGAACGGCTGGCCCAGGCGCGTGCCGAGGCCCCCGCCGATGATCACCGCGTCGACGTCGAGCACGTTAACGGCTGACGCGATCACCGGGCCGGCCGCTCGCACGGCGTCGTTGATGAGCTCATTGGCCAGACGGTCACCCTGGTCGAGCGCACGGGCGATCACCCCCGAGGTCAGCCGGGTCCGCCCAGCCTTCCGCATCAGGTGGAAGAGGATGGTCTTGTCGCCCTTGTCAGCCCGCTCCTTGGCACGGCGCTCCATCGATGCTCGACCGGCATACGCCTCGAGGCAGCCACGACGTCCACAGCTGCACCGCCGTCCGCCGGGCCACGCGCATGCGTGACCGATCTCGCCACAGGCACCGAGCCGCCCCTTCCGGATCACGCCGTCGAGAAGCAGCGCCCCTCCGACGCCGGTGCCGAACCATACCGCCAGCACGTCGCGGTACGGCGCGGCGG
>QHBU01000290.1 GCA_003244045.1 Candidatus Aeolococcus gillhamiae
CCGTCTCCTCGGACGGATGACCGCCGACCCGCAGCTGCGCTTCACGCAGACGGGCAAGGCCGTGCTGACCGTCGGCATCGCCACCAACGTCAACGGCTTCCCCGAATTCCACGACGTCGTGGCCTGGGAGAAGACCGCCGAGGTCATCGGTCAGTACGGCCGCAAGGGTCGTGAGATCCACGTCGAGGGTCGGATCACCTCACGCCTCCGCGAGGTCGAGGGGCACCGCATCAAGCAGGTCGACCTGGTCGTCGAGGAGTTCCAGCTGCTCGGCCCGGCGCCGAACGGTGTGACCGAGGTCTGACGGATCGGGGGCCGGCAGCCGGCCCCCATTTCGTTTGTCCACAGCCTGTGAGGAGTTTGTCCACATGAGCAAGTGCGAGGACGACCTCGGTGCCGAGACCAAGTGCAACCCCGACTGCGTCTATGTACCGGCGCGAGGCTGGTGGTGCCGGCGCTGCGGTGCCTTCCGCGACCTCGACGACACCGATCTCTGCGCGGACTGCCGCCGGGACACGACGCCGACCCAGGACGTGCCGGTCCGTCGTCGGTCGCGGGCGCGGCGATGAGTGCCATTGCGACGCTCACCACGCTTCCTGACGCCCTGGCGGAGCTGGAGCAGGCGGCCCTGCTCTTGCTTCTCGCCGAGCAGGAGGGCGAGGGCCAGCAGATAGCCCGCGCGCGCCTTGCCCGCGCGGTGGCGGGCGTGCAGTCGGCGCGCGGCCTGGTCATCGAGCTGCTCGAGGAGACGGGGCGGCCGCCGTTGTACGTCCTGGCGGGCGGTCGCATAGCGGTCGAGCGGAGCGGGACGGCGTAGGGGGTGGGTGGTCGTCGAGCGCGGTGGCGCCCAAAGCCGCGACGTCCGCAGGTCGGGGATGAGACGCCCCGCATGCGGTCTCCATGCAGATCCGACCGGTCCAGCCCTCGATGGGGCAATGCCACCACAGCCGCCGCCCTCCATGGTGTCAAGGGAGGCTGCGCCGCCTTCGGCGCCCTTGACACCGGGCGGCGGCCGTGGTCCCGCGGGGCCACCGAGAGCCGGACAGGCTGGCTCCGCACGGAGGTCTCTCCCATGGCGACAGCACGTTCTCCCCGCAGCCCCGCGGAGGTCGCGGCAGCCCTGGCCCATCTGGAGGATCTCGCCGACCACCCGGGGAGGATCGAGCGGATGCACGGCCGCCGCGAGCTCGACGGGCTCCGCGGTATTCCCCAGGACAGCAGGGAGGTCACCGACCCGACGACGACGCGGCGATTCGTCGCCGACTACAGCACCGTGGCTGCCGACCAGGCCGCCAACTACGCGAGCGGTGTGCTGTGAGCGCCGCCGGCTCCTCCTCCCGCGACGACCTGCTGCGGCGCCTGGCCGAGGGTGTCCGTCAGCTCACCACATCCGATCGCTGGACGTCCTGGCTCAACGTGCAGCGTCGGTTCCATCGCTACAGCTGGCGCAACACCGTCCTCATCGGACTACAGAAGCCGGACGCGACGCAGGTGGCCGGGTTCCACGCGTGGCTGGGCATGGGTCGCCACGTGCGCAAGGGCGAGAGGGGCATCGCCATCCTGGCGCCGGTCGCCCACCGCAGCCGCATCAGGGACGAGGAGACCGGCGACGAGACGGTCGTGGTGGGGGCCCCGCGGACGTTCCGCGTCGCCCACGTCTTCGACCCGTTATCCCGAGAATAGCTCGACGGCTCGAGCCGCTGTCAAGGGCTCGATGTCCAGGAGTCTGAGCAAACACGGCACAGCCCAAGAGATGTCTCCCTCGCCCAACACACGCACTGGTCGCTCGCGGTGAACCGCCCCGGGTAAGTTGGAGACTCCATTCCTTGAGAGGATGGAGCGATGACAAGACGGAGCAGGTATCCCCAGGAGCTGCGTGAGCGAGCGGTGCGCATGGTGCTCGAGCACCGTGGTGAGCACCCGTCAGAGTGGGCAGCGATCACGTCCATCGCCACCAAGCTTGGTGTGCACCGAGAGACGGTGCGGCTCTGGGTTCGACGCGACCAGGTCAACAACGGCCAGCGGGCTGGGCTCACCACCGAGGAACGCGAGCGACTACGCCAGCTGGAGAAGGAGAACCGCGAGCTGCGCCGCGCCAATGAGATCCTCAAGAGCGCCTCAGTTTTCTTCGCGACCGAGCTCGACGGTCGACGACCGAGATGACCAAGTACATCGACGCGCAGCGCGATCGGTACGGGGTCGAGCCGATCTGCAGGGTCCTGCAGTTTGCCTCCGCCACCTACTACGCCGCGACCAAGCGGCCGGCCTCCTCCCGCTCGATCAGGGACGATGCAATCAAGGTCGCGATCAGGCGGGTCTGGGAAGAACACCGACGCGTGTACGGAGCCGACAAGGTCTGGGCTCAGCTCAACCGCGAAGGCATCCGGGTCGCTCGCTGCACCGTGGAGCGGCTGATGCGTGATCTCGGCATCCGCGGCGTGGTGCGGGGCAAGACGGTTCGGACAACGTTCGGTGACGATGCCGCCGCCCGGCCCGCGGACCTGGTCGATCGACAGTTCCATGCCCCGGCTCCGAACCGCCTCTGGGTGGCTGACCTCACCTACGTGAAGACGCATTCGGGCTGGGTCTATGTCGCGTTCATCGTCGACGTGTTCTCCCGCTACGTGGTCGGCTGGCAGGCCTCCCGATCCCTGCGCACCGACCTCGCCCTCGACGCGCTCGAGATGGCCCTGTGGAGCCGCCGTGGCGAACGCTTGGACGGGCTCGTGCACCACTCGGACCGCGGAGTGCAATACGTCGATATTCGCTACACGGAGCGCCTTGCCGAAGCTGAGGCCGCACCGTCCGTGGGCTCGCGTGGCGACTCGTACGACAACGCGCTCGCCGAGTCCTTCAACGGCCTCTACAAGGCCGAGCTCGTCCACCGCCGATCGTGGACGGGGCTCAACGACGTCGAGTACGAGACCCTGGGCTACGTCGACTGGTTCAACCACCGCCGTTTACACGGTGAGATCGGCATGGTTCCGCCCGCAGAGTTCGAAGCTGCCCACTACCATCAGTCACTCCCAGCTGCGATGGCTGTGAGTCAATAAACCGAGTCTCCATAAAAGCCGGGGCGGTTCACGCGGGGTTGTGTGTTACGGGACCGAGACCCCGGCCCCGAGGACGAAAGCAGCCGCAACGATTAGGCCGGCTCCCAACACGAGTAAGGCCCGCTCCCAAATACCTGCCCGGAGAACCCCCCAAGCGGCGAGCCCAACCGGCGGAATGACGGCTAGTGCAGCGATGAAGAAAGCCTTGTCTGGGCGGCTCAAATCTCCAGCGCGCACCACGCCGAAGATGGCGTACAACCCGACCGCTATGCACAGCACGGCCCCACTCCAAAGCACCCCTTGAGCGAGCATCAAAGTACCGAGCATTGCCTAAGTGAGTGTACCCGGCGGCCTCGCCTTGTACGGGCCGCCGGGTACTGTCTCTCTGCCTGCTGACCCTACGGCGTGGGTAGGCCGACGCAGTTGCTGAGGAAGGGCCCTTGCGAGACGTTCTGCACGCCGACAGGCGCGTCGTCGTCGGTCATTTGACCGTAGAAGCCCTCCTCGGCGGAGCCGCTTCCACCTCCGACGAAGTACGACGTCTCAGTGATGCAGAACGAACTATGCCACGTGTCGCTGAGGTTGAACTGGACGGTTACCGGGGGGAAAGCCAGTACACAGCACGTGATTACTTCTTCGTGCCAGTAGCCAGACCCGAAGGCATTCATAAAGTAGGCCACGCAGTGTGTTGAGTTGTTGCAGGTACCGCCGCCCCCACTGTTGTAACCCCAGTCGAAGCTGGAGCTGTAGTTCTGCCCTTCACCATCCCAAAGGTAGATGTTGTGGAGCGTCCAGCCCGCGCTGGAACCGTCGTCGCGATAAGCCGCGGTTTGATCGTGAACCTGCACAACGTGGGTGTCCTGAGGCTGGGAAGGCTCGTACACACATCCGGGCTGAGCATTCAGGCAATCCGACCATGAGATGGAGTAGTAGTCGCAGTTGTTGAGGTCCGGGCATCCGCCACTTGGAGGTGGAGCTGCCGCGAGCGAGGGTGTCAGCGCCGCAGTCAGTACTGCTGCCGACCACTGGTCGCCCACGTGCTGTGCTGCGAGGATTGATTGCTCCTGTGGCGTCAGGGCGGCGGCGACGGACGGCTGATCCTGCTGCAGTTGGGTCAGAAGCGACGGGCCGTTGCCCGGCGTCACTTTCACGGCGAGGATCGTCGAGCCGTCTCGCGGCGCCCAAATCGATGGATTAGCGACCATCGTCGCGGGGTCCAGGCCGGCCGGCGCCAGCACGATTTTTGGGGCAGCAGCCGCTGCCGCCGCGTGACTCGGCGTTGCCCCGGCACCCGTAAGCATTGCGGCGGCCAGAACAGGGATCGCGAAGCCTACCTTGAGCAAGTCGCGAGGAGTGGTACGCACGTTCTTTCCTTTGTCGATTTGCGCTATTTCAATGACGGCGTGTGTGCCGACCGAAGGCCACGCGGTGATGGAAAAGAAGCCGCGGGGGTGCTCCTCGACACGGTGGGGTCGAGCTCCTGACGGGAGCTCCTGGATGTGGGCCCTCCTCTCAACACCGCCGTGTACAGCCGGGCGGGAGCCACCCCGGCAGACTTGGGTGGCCCGCTGATCGTTAGAACGTCGCCGAGGCCTGAAACCCTTCGCGGGGTGAAGAACCTTAATCTCCAGGGATGGTTGACGCGAATGACCCGCGGCCACCGGGACGCAAGTGACCACCGCGGGCGACCTCTCAGGCGGATGACTCGATGGCGGCTGCCACATCGTCGGTCAACTCCTCGGCACGCCGCAGGGCGCTGCGGATGCGCTCAACCTCCAGCTCGCGCGCAGCGATCTGCCCGGCGGGCTCTGCGGCGTGCCTGCCGACTTCCAGGACTCGAAGGTGGCTCGTCAGCATCCCGCGGAAGATGGGCACTGCGCTCTTCTTCGGCTGCGCATGTCCGCAGCCCAAACACACCAGCCCCTTGGGACAATGCTGCCCAGTGGGAAGGGCGCACATGTGGGTACCCATGTCGCGCATCGAGCATGCCTGGTCGAGCGCTCGCCACTCCTCGCAGGTCGGATTCTTGAACGCGTCTGTGCCGCCAAATCTGTGGTAGATGCCGTGGAGTGTCTTGCGGTATTCCTCAACGAGCGTGGTCGGATATAGCTTCGCGTAGATGAGCACGGTGTCGATGGTGGCGTGGCCGAGCAGTGCCTGGATCACGTGTGGAGGGGTGGAGTTGTTGAGGTGCTCGGACGCGAACATCCGACGGCAATCGTGTGGACGCAACACCAAGGGTTGCCCGTTGGCGCGGCACGCCTCTGCAGCCCGGCTCAGCCTCGCCAGCCGAGCGCGAATCGTCCCCTCATCGATCACTGATGGGTGCCCCGCTGCCGTCTGCAGGAGGTAGGGAGCCGAAGGACGCCAGCGCTTCTCATGCGAATCCCATGCACGGACCGGCGGCACGATGGCCGCGCCGTAAAAGGCCCGCACGTGCCGTACGATCTCAGCGATCACCCGTCCCAGGCCATCGCCAATCGGGATGACGCGGGCGCGGTCGTACTTGGAGGGCTTGACATGCAGCAGGTAGTAGCGGCGACCGTCCGATAATTGTCGGCGCAGCACGTCGAGTGTCGTCAGCTCGCACGCCTCCTCAATCCGAAGCCCGGACAGCACAAGTAACTCCAAGAGTGCCCAGTCCCAGAAGGCGCGTGTGGCAGCGGGCGTTTGGGCTTGGTGCGAGTCGTCAGCAGCCTGCCATGTGCGCAACGCGTAGGCGCGAATCTTGGGCAACTCCCGCTCTAGCTCGAACACGGTGGCGGCGATACGAGCTTGCGTTTGGCGCCTGATCTTCGCCGGCTCCAACGACACCATGTCGCGGCGACCAAGTGGATTGAATGGTGGCGTCACCTCGGTGAAGGGCGAGCCCTCCTCGGCGGCCCAGCACGTCAGGTCGGCGAAGAAGACCCGTACCTTGAGGACCCAAACATGGGCTGTCCCTCGCTCGTGCGTGCCGTCATCATCGCCGCCGCGGCGGCGCACCGCCCGTGCTCGCAGCTTGGCCCACTCCAAGAAGCCACGGGCGTGGTCGGCGCGCACGTCGGAGCAGAAGCGAACGCTGGGAAACTCCTGGTCGATGTAGCGCCACCAGTGTCCGAGTGCGATGGCCGTAGATCGCAGGGTCGAGTACGCAGGCGCCACGCGGGTCCGGTATTCCTCGAGGTAGTCAACCGTGACCGGACGGAACCGCTCTGGGATGTTCGCCCCCGCAACCATCTCGGCGGTCGTCAACTGCCGTCGGCGGGCTTTGCGCGTCGCTCCTCGTGCCGGTCCGTGGTTGAGGATCCCGGCATGGCAGAGCGCTCCGTCGAGGGTATCCAAGCCCTTCGTCCTCGGTAGAGCTTGAATATGGTCGTCGGTGATGTCCTCAACGCGCGCCAGGCCATGACACAACAGGAGTCGAAGGGCCGTCCACCGAGCACTGTCGCGTGCCGGGTCGTCGACCCAGTTCAACTCCGCGAGCAGGCCTCTCATCTCGTCGGAGGCGATCCGCAGCGCATCGTCTGCGGGAAGCCGTTGTGTCCATTGACTGATTCGTCCGGTCGAGACGAACGTCCAGCTCGGCTGAACCGTCCGCGTCAACACGGCTCCCCACGTACCCCACCGCCACAAGTTGCCATTCAGGGATTCCCCGCCTGCGATCCACTGCGGCCACACCGTCTCCTCGAAGCACACCCAGCGGTCCTGGGTCGTCTCACCCCAAAGCACGCCGAGCGCAGCAGTCAGATGAGCCACCCTCCTCTCCATCCGCTGGCGCTCCCCGGCTTCCCAACGCCACTCGGGCAGGCGCGCAACGATGTCGCCGACGAACCGCTCGCTGCTCCACGGCATAGCCGCTGCGGCGATGCTCACAGCTCTGTCGTCGTGGCGCTGGTGAGTCGCGCAAGTTCATCCAAAGTGACCTCGTCGTAGTCGAATGCCCACTCGGCCGGCGAGCCGAGCGATGGTTGAGCTCGTGCGAGCTGCGCCGCGCGTTGGACGCCGGCGACCATGGCGGCCTCGTCAACCCGCGCATAGAACTCCGCGGTTGTTGACAGATGGCGGTGCCCGAGGACTTGCTGGGCCACCTGCAAGCCCGATGTTGCCGTCAGGGCCTCGGCCAGCCCGTGTCGAAACATATGAGCGTGCGCGCGGACACCGGCGGCTCGTGCAACGCCGCGCAGCATTGCGGCGAAGGCGTCGTAACGCAGTGCGTGACCCTGCCCCCTCCGCCGACCCTCCCAGGCCCATTGCCGCGTGGCCGGCCACTGGTCCGCCGCACGATGCCTAGCCCACAAGGCCCAGAAGTCATCGGTGACGGGGACTGTGTGCTCGTCTCGGGCGCCTTTCAGGCGCAGCCGGACAACACATCGTCTCGCGTCGATGTCGTCAATCGCCAGGCCGAGTACCCCGTGGCGATCGTGGTCGCCGATCCAATCTCCGATCCGTGCACCGGTTCGCCACAGCAGGGTCAGGATGGCTCGGTCGCGGACTGAAACAGCGGCGTCCACCAGCCGCCCTGCGTCGACCGAATCCAGCGAACGGGGAACACGGACAGGCGCCCGCCGACGCAACTCGGCGCGGAACCTCTGCGGAGCGTCGCGCCCTGCCGCGCGGTGAAGTACTCGCTCCTCTGGACCGGGCACCGGGTTCATCAGCGTGTGCGGTCGGTCCTGCTGATTCCGCGTGACGTACCAGGCGAAGAAGGTCCGCAGCACGCTGAGCCGGTGATTCACTGTCGCTGCTGACAGCGGCTGGGACGGTTCCACCACCAGCGCTCTCACGTATCGGACGATGGTCGATCTGTCCACATCGCCCAGCCGCGCACCCTCACCATCCAGCCAACGGAGGAACAAGGCGAGTGCCATCGCGTAGGACCGCTGTGTGTAACTGGACCTGCCCTCGACACGAAGGTCTCGCACAAACTCGCTGGCCAGCTCGCCATCCGCCCCTTCCCCGACGAGGGTCCACCCGTCGCCGCAACGCTGTGCTCGGAACATCGCTCACCTCCCTGTGGTGCGAGAAGTGTCTGGGATCCGAATCTCCGGACAAGACGTCGCCGACACAGACGGTCGCGAGCTGCCGACGGTGCCCTGTCACCCGCTGCGCGGTGATGCGCCGGCGATGCTCTTCGAGCGTCTCGCGGCGGTGGGGGAGAGAGGCGGTTTCACCGTCGGCCTTCACCCGATGCAGGACAGCCGGGCCAATGGCGACACCGCCTTTGGGCACCGTCGCATCCGGGTGCGCGACAATCTGGCGCCGGCGCAGCAGGTCAAGACGCTGGCCCATGAGCTGGGCCATGCCTACCTCCACGCTGACGGCGCAACCGACCGCGCGCTCGCGGAGCTTGAGGCGGAGTCGGTCGCGTTCATTGTCATGTCGACACTGGGCATCGACTCGGACGAGTATTCGTTCGGCTACGTCGCCACCTGGGTGGGCGGTGACGCCGACGCCGCCGAGAGTTCGCTGCGCGCCTCCGGCAGCCGCATCACCCGTGCCGCGGCGATCGTCCTCGACGGCCTCGCCGACTCAGTCGACGCCGGCGAGGAGTAGGGGTCCCACCGCAACAGCTTTAGGGAAGTCTCGTTGCTGAGAGATGTGGCCGCAACGCGCAGGTTCAGGAGCGGTCGTCGCGTGTTGTGAAATGGGCCGCCGACAAATGCCGACGGCCCGAAAGGGGAAGTCCGGTATGGAGGTCGAGTGCCGCCAGAGAGGTCGCCACTTTGGGGTGGTGAGCCATCTCCCAACTGATAGTGTTGCTGTCTCCTTGAGTGAGCGCTGCGTCGCAACAAATCGCGATCGCGCGGCCCGGCAGCGACAACGTTTGCCGTCCCGTTGTCGTGAGCGCGGACTGCTAACGGCACGAGAGGTCCAATCTGGTCGAGTTGCCAGCGGCGTGCGGAGCGTCACCTTGCTGCTCACAACTGTGCCTCATTCGCCACACTCCGGTCGCGCGCGGGCCAGAGCATGGGGTCATGCCCGCCCCTCGTCTCGTAACAAACCTCCGCGCCCATTGGTGGTCAGTCGCCTGCGGGCTCGCGGTAGCGGTCTTTGTTGCCTTCGTGGCTGGCCTGCTCGCCGGAGGAGCCGGGGCTTACACCTATCTCGACAACATCATGGAGACAACGTCCGCCTTCTTCGCCGCGTCGGCGTGCGCCGTCGCAGCGATGCGCCACAGTGGGCGCGTGCGCCTGGCGTGGACGCTCATGGCGGTGTCGGCGCTGTCCTGGGGATTCGGCCAGTCAGTGTGGGATTGGTTCCAGATCGTCCAAGGCGTGCAGGTGCCATTCCCCTCGGCCGCGGACGCCGGTTACCTGCTGGCCGTGCCCTTCGCCATCGGCAGCGTCCTCGCCTTCCCAGTCGCCTCGGAGCGGGCCCGCACCTTCATCCGCACTCTCCTCGATGGCCTACTCATCGCGGTTGGCCTGTTGGTCGTCAGCTGGGACACGACGCTGGGCGCCGTGTACCGGGCCGGAGCGGGCACCCCCATGGGAATGGTCCTCAGCCTCCTCTACCCGGTCAGCGACGTCGCGATCGTCACGATGATCCTGGTGCGCCTGAGCCGCGTGCCGCGCACCGGTCGGACGCCGCTGCTCTTCATGGCTGCGGGCCTCGCGGCTGCGGCCGTGGCCGACAGCCAGTTCGCCTACCTCACCGCGAACAACACGTACGGCTTCGGCAATGTCCTCGACGCCGGCTGGGTCGCCGGCTATTTGCTCATTGGGCTCGGCGCCTTGCGGACGGTGCAGCGGCCGCTGCACGGCAGGCCGCCATCGGTCCTGCCGTCGCGCTTCAGCGCCGTGCTTCCCTACATTCCATCAGCGGCCGCGCTGGGCGTGACCATCGCGCAGAAGACGACGACCGGCCGCATCGATGAGTTCACCTTCTGGACGGTCCTGAGCCTCATCGGCCTGGTCCTGGGGCGCCAGTACCTGCTAGGCCTCGACAACACGCGACTGCTGCGAAGCCTCAGTGCGCGCGAGCGTGACCTCGCTCATCAGGCCCACCACGATGCCCTGACCGGGATGCCCAACCGCAAGTTCTTCCACGATGCCGTCGCCCACGCACTCGAGCGCGGCAAGCCGAGCCGGACGCCGTGCGTGGTCATGTTCATCGACCTCGACGACTTCAAGACCGTCAACGACACGCACGGGCACGGGGCCGGCGACCGCGTGCTCGTCGCCGTTGCCGAGCGTCTGCAGGGAGCGGTGCGCCCGCACGATGTTGCGGCGCGGTTAGGCGGTGACGAGTTTGCGATCTTGCTCAACCGCGCGCCCGACGCGGCTCAGCTCGAGGCAATCGGTCGACGGATCCTGCACTCCCTGCGCGAACCACTCGTAATGGACGGCTTCGTCTGCTCCACCCGCGGTACCGTTGGGGTCGCCATCTCCGAGCGCAGCGCCGACACGTGTGACGAACTCTTGCGGCGCGCCGACATCGCCATGTACGCCGCTAAGCGCGAGGGCAAGGATCGAGTCGGGATGTACAGCGAGGTCGCCGCGTAGTTGGCTGTCCAGGGACTTCGCCGGGTCAGTCAGCGACGGAGCTCAGTAGCGTCGGCTTCCCTTCTCTGCGGGGGACGGTGATGATGCCGGACGCGGCAGCGTGCCTCGCCCCCCAGCGCCCTCATCCACCGTCGCGCTGCCTGCGTTCGAGTGCTGCCGCTGCCCGCCGCAACGGTTCCCAAGGTTGCAGACATAATTGGCCGCAACATGCGACGTCAACTGGGATCGTCGGCGGCGCGGGTCGAATCCACAATGTCCATGGGCGCATGTCCCCCGAGGCGCGCCCGCAGGTTGAGGAGCGAGCGACCGACCGGGCTGTCCTCTGACCCACCATCGAGCAGCCGCCCGCCGAGCGAGCGTGCGAGCCGAACCTCGATGACTGCGAAGCGCAGTTCCAGGGTGCGAACCTGGCGGACAGTGGGGTCGCTCGCCAGGCTGTGCTGGATCAGCACCTCGATGCGCACTCTCGTGGATGTCTCGACGACCTCGGTGTGGTGATACTTGCCGCCGCCGCCCCACCCGGCGACGACTCTCAGTCGATCGTCCGTCGGGCTCGAGTCGGCGATCACCCACGTTCCTGGCTCGAACACGGTGCGCCAGCCTGCCCTTGAATCGCCCATCGCAGCAGTGTCCATGAGGATTCACCGCAAGCGCTAGACCTCAGCGCGGCGAGCGACGAGACGTCAGCTCATCAACCCCACGAACGTGTGATAGGCGGTCTCCCAGTTGCTGGCGATGGCCAGTTGGGCAACCGCCAGCGGAACAGAGCCAGAGCAGACCTGGGTTCGCAAAGCGCTCTCCAGGTCGTCCTTCCGCGAGGCGCTGCGCGCCCCGTTGCGTGGCTCGGGCCAGACGTTGGAGATGGTGGTCGCCCCACCGAGTTCGAGGGGAACCAGGTGTTATCCGGGGGCGAAGCG
>QHBU01000291.1 GCA_003244045.1 Candidatus Aeolococcus gillhamiae
GGGGGCCGCTCGGGCCCTCGGCGCCCGCCCCAGTCGGGGCCCAAGCCCAAGGTCCCGCGAGCCGTTGTGCTGCGGCAGCGCCGGCGGCGTCGGCGCACCATCATCGGCGTCACCATCTTCCTCGTCGTGGCCAACCTGGTGGTGGGTGGCGGCGTGGCCTACGTGCGCTGGCGGCTGGGCGAGATCAGGCGGGTGAACGTCCGGGGCCTCACCGGTGACGTGGCTGGCCAGGTGATGAACGTGCTCCTGGTGGGATCCGACAGCCGGGCCGCTCTCTCGGGCGACGCCGCCGCCCAGGCTGGCAAGGGCCAGGTCGACGGGCAGCGCAGTGACACCATCATGGTGCTGCACATCGACGCCGCTCGGCGCCAGGCCGCCATCTTGTCCATCCCCCGCGACCTCTACGTGCCCATCGCCGGCACCGGTCGTTCCGACAAGGTCAACTCCGCCTTCAGCCTCGGGGGGGCGCCCCAGCTCCTCGCCACCGTCCAGCAGGACCTCGGGATCCAGATCAACCACTACGCCGAGGTCGACTTTGTGGGCTTTAAAGACATCGTCGACGCCATCGGCGGCGTCACCGTGTATGTACCCGCCCCCGCCCGGGATGCGTTCTCGGGCCTGCAGATCGGGACCCCGGGTTGCGTCCGCCTCGACGGCACGGCCGCCCTGGCATGGGTGCGCAGCCGCTACTACGAGTACCTGGCCAACGGGAAGTGGGCCGAAGATCCACGGGGCGACCTGGGCCGCATCGAGCGCCAGCAGGACCTGGTGCGGCGAATGATGAAGAAGGCGGTGTCGTCGGGAACCTCCAGCCCGCTCACCCTGAACCGCCTGATCGGCATCGGCGTGCAGAACATCAGGATCGATTCCACCATGTCGACCGGCGACATAACGGGCTTGGCCCGCCGGTTCGCCTCTCTCGACCCCGACGCCGTCCAGACGCTCACCCTGCCCACCAAACCCGCCGACATCGGGGGCCCCGGCGGGTCGGTGCTGATGCTCGACACGGCCGCCGCCCAGGCACCCATCGACGTGCTCAACGGCAAGCCGCCTCAGCCGCCGCCGTCGACCACCGCGCCTCCGTCCACGGCCGGCCCCACCGCTCCCCCAACGGTCACCGACCCGATCCGCGTCGTCAACGCCACGTCCACCAAGGGAGCAGCGGCCAACGCCGCCGGCCTGCTCAAGACCACGGGCTACAAGGTGAGCAGCACCGGCGACGCGCCGACAGCGTCGGCCCGCACGACCGTTCGTTACGCCACCGGCCAGCAGTCCCAGGCCCAAGCCCTGGCCGACGCCCTGGCCTCCGGCGCCCAGCTCCAGGCCGACGCCACCCTGCCCGCCAAGTCAGTCGAGGTCGTGGTGGGCGGTGACTTTAGGGGGGTGAAGTCAGCCGCCGCCACGGAGCCGACCACCGCTCTCGCTCCCACGCCCGTCCCCAGGGACGCCGCGCCCAGAAAGGGCTGTTGAGGTGACGAAGAGGTGAGACGCACCCTTGTAGTCCTGCCCAGCTACCAGGAGGCGGCCAACGTCGTCGAGGTCCTTACCCGCCTTCGCCAGGCCGTCCCCGAAGCTGACGTATTGGTGGTGGACGACTCCAGCCCTGACGGAACCGCAGAGCTGGCCAAGGCGGCTGCGCACGATCTGGGCCAAATAGACGTGTTGGTTCGGCCGGCAAAGGCCGGGCTCGGCAGCGCTTACCGCATCGGCTTCGCCGAGGGCATCGAGCGCGGCTATGAAGTGCTCGTCGAGATGGACAGTGACCTGTCCCACGACCCCGCCAGCCTGCCAATATTGCTCGGCGCGATTGATGGTGGCGCCGACCTGGCCATCGGGTCGCGGTACGTGCCCGGCGGCTCCACCCCCGAGTGGCCCCTTCACCGCCGTATGCTGTCCCTCGGCGGAAACCGCTACGCCGACCGAGCGCTGCGCCTCGACGTCAGGGACGCAACGTCGGGGTTCCGGGCCTACCGGGCGGAGATTCTGGCTCGAATCGGTATCGACTCGACCCGAGCCGAGGGGTACGGCTTCCAGGTAGAGACCGTCTGCAAGGTGGTCCGCATGGGCGGCCGCATCGTGGAATCTCCGATCGAGTTCTCGGACCGAACCCGAGGCACGTCTAAGATGTCGCCCCGCATCGTGGTGGAAGCACTGCTCCTGATCACCGCATGGGGACTTCGCGACCGACTGCGGCGAATCCGGTCGCCGCGCCACCGCGACGAGCGTGATCGGCCAACCCTTGACCACGGTCCCCACTGAACGGGCCAGGTGGTGCCGAGCGGGTCAAAAGCCACTGGTAGCCTAGCGCCATCGTGAGAGCGTTGAGATTGGCCCTCCGGCCCGGAGAGACTTCGCCTGGCGACCGACCTTCGCTTTCCCGGCTGTCATCGCTGGTCGTGGCGCTGGTTCTTGCCGTCGCTGGTTGCGGGGGGGGAGGAGTCGCCGTCCGGCGCCAAACGGCCCCACCCACCACCACGGCTCCTGCCCCCGACCCCGCCCCCCAGGGCCAGAGCCTGGTCGCCCAGGCAAAGGTGGCCAAGATCAACGTCTTTGCCTCGCCCATGGCATCGACAGCGCCTACCCATGTCTTGGCCAACCCCACCGAGAACGGGGGGCCGGTCGTCTTCCTCGTGGAACAACAGGCGCCTGACTGGCTGCAGGTCGACCTGCCCGTGCGCCCC
>QHBU01000292.1 GCA_003244045.1 Candidatus Aeolococcus gillhamiae
TCCGTGCATGCACAGGTTCCCAGACCGCGCGGGGTCCGCTGCCAGCTTGCGATAGCGCTGTCGGCGGTGTTGCCTTCCGCGTCGGGAGACAGCGTCGGCACCCCGGACTAGGTTATTTCGCGGCTCAATAGCCTGGCCTGCACGTACCCTTGTCAACGCTTCGCCGTCACCCTCACGGGCGACAACGCATGACTCGGGGCCACCGTGGGTCGCTAGCCCCTCGATGTAGAGCGTTTGCATCTCCTTCTCCATGTCGGTTTATCCCGGCGCACCCCCCGCGCCCCCGCCCCAAGGACCCGACGGCTTGTAGAGCCTCGCCCGCTACGTAGAGCGAGCCTCCGGCCACTACGACGCCTTCGGGTCCTGCCGCGCTTCGCGCGATATCTAGCGCTGATGCAACGTTCTCTGCGACGCGCGCGCCTGTGCCCCATCGCCTCGCCAGGTCTCCGCCAGGCGCTGCGCGCGCGGTGGCGGGTGCGGTGAAGATGACGTCTTTGGTGAGCGGGCGGAGTGCTGCGAGCATGTCGTCGAGCTCCTTGTCGGCCATCGCCCCGAAGACCGCGACCGTGTGATGACCGGCGCACAGCGGGATCGCGGCGGCCACCATCGCCGCCACCGCCTCGGTGTTGTGGCAGCCGTCGATGAGCAGCGGCGGCGATCCGTCGATCCACTGCATCCGTCCCGGCCAGCGAACCGCAACGGCGCCGGCGAGGATCGCCTCCTCGGGAATGCTCGTGCCGCGTCGTCGAAGGACGCGCGCGGTATGCGCGGCGACCGCCAGGTTGCGCCGCTGAAAGCCACCGATGAGCGGGCTGAACAGGTGCAGCACCGGTTCTCCGATGTTGACGGTGATCCCGGCGCGTCCGCGCTCTTCGCCGTCCCAGGGCAGGTCGGTGCCCACCGCCGCCAGTGAATGCGCCCCGCTGCGTTCCGCGGTGGTGCGGATGACGTCAAGCGCGAGGGCGTCGGCACCGGTGACCACGTCGTTGCCGCGCTTGATGATCGCCGCCTTCTCGGCGGCGATGCCGGCGATGTCGTGGCCGAGCTCGGCGGCATGGTCGACGGCGATGCCGGTGATCACGGCGACGCCAAGGTCGAGGACGTTGGTACTGTCCAGCCTGCCGCCCAGCCCCACCTCGCAGATGAGCAGGTCGGGCTGCACCGTGTGCGCGGCGAGGATGCCGGCGGCGGTCACCACCTCGAACACCGTCGGCGAGCCGTGGGCGCCCACCATGCCGGTGGCGGCGTCGAGCACGGTTGCGATGAGGTCTGCGAAGCCCTGCTCCGCAATGGGTTGTCCGTCGACCGCGATGCGTTCGGTCCACGACAGCAGGTGCGGTTTGGTGAGCATCACCGTGCGCAGCCCCGCACAACGCGCCATGGAATCGAGCAGCGCGCACACCGAACCCTTGCCGTTGGTGCCCGCCGCCAGCACGCCGCGGAGTCCCTTGTGAGGGTTGCCCAGTACGGCAAGCAGTGCTTCGATGCGTTCGAGGCCGAGCTTCATGCCGCGCCCCTCGAGCGCTTCCAGCGCCTCCAGCGCGCCCGGATAGTCGAGAGTCAACGCCACGGCCAGGTCGCGGTCATCGCCTCATCCGACGCCGGTCGCACCACCACCCTGCGCAGCCACTGCAACCAGGCACGCCGCCGCGGCGCGCCGTCGTCGATCGCTTCGACGGAGGGGACGCGGAGCAGCCGGCCCGTCTGGTGCACCAGCGCTGCCTGGAACTCCTGGTACTCGAGAAGCGTCGGCGCATCCACCACCGCCTCAGCGGCGCCGTCACCGGCAACCGCGAATCCGAAGACGCGGCCGCGCTCGTGGTCGAACGTGGACCGCGGGGTGACGCTGATGGCGTCTGCGGCGGGCAGCAGCGGCGCCAGTCTCTCCAGCCAGGCACGCTGCGGATCGGCCGCGGAGTCGACGCTGTCAAACACGAACAGCTCGCCGCTCAGAGCGGCGACGGCGGCGCCGAACTGGCTCCAGTACAGGAGATCGGAGCCGTTGAGCGCGACGCTGCCGAGGTCGGACCCACTGTCGTCCACGAAGCTGACCATGAAAGGACGGGCGTACGGCTTGCGCGCCTCGTGTTCGGACCAACGCAGGCGTAGGGTGGCCACGAGAGCGTCAGCGCGGCGATGCGGGAACGCCGGCGCCGCGCCGCGCCGCACACAGCGCGACGGTGTTGTGCATGAGCATGGCGATGGTCATGGGACCGACACCGCCGGGTACGGGCGTGAGCCAGCCGGCCACCGGCTCGACCGACTCACGGTCGACGTCACCGCGCAGCTTGCCGTCGACGCGCGAGGTGCCGACGTCGACGACGCACGCGCCCGGCTTGACGTAATCGGCGGTGATCATGCCTGCTCGTCCGATGGCGGCGATGAGGATGTCGGCCTCCCGACACGCGGCGGGCAGATCGACGGTGCGGGAGTGGCACATGGTGACCGTGCAATCCGCGTTGACCAGGAGCATGGCCATGGGCCGACCGACCAGCGCGCTGCGTCCCACCACCACCGCGCGGCTGCCGCGCAGCGGCACGTCGTAGCGACGCAACATCTCCATGCAACCCGCCGGCGTGCATGCCACCACCGGCGGCTTTGCGCCCTGGGCGAGCAGCCCCATATTGAGCGGGTGCAACCCGTCCGCGTCCTTGTCGGGGCGGAGCACGTCGAGCACCGCGTCGGGGTCGATCTGCGAGGGGAGTGGCAGCTGCACCAGGATTCCGTCGATGCCGTCGTCGTCGTTCATCCGTTGCACAACGCTGACGATGTCGGCGGTCGAGCTGTCGCCGGGGGGCGTCTGCTGGTCGACTCGCAAGCCCAGCTCCTCTGCGGCCTTTCCCTTGTTGCGGACGTAGATCTGCGAGGCTGGGTTCTCCCCGCAGAGCACCACCCCGAGCCCCGGGCGGATCCCCGATTCGGTCAGCTCACGAGCGCGAGCGCCGACCTCCTCGCGGACTGCCGCGGCCACAGCCCTGCCGTCGATGATCACCGCGCTCATGGCTACCCGCTGTTCCGGTCGCGTTCGATGACCACGGCGAATCGGTTGAAGATGCCCGCCAGCGGAGGCTGCTTGGCGACACGCACCACCACCGACTGGATGCGGTCATCGGTGAGCAGCGCGGCGGCGACCTCCTCGGCGACGGTCTCGAGCAGGTTGTGCTGGCGCGTCTCGACGACATGGCGGACGGCTTCGTAGCAGCGCACGTAGTCGACGGCGTCGTGGAGCTGGTCGCTGCGGCCGGCGGGGCGAAGGTCACTGCGAATCTCGACATCGACGTCGACGCGTCCCCCGAGCGCCCGCTCCGCCTCCACGTCACCGTGGTGCCCGAAGAACTGCAGGCCCTCGAGGAGAAGGCGATCGCTTGCCATCGCCGCGATTGTAGGGAGCGCGTGGTCCGCGCCCGGTCAGCTCGCCTCCGACGTGCGCTCGGGGCGGAGCACCTGCTCACGCTTGGTGAGCGGGTTGACCATCACCACCACGAAGAGATCCTCGAAGTCGCACTGGAACAGCTGCATCAGCGACTGGCGCAGCTTGGGGCCGGGGTTGCGCGTGCCCGCCTCCAGCGCGGGGATGTAGTTCTGGGTGACCCCGAGGCGGCGCGCCAGCTCGCGCTGGGTGAGGTGGTGCCGATCGCGCATGGCGCGCAAACCGGTGGCACGCACCTCGACGTTCATTGCCCGCCGAGGGTATGACGGAAAGGTAGTTTTGTCAACGCGGAATGGCGGCGATGCGAACTAGAGTCGGGGCATGTGCCGCGTCTGCCTGAAGCGCCCGGAGATCCCCGATGAGCGGTACGGCCGATGCGAGAGCTGTGCCAAGAATGGGCGGGTGGCGTTCCGATTCCGGCTGGGTCGGGATCGGAGCGGCGACGGCCTGGTGGTGCGCGCTGGTGAGCTATCACCGCGGGCGCTCCGCCAGAAGTGGCGCGAGCCGCTCGCCGCGTTCAAGGGCCAGGCCGCGGCCAAGCCCCACCTCGGCCTGCACGAGATGGAGCTCATCACCGCGCGGGACCGCCTCGAGTCGGTTCGGATGGCGCAGGACCTCGCGGCTCATGCCGACGAGGCGCTGGCCGCGCTGCGGGCCGCTGCGGAGCGCACCGACGGGGCCTGGTGACCCAACCCCGGTCAGCCGGAGAGCAGCTTCCACCAGGGTGACGGGCCACGGACCGCGCTGACCGTGGCAAGCGTCCAGGTGCCGACCAGGGCACCCTTGAGCGACACGGTGACCGAGCCGGCGCGGGTGCCTGCTGCGGCGGGCACGGTGATGGGGGTCGCGGAGGTGGCCATCGACAGGGTGTCGCCGCTGCGCAACAGCAGGTACCGGTCAGGCCCGGCGAGCTGGAGTGACGAGTAGCCGCCCCACGGCCCGGACACGCGTCCGCGCACCGGGATCGTTCCCGGCCCGAGGTGCACAGTGGTGAAGTCCTTGTACGCGTTGTCGACCGTGGTGCGGGCGACGTCGAAAGCACCACCAAGCTCGGGGTTGACAAGGTCGACGTTGCCGTTCGGGGCCTGGTCGAGAACGGCCCCGACCATGATGAGCGGCGGCGCGCCGGCGACCAACGTGCGCTTGGCGGCGAAGAGCAGGCAGCCTCCTGCGTTCGGCGTCCAGCCGGTCTTGACGCCCACCCAGCCCGGCTCCTCCCCGAGCAGGATGTTGAGGTTCTGCACCGGGGTGCCGTCGGGGAGCCTGGCGCTGCTCGTGGAGACGATGCTCAGAAGCGCGTCATTCACGACCACCTGCTCACCGAGCAGGACGAGGTCGGCGGCCGTCGAGGCGGTGCGCACGTCGAGGCCGTCGGGGTCGGCGAAGTGCGTGTGGAGCATGCCGAGCGCGACGGCGCGGCGATTGAGGCGCTGCACGAAGGCGGCGACGCTGCCGTCGATCCATCGCGCCGCGGTCAGGGCAAAATTGTTCGCCGACGGGAGCATGAGGCCGATGAGCAGGTCACGCTCGCTGAGGCGCTCGCCGAGCGTCACCGGGGCAAATGACCCGCCGCTGGCCCTGATCGAGACATAGTCGCTGACGTCCTGCTGGGTGACAGTCAGCGACGGTCCCGCCTGGTCTGCCGGGAGCGGATGCGCGTCGAGAATGGCCAGCGCGGTCATGGTCTTGGCGACCGAGGCGATCGGCCGCACCGTCTGCGCATCCGCAGACACGAGTTGCGTCACGCTCTTGTCGAAGACCGCGGCAAGGACAAGGCTCCCCTGTTGCGGTGGGTCGATCGGCACGGACGTGTTCGGGCCGGCGGCCAAGGACGCGGTCGAAACGACTTCTGGTGTCAGCGCAGGGATTTGCGCCTGCACCCGCGTCGCCGCAAGCACGCCGCCGGTGCCGACGGCGGCCAGCGCGATGCCGCTCACCAGGACGAGGGACGCGACGCGGACCGGCCGAGCTACGGCGCGCATCCAAACGCCGCCCAGGGACCCCGGCTCGTCACCGGGGCCCCTGCAGGACTACTCGGTCAGCGACTGCCTCGCTTGGCGCCACGTGCGTTCTTCAGCGCACTGCTGAGAGTTGTGCTGGCTGCAAATCGGACCACTCGGCGGGCCGGCACGCTGACCGCCTCACCGGTGCGCGGGTTGCGGCCCATGCGCGCAGCGCGCTGCGCGGTCTTGAAGGATCCGAAGCCGTGAATGCGCACCTCGTCGCCCTTTTCCAGCGCGCCGGAAATAGTGTCGAAGAACCAGCGGACCTCATCGCGCGCAGCGCTCATGGTGATTTCGGCACGTTGGGCAAGCTTCTCAGCAAGGACGTCACGGGTCACAACATTGGCCATCGTCATTCTCCAGGATGGTCGGCGGGGAAACTCGCGGAAGTGTAAGGAAACGCAAGGGCTATTGCCAACCGATCAATTCGCGTCGAGTCCTCTCGAGGCTGTGCTACGGTGGCGCGGTGTCCGACACGCGCGACGTGAAGCGGTGAGGGCGGCGACGCGCAGCGAGATCGGCCGATGGGACGAGCTGATCGTTGCCAACCCTGACGGCGGACACATTCTTCAGACCAGGGCGTGGGGGGAGTTCAAGCGGTCCTGGGGGTGGCTACCGACCTATTGGATCGCCGCTGCCGGCGGCGCTGAGGTCGCCGTCCTGCTCCTGCGCCGCGCCATTCCCGGGTGCGGTGAGCTGTGGTACGCACCCAAGGGTCCGGGCGTGATCGATGCAAGTGCTGTGGTCGAGGTTCTGGCCGATCGCCTGCCGATGCGTGACGCCTTCCTGGTCAAGGTCGAGCCGGAGATCGAGGAGTCTCGAGCCGATCAACGCGCCTGGCGCGGCGCCGGGCTGCGCAAATCAGCCGCCGACGTGCAGATGAGTCGCGCCACCATCATCGTCGACCTCGAGCGCGACGAGGACGCGATTCTCGCCTCGTTCAAGCCCAAGACCCGCTACAACATCCGGCTGGCCGCACGCCGGGGCGTCGAGGTCGCGCCCGTGGAGATGACCGACGCCAACATCGCCACGATGTACTCGCTCATGGGCGCAACCCGCGAGCGTGCCGGGTTCTTCCTTCGTTCGGAGAAGTACTTCCGCGGTTATTGGGAGCTGCAGGCCGCGAGCGGCCAGGCACAGCTGTTCTTCGCCTCGTGGGATGGTCAGGTGCTCGCCGGTCTCTTCGCCACCTTCCTGGGCAGCCACAGCTGGTACAAGGACGGCGGTTCGATCAAGGCCCACAGCGAGCTGATGGCCCCGCACCTGCTCCAGTGGGAGGTGATGCGCTGGCTGCGGGCCCGCGGTGTGCGCACCTACGACCTGGTGGCGGTACCGCCCTCGTCACAGCTCAACGAGCGCCATCCGTTGTACGGCCTGTACCGCTTCAAGTCAGGGTTCAGCGAGACGATCACCGAGTTCGTCGGCACCTGGGACCTGCCGCTGCGCCCCCGCGCGTACAGCGCCTGGAACCGCTGGGGCGAACGAGCAGCCGACACGCTCAATCGCCGCCTCCGGCACGATCTCCTGTACTGAGCGCTGGGTTTCGCCGTCAGTCCAGGGAGAGCGCCGCCGCCAGAGCGCAGCCCGGGCGGTGCCCAGTCCCCTCCGGTGGCCTCGCCCCGGCGCACTCCGGACACGCTCCGATGGACTTGACCGGCGTCAAGCCGCTCCACTGATGCTTCTCGAGCAGCCGAAGCAACTCGGCCACCTCGGCGCGCAAGCGCGCAACCTCATCCTCACTCACTGAGGCGGATCCTAGGGCTGCGAAGGTGCTTCGTCAGCGAGGTATCAACGAGAGTGGGGAGGGGCGGCATCGCGGAGGGAGCATTGCTCGCAGCGACGGAGACCGACTGGGCGAAGCCCAGGGGCTCCGGAAGCGACCGCGAGCACCAGCGACCGGAGCGATGCCGCCCCTCCCCACGGCTTGTGGCTCTGCGTCAGCGCCATATCCTCTTCATGATCACCCGAGCCAATTTCTCAGGATCATGGTGGCTCGACACCGCCGGCGACACGACGTCGGCGAGGATGTAGTGCACCGGCTTGCGCGATGCCTCGTCGCGGTCGAAGAGGATGCGCGACGTCCCTGCGGCCTGGGCTGACGCGGGCAGCGCCGGGGCCAGATTGCTGTTGACGATCACGTAGTCGAAGAGATTGCCGCCGACGTGGTCCTCGATCGCGCTGAGGTGCTCGCTCACCGTGTAGCCCTGAGTCTCGCCTGGCTGGCTGGCGACGTTGCAGACGTACACCTTGATGGCAGGCGTGGCGCGCAGCACCTCGACCATGCCGTCGACGAGCAGGTTGGGAAGGATCGACGTGTAAAGCGAGCCGGGGCCCACGATGACCAGCTCCGCGTCGAGGATGGCCGCCTCGGCCTCGGGATTGATCGGTGGCGAGTCGGGCTGCAGGAAGACGCGGTCGATGCGGTCCTCGCCGACGCCATGGGGGACGTGCGACTCGCCGACTCGCACCGTGTCACCGGAGGTGGCACACAGCACGACATCCTTCAACGTGCTGGGCACGATGGTGCCGCGCACCGCCAGGACCCGGCCGGACTCGCGCAGGGCGTGCTCGAAGTCGCCGGTTATCTCGGCCATGGCCATGATGAAGAGGTTGCCGAAGGAGTGGCCACCGAGCGAGCCCTCGCCGGTGAAGCGGTGCTGGAACAGCTGGGTCATCAACGGCTCGGTCTCCGCCAGGGCGGTGAGGCACTGGCGGAAGTCGCCAGGCGGCAGCACCCGGTATTCCTCGCGCAGTCGCCCGCTCGAGCCGCCGTCGTCAGCCACGGTGACGATCGCGACGATGTTGCCGGTGTACTTCTTGATGCCGCGCAGCAGGGTGCTCAGCCCAGTGCCGCCGCCCAGGGCCACCACCCGCGGGCCCTTGGCGAGCTGGCGGTGGGCGTAAAGGTGCTCGATGAGGTTGCGCCGCTCGCTGGTGTTGCCGGCCCGCAGGAAGGGGCCGAGCAGCGACTGGCCGAGCTTGTAGAAGCAGAGCAGGAGGATGCCGATGCCGGCCGCGGCGAAGAGGACGGCGCGCACCGCACGGGGAAGGAACTGCAGGGTGATCTGCTGGACCCACGAGGGGAATCGGACGTCGCTGCTGTAGATGTCGCGGAGCACATAGCCCACCGCCAGGCTGATCATCACGATGCTGACGAAGAGCAGCAGCAGCCAGCGTTTGATGTACAGCCCCGGGGTGAACCAGCGCATCAGCGAGGGGCTCGGGCGAAACACCTTCATGTGTGGCGCGATTGTCCCACGGGAACCAGGTCGGCCAGCGCGCCTCGAGTCCGAGCGGCGCCGCGGCCGATCAGCCGGGCGCCAGTTCCTCCACCCCTTCGGCCTTGCTGGAGATCAGCGCGCTCACGCCAACCGCCTCGGCCTCCTCGCGGCGCATCCGCAGCTTGGCGAGGCTGTGGTAGGCGTCGATGTAGCGGACCGTGCCCGAGTAGCTGCGCATCACCAGGCTCTGGGTGCGGGCGCGGTCGTCGGCGAGGAACCTGACCCCCTCGAGAAGCTCGCCGTCGGTGATGCCGGTGGCGGCGAAGAAGACGTTGTCGCCGGCGACGAGGTCGTCGAGCTCGAGGACGCGGCCGGCGTCCAGCCCCTCGGCCTCGGCCATGGCACGGTCGCTGTCGCGCAGCCACAGCCTTCCCTGCATCGAGCCGCCGATGCATTTGATGGCGCACGCAGCGAGCACCGCCTCGGGAGCTCCGCCGATTCCCATGAGCACGTCGATGCCGGTGCGGTGCTCCATCACCGCCATCACCCCGGCGGCGACGTCGCCGTCCATGATCAGCTTGACGCGGGCGCCGGCAGAGCGGATCTCCTCGAGCAGGTCCTCGTGGCGCGGCCGATCCAACACCACGACCGTGAGGTCCGCAATGTGGCGGTCGTCGGCTTTGGCGATGCGCTTGAGGTTGTTCTTGACGGTATCGGTGATGTCGATGACCTTGGCCGCCTTGGGCCCGACGATGAGCTTCTCCATGTAGGGGATGTGGGTGAAGAACATCGAGCCGCGCTCGGCGAGCGACACGGTGGCGATGCCTCCCGGCAGCCCGCGCGCCACTAGCCGGGTGCCGTCGATCGGATCCACCGCCACGTCCACCCGCGGCGGGTTGCCGTTGCCCACCTGCTCGCCGATGTAGAGCATCGGGGCCTCGTCCTTCTCGCCCTCCCCGATGACCACGACGCCGTCCATGTCGACGAAGTTGAGGCTGCGCCGCATCGAGTCGACCGCCGCGCCGTCGGCGTCGTTCTTGCGATTGCGGCCCATGTACGGCGCCGCCGACATCGCCGCACCCTCGGTGACGCGGACCAGCTCGAGCGCGATGTTGCGATCGATCGGGGTTCCGAGATCACGCGACGAGTTGGGCGGAGGCATTGGCCGCGATCATACCGGCGCCGCCTTCGCGAAGCGAGAGGACACTCAACGACCAGTCCGTCAGCCGCGAGAGGTGCGGCGCCTTCGTGGGACCGAGGGGGATCGGGGACGTCTCCGCAGCGCAAGTTCTGCAGGCGCCCGAGGCCGAGACGGACGCGAACGCGTTCGGCTCGGCCGCCAATGGCGCCGAAGCCTGTTTGCAGCGCAAGGAGATGTCCCCGATCCCCCTCCCGTCCGCTCTAGGTGGCACCATCCCTCTCGCCGTGATCTTCCTCAGCGACTTCCTGCGCGCCGACGTTGTCGACGTCGATCAGCGGACCGTGGGCTCGGTTCGCGATCTCATCGTGCGCATGGGTGAGCCCTACCCGTCGGTCAGCGCCGTGGCCATCAGGGGACGGAGCAGGCAGCTTCCCGCCACCATCGACTGGGGCGCTGTCCGAGCCGGCGAGAGTGGGGAGCTCAGCCTCGACGTGCCCACCTCCGCGCTGCGCCCACACGTTCGCACCGATGGGGAGATCTGGCTGGCGCGCGACGTGCTCGACAAGCAGATCGTCGACACAGACGGGCGCCGCGTGGTGCGCGTCAACGACCTGCAGCTCCAGCCTCAGGACGGCAAGATGCTGCTCGTCGGGGTCGACATCGGTGCCCGCGGCCTGCTCCGCCGCCTCGGCGTCGAGCGCGCCGGCCGCCGGGTCACGCACCTCGTCGGGCGAGACTTCCCGCAGCGGCTCATCTCCTGGGACGCGGTCGACCCGGTGCACAGCGACGAGCAGAGCGTGCGCCTGAAGATCAGTCACCAGAAGCTGGCCAAGATGCACCCGGCCGACATCGCCGAGATCGTCGAGCAGCTCGGCGGCCGTGACCGCGCCGCCATCTTCGCGTCCCTCGACGACGAGGTGGCCGCCGACGTCGTCGAGGAGTCCTCCGAAGAGGTGCAGGCGCAGATCCTCTCGCGCCTGGACGACGAGCGTGCCGCCGACATCCTCGAGGCGATGTCCCCTGATGAGGCGGCTGACCTGCTCGGCGATCTTCCGGAGGAGCGCCGCGAGCAGCTCATCGCCAAGATGGAGGCGGACGAGGCGGAGGACGTCGAGGAGCTGCTCGGCTACGAGGACGACACCGCCGGCGGCCTCATGACCACCGAGTTCGTGGCGGTTCCGGTGACGCTGACCGCACAGCAGACCATCGACAGGTTGCGCGAGCTCGAGCCCGACGCGGAGTCGATCTACTACGTCTACGTTGTCGACGAGGACGAGAAGCTTCTCGGGGTGCTCTCGCTGCGTGACCTCATCGTGGCCCGGCCGGACACCCCGATCGCGGACCTGATGATCAAGCGCGTCGTCGCCGTGCCGCTCGACGCCAGCCCCGAGGACGTGGCCGCGGTGATCGCCAAGTACAACCTGCTTGCCGTGCCGGTGGTCGACGACGAGGACCGCATGCAGGGGATCGTCACCATTGACGACGCCATGGACGAGGTGATGCCCGCCGGAGTGCGGCGGCGGGCGAGGGCGCTGTGATGGGCGTGCGGAGCGGACGTGAAGACCGCCCGTCAGACCAGCCCGCTGCGCCGCCGGGCCGCACAGGCAGTCGCCCAGCGGCGTGAGCGCCGCCGTGCCCAGCCGCGCCGTTTTGGCGGGCTCTGGCGCTACCTCGCGGTCATCGGCCCGGGGATCATCGTGGCCAACGCCGGCAACGACGCCGGCGGCGTGTTCACGTACAGCAACACGGGCGCCAAGTACGGCAACCACCTGCTCTGGGCATTCCTGCCGATCCTCGTCGCTCTGATCATCACCCAGGAGATGGTGGCGCGCCTCGCCGCGGTCACCGGCAAGGGCTTGATGGATCTGATCCGCGAACGCTTCGGCGTGCGCTGGACCCTCTTTGCGTCCGTGGTGGTGCTCATCGCCAACGGGGGCACCACGCTGGCGGAGTTCGCCGGTGTCGCCGGAGGGCTGGGCCTGCTCGGGGTTCCGCTGCCGGTGGCGGTGATCGGCTCGGCGGTGCTGATCGGCGTCGTGGTGATGCGTGGCAACAGGCGAATCGTCGAGCGCATCTTCCTGGCGCTGGGGCTCACCTTCATCTCGTACATCATCGCCGCGGTCACCGTCGGCCCCCACTGGGGAGAGATCGCCCGCAGCGCGGTGGTGCCGGACCTCAGCCACCCCGCATCGGTACCGTCGGCGTCGTACCTCGTGGACGTCATCGCGCTGATCGGCACCTCGATCACACCGTACATGCAGCTCTTCCTGCAGTCCTCGATCGTCGACAAGGGGACCGGCGAGAAGCACCTCCGCATGGTGCGCGCCGACGTCATCAGCGGCTCCATCTTCGCGGTCATCGTCGCCATGTTCATCGTCATCACCACCTCGGCAACGCTGTTCGGTCCGTCGGCGGCGTACCCGCATGGGCTCGGCGGGGTCGGCGTGTCGTCCGCGCAGCAGGCGGCGTCCGCGCTGGCACCGCTCGCCGGTGTGCATGCGACGCAGCTCTTCGCCGTCGGCCTGGTGGGGGCGTCCCTGCTAGCCGCCGCGGTGCTGCCGCTGAGCACCGCGTTCGTGATCTGCGAAGCCTTCGGCGCTGAACGCAGCGTGCAGAGCAGCTTCGCCGAGGCGCCGCTGTTCTTCACGCTCTTCATCGGCATCCTCGCCATCGGTGCCGGGATCATGCTGATCCCCGGGGTGCCGATCGCGGGAGTCGCCATCGGCACGCAGACGCTCGACGGCATCCTGCTCCCCGTCCTGCTCGTCTTCATCATCCTGCTCGCCAACGACAGACGGCTGCTGGGCGCGCGGCGCAACGGTGTCGCCTACAACGTCATCGCGGTCGCGCTGGCCACGGTTCTGATCCTGCTCACCACAGTGCTGGTGCTCACCACCATCTTTCCCGGCTTGATCGGAGGCCAGTGATGCACGAGACCCGGCTGACATTCCTGGCGGCTGCCGCCGAGGCGCGCACCGCGCTCGTCCACGCCGACGTCGAGGCGCGGTGGGACGCGCCCTCGGCGCTGGCGGAGATGACCATCGGAGAGCTGGCCGCGCACCTCGCCCGCGCGGTCATCACCGTGCAGACGTACCTCCGCAACCCCGTGTCCAAGACCGAGGAGCCGATGTCGGCGGTGTCGTACTACGCCGCCATGGAGGGCCTCTCCGACGTCGCCTCGCCGCTCAACGCGGGCGTCCGCAAACGCGCGGCCGAGGGGGCCAGGGCCGGCTGTCGTGACGTCATCGAGTCGTTCGACGGCTCCCTGGCCGAGCTGCACCACGCGCTCACCACCGAGCCCGACGATCGACTCGTCGAGATGATCGGCAACCGCGTCCTGCCACTCGACGAGTGCCTGCTGAGCCGTGTCCTCGAGCTGACCGTCCACACCGATGACCTGTGGGTCAGCATCGGCCGGCCCACGCCGGCGCTCACCGGCATGCAGCCCACCATCCGGCTTCTCGTCGACATCGCCGAGATGCGCCACGGAGAGCTTGCGGTGCTCCGCGCTCTCAGCCGGCGTGAGCGCGACCCGGGCGACGCCTTACGGGTGCTGTAACCCGGCCAATCCGAACTCCGAGATCGCGTCCGCGGCGCAGCGCAGCCCGGCGTCGAGCGCGGTGATGAAGAAGTCGGCGTCGTCGCGCTCGGCGGCAGCGCAGGCGCCGAGAAACCCGCCGGCGAGGGCGTCGCCGGCGCCGGTTGGGTCGACCACCTTCTCGACCTTAGCCGGCGGCCGGGAGATGACCCCGTCATCGGTGACCAGCGCGGCCCCGGTGGGCCCACCCTTGACGACGACCGCGCGCAGACGTCCCACCCCGCACATGGCGATCGCCTCCTGGCGCCAGGTGGTCACCGGTGCGCCGGTGAGGCTGGCCAGCTCGCTCCGGTTGAGGAAGAGGACGTCGCAGGCGTGCACGACCTCACGGACGGCATCGCGCTGCGGACCCGTGTACTCGGTCATCGAGTCCGCCCCGATCAGGCGGGCGCCGCTCTGCTCGAGGACCTCGCGCTGGAGGGACGGTCGCAGGCTGGCGAGGAACAGCACCGGCGCGGTGGCCGCCGCCTCGGGAAGGCATGGTCGCCACTCCGGATCGCAGCCCTCGTCGCTGCTGGTGTCGACAGCGACCCAGTGTTCGAAGTCGTGGCGCGCATGCCAGGCAAAGGTGGCGCGGTCGCTGACCACGAGGCCGTCGCGACGGACGCCCGCCTCATCGAGAAGCGCTGCAAAGCCTGCGGCCCTGTCGCCACCGACGATCCCATTGAGGTGGACGATGGCGAACCGCGCGGCGGCGAGCGCGAAGTACACGGCGGAGCCCCCAAGCTGTTCGGGGCTGTGCCCCGCCGGCGTGGTGATCTCGTCGACGTGGACGGTGCCCGCGACCGCGATGTCCCACGCCACAGCGGGTCGCGGTCAGCTGCGGAAGAGGGGGATGATCCGAGCGGTCATGGGAATGCGCTCGTGGCGGGCGCGCTCGAGCAGCAATCCCTGGCTTGAGAAGAGAACGTCGGCGACGTGTCCGGGTTCGCGGTTGATGCCGAGCTCATCGCGCAGAGCGGGATCGAGCGCGCCGACGAAGCGCACCACCGCGCTCCAGAGCTGTGTCGGCAGCAGACGGTCACCGCGCTCGCGACAGCGCTCGATGAGGTCGACGAGCGCGTCGGACTCGCGCAGCAGAAGCCGGGTGCGTCCCACGCGCGGCCGCCGCCACACGGCGTGGCGGTCGATCCGGCGCAGTTCGAGCACGGTGCGCTCGAGCGGGCCTGCGCTGCGGCGCGGAAGCGCTGCGTTCTCCATCCGGGGCATTGTACCCACGGCCACCCGGCCCCACCCCGTCTTTACAGCGCAGCTCGACGTTGTTACAGCGAGCTAGCGACCGGCACCCGCGGTCGGATAACACAGGGACCGCCACCCGCCCTGGAAGGCGACAAGGTGCACGGTGCGGGGGACGCTGGCGCTCCGCGTGCCGTCACCCATCTCGTACAGCACGTCGAGCTCGGCGGCGTGCTCGTGGACCATGCCCGAGTCGGGATCGCGCCAGTTGTCGAGCTGGCGCACCTCGGTGACACGCACGCCGCGCAGCTGCACCAGCGCTCCGATGCGCTGCGCGTCGATGAACGCCTGCAGCGATCCCCAGCTCTGCTGACACTCGGGGCTGAGCAGCGCGTAGGCGCGGCGGTACTGGCGCGCGCGCATCAGCTCGACAAAGACGGCTTCGCTGAACGCCGGGTTGGCACGCGGCCGCGACGAACCGGCGACGCCGCGTTCGTGGTCGGCGACCAGCGTGGCTGCTCGCCGCGTGGGCAGCTCGGGAGCGGCGTCGTCGGCCTCCACGAGGGTGGCGGGAGCGATCGCCCCTCTGCTCCAGAAGGTTCGCGTGTGCGCGTCGACGAGGTGGGGGCGCTCGGCGGCCGGGAGGCGGCCCATGGGTCCCCGCTGGCGCGCCGGCGCGTGGTCGCGGTCGAGCAGCCGCCGCAGCAGACCCGGGCGGCGCATCAGTCGGCGGCGGCGCGGATCACGGCGTTGACGTCGGACAGGCGGATCCGATCCTTCTCCAGGAGGGCTTCGAGCGCGTCGCGTACGCGCACCAGCGCGGGCACGGAGAGCTCGGGGAGTCGGGCCTGCAGCCGGCGCAAGCGCGCCGACGCGGCGGGGATGGCGGGCTCGCTGCGCGGCATCACCAGCAGTGTAACCGGCTCGCTACCATCCGCCCCGATGGGTGACGCCGCGCAGATCCTGCTCGCCGAGGACCAGGCGTCGGTCGCCGCTCCGGTGGTGAGCTGGCTGGTCGAGGCCGGTCATCGGGTGCGCTGGGTGCGCGAGATGCGCGAGCTGCGCCAGGCGATGGAGGATGACCCTCCCGACCTTCTCCTGCTGGACACCACACTCGACACCGACGGGCTCGAGTATTTCCAGGCGGTGCGCTTCGCGCCCGAGCATCCCCGCGCCGGTGTGATCATCCTCACCCCGCCCGGCGATGTGCGCACCAAGGAACGCGCCCAGCAGCTCGGTGCCGCCGCGGTGATGGCCAAGCCGCTCGACGGGGACGCCCTGGTCGCCGTGGTCGGCGACCTACTCTCGATGATCTGAGAAGCGCCTCAGCGCATTGCCTGGATGACGATGAGCGCGGCGCTGCTCGCCGCCCAGAACGCGATCGTGCCGACGACGTAGGCGGGAATCCGGGTTTCACCGACGCTGTACCAGGCGATCACCCGCTGCCCGGTCATGGCGACGATCACCGCGGCATCGACAAGCAGCACCAGGACTGCGCTGAGCGCGCTGATCTGGAGCCCCTGGCCGGGCAGCACGGCGGCGAGCAGCAGAGACACCGCCCCGATCGCGATCGCCGTTCCAAGAGTGACCATCTGGGCGATGCGCACCCAGCGGTGGCGGCGCGTCAGCAGCGTGGCCAGGATGATGAGCAACGCCGCGAATGACGCCGAGGACACCGCCGCTAGGACCTGCTCACCGAGGCCCACGCTGACCAGGCGGCTGCCGACGGTCACCTGGCCGCCGAACGCTGCCAGGGCACCGAGCAGCGCCAGCAACGCACGCACCATGTCCCAGCTGTATGCGACCAGGATCGCCGCCGGCCTGCGCTCCTCCTCGGCGGCTGTGGGCGCGGGGCTCTGCACGCGCCGATCATAGGCAGGGACGGGGCTGCGACCGGCGGGCGGACGCGGCTACGCTGTGGCGCGATGAGCGCAACCATCGCCGTCCTCGAAGGGGACCAGACCGGCCAGGAGCTGCTCGACGAGGCGCTGCGCGTCATCGCTCCCGAGGTCATCGGCATCGAGTTCGATCTGCGCCGCTTCGACCTCTCCCTGGAGAACAGGCGCGCCACCGACAACGGCGTGGTGCTCGAAGCGGCCGACGCCATGGTGGAGTGCGGTTTCGGCATCAAGGCCGCCACCGTCACGCCCGAGACGGCGGGCGACGTGCGCAGCCCCAACGCCGTGCTGCGCCAGCGGGTCGGCGGCAAGGTGATCCTGCGCACCGGCAGGCGAATCCCCGGCGTGCCCTCGATGGGTGGCGTGAGCGCTCCCATCAGCGTGGTGCGCATGGCGGTCGACGACGCCTACAACGCCACGGAGTGGCGTGAGCAGTCGAACGGCGACGAGGTAGCCTTCCGCACCGAGCACATCTCGCGCGCGACGTGCCGCGCGGTCAGCGAGTTCGCGTTCGCGCAGGCGCGGCGCACCCATGCGCGCGTGTTCGGCGGTCCCAAGTACACCGTCTCACCGGTGTACGAGGGCATGCTCAAGGAGGAGATGGACGCGGCGGCGGCGCGCTACCCCGACGTCGCCTACGAACCCCAGCTCATCGACGCGACCTATGCGCTGCTGCTCACCCATGGCGGTGACGCGCTGGTCATCCCCTCGCTCAACCGCGACGGTGACTGCCTCAGCGACTTCGTGCTCCAGCTGTTCGGGAGCATCGCGGGGGCCGAGTCGCTGCTGCTCGGTTTCACCGAGGACACAACCAAGCCTGACGTGGTCATGGCCGAAGCGCCCCACGGCACCGCGCCCGCGCTGCAGGGGAAGAACATCGCCAACCCGATGGCGATGATCCTCGCCGCGGCCTCATTGCTCGGTTTCATGGCCGACGCGCAGGGCAAGGTGGTGTCGCGGGCCATCTACGAGGCCACCTTCGAGACAGTCCGCGCCGGCACCCGCACCGCCGACCTCGGTGGCCACGCCTTCACCGACGAGTTCACCAACGCGGTCATCGAGGCGGTGCGCAACAAGCTGGAGCTCTGGGGCTCTCTGGGGATGAGCTGATCGCGCCGCACCGCATCTATCTCGACCACGCGGCCACCACCCCGCTGGCACCCGAGGTGGTCGAGGCGATGCTTCCGTTTCTCGTCGAGCACTGGGGCAACCCATCGTCGCCACACGGCCGCGGCCGCAACGCACGCAGCGCCGTGGACGGGGCGCGTGATCGCCTCGCCACCGTCCTGGGATGCATGCCCCGCGAGCTCACCTTCACCAGCGGCGGCACCGAGGCGGACAACTTGGCGGTGCGCGGGGTGCTGCAGCGCTGGGGCGCGGAGCGGGGCCGCCACCTCGTGGTCAGCGCCATCGAGCACGAGGCGGTGCTCACCACCGTGGCCCAGCTCGGCGAGCGCGGCGAGGCCGGCGTCACCGTGGTGCCCTGCGAGGCCGACGGCTGCGTCGACCCGGAACGGATCGCAGCGGCGGTGCGCGACGACACCGTGCTGGTGTCGCTGATGCTCGCCAACAACGAGGTCGGCGCGGTGCAGGACGTGCATGTCGCGGCAGGGCTGGCGCGTGCGCGCAACCCGCGGGTGCTGGTGCACAGCGACGCCGTGCAGGCGCTGGGCAAGGTGCCGATTGACCTCGCCGCGCTCGACGTCGACCTGCTCAGCGTGTCCGCCCACAAATGCTACGGACCCAAGGGCAGCGGCGCGCTGTACGCGCGCTGGGGGACGCACCTGACTGCCCAGCTCGACGGCGGCGGCCAGGAGCGTGGACGGCGCAGCGGCACCGAGAACGTTGCCGCCATCGCGGGCTTCGCCTGTGCGGCCGAGCTGGTCGAGCGCGAGCGCCCCGAGCAGGCGGTGCGCCAGGCGGCCCTGCGCGACGGCCTGGAGACGGCGGTGCTCGAAGGTGCGCCGCACACCCGGGTGGCGGCGCGTTCCGCCGTTCGTCTTCCCAACCTGAGCGCCCTGCTCGTCGACGGCGCGTCGGCGGACTCGCTGGTCGCCGCGCTCGACGTCGCCGGGGTCGAGGTCTCCAGCGGCTCGGCGTGCTCGAGCGGAGCAGCGCAGCCGTCGCACGTGATGGTGGCCATGGGCGAGGACCCCCGCGCCACCGCGCTGATCCGCCTCAGCCTCGGCCGCGATACGTCCGCCGACGAGATGCGCGAGGCGGCGGAGCGGATCATCACGGCTGTCGGCGTGGCCCTCGCGCCCCGCTCGGCGCCGGCCGCAACGTTCCCGCGGCGCTAGCGGCAGCCCAGCGTGAGGCGAGCCCCGGCGCTGCTCGTCGCTGCGGCCGCAGCCGCGTACGCGGTGATCACGGTGACGTACGCGCTGAGCGTTCCGGTGGGCAGCTCCGCCGACGAGCTCGCCCATCTCAACTACGCGCGGCTCATCTCCGACCACGCCGCGCTGCCCGGCGCCACGGTCACCGAACGCCAGCAGCCACCTCTCTACTACCTGGCCGGGGCGGCGCTGCTGCGCCTCGGTGCCGCGCCCGTGGCGCTGCGCTTCCTCTCCATCGTTCTCGGCGTGCTCGCGCTGGCGTGCGTGGCACTCACGGTGCGGCGGCTGGTCCCCAGCCGGCCGTGGCTGGCAGCAGGGACCGGGGCGGCACTGGCGCTCCTCCCCGGCTTCCAGTTCGTCTCCGCGTCGATCACCGACGACAGCCTGGCGACGCTTGCCGGGGCGTTGCTGCTTCTTGTGTCCACGCACGTCGCGTTCGCGCCGGCGCCCACCCGGCGGCTCCTGCTGGCCGTCGGCGGCAGCATCGCGCTGGGGCTGCTCGCCAAGGAGACGGACCTGCCGGTGATCATCGTGCTCGCCGCCGTCGTGGTCTGGCGCTGGCGCCACCTATTCGCACCGGCCGACCTGCTGCCCGTCACGGCGCCGATCGTGGTGATCGCGGGCTGGTGGTACGCGCGCAACCTCGTCTCCTTTCATCGCCCGCTGCCGCCGCTCACGCCGATCGGCGTGCCACCGCACAAGCTGCGCACCGTCGCCGAGCTGCGCGCCTTCCTCACCCAGTCGCTCCACGGCCTCTTCAGCCCGGAGCGCTACCAGGGCTCACCGGTGGTGCTGCCGCCGGCCGGGCGTCTTCTCCTGGCGGCGTTCGCGGTGGTTGTCGCCGGCCTGGTCGTGGCCGGGATGGTGCTGGCTGCGCGATCCTGGGCGCGATGGGAGGCCTCACGCAGGGTCGCTGTGAGTGCCTACGCGCTGGCGGCGCTCGGAGCGGGAGTGTTCTCGATCGGCAACGCGCTGCTTGTCGTCTTCCAACCCCAGGGGCGGTACCTCCTGGTGGCCGTCGCCGGGCCGCTGCTGGCGCTGGTCTGGGCGATCGTGCGCCTGGCCCGCGCCCGGGCCACCATGGTGGCCGTGTCATCGCTCTGCGCGGCCGCGGCCATGACGCTCTCGATCATGGGGCTGACCACCGCGATCGTGGCGGGATGACATGACCGCACGCCTCCCCGAGCTCAGCCTGGTCCTCCCCGCTCACAACGAGGTCGAGAACATCCGCTGGTTGCTGCCGCACCTGGCCACAACTCTGCCGACCCTGGCCGACCGCTTCGAAGTGGTGCTCGTCGACGACGGCAGCACCGACGGCAGCGGCGCCACCGCGACCGAGTTGGCCACGCAGCTGGGCATGGAGCTGCACATCGTGCGCCATGAGCGCAAGAGCGGCTACGGCGCCACCGTCGGCGACGGGCTGCGCGCCGCGAGGCTGTCCCACGTCGCCTTCACCGATGCGGACGGCCAGTTCGAGGTGGCCGATTTGGCGCTTTTGCTGCCGCTGCTCGCCGACGCCGACCTGGTGGGTGGGTGGCGCGAGGAGCGCAACGATGCGGCCATGCGCTCGGTGGTGAGCTGGGTGTTCAACACCCTGGTGCTGCTGCTGTATCGACTGCCCTACCGCGACATCGACTGCGCCATGAAGGTGATGCGCCGCGAGGTGCTCGACTCCATGGAGCTGCACGCCCGCAGCGCGCTGATCAACACCGAGCTCTACTACAAGGCCCGCTACGCGGGCTTCCGCATCGCCCAGCACGCAGTCCCGCACCACCCTCGCCGTGCCGGTCGCCGTTCCGGGGCGCGCCCGCGGGCCATAGCGCGGGCCATCAAGGAGTTGATCGTCTTCCGCTGGACGATGCGACGATCGCTGCCGAACCGCCTGCAGTGACGAAACGAAGGGGGAACTTCGTTCCCCCCTCGGGCACCCCCCATTCAGCGGTGTCGCTCAGAGCGCTGGCGCGGCTACCCGATCGTCGACGGCATCCTCGATTTCGAGTGCTGCAGTGGAGGCTGGCTCGGTCGAGCGGTACACCTCACCGCCCTTGCGCCAGTCGACCGCGGTCACCAGCGTGTGCGGGCGGACCCGCGAGGCATGGCGCTCAACGGTGTGGATGACGTCCTCGATGAGGGTCTCGGCGAGGGCGTGGGGATGCAGGCCGAGGTCGAGCAGGTGCTGGTGCTTGGCGTTGTAGTAGTGACCCTCGAGCTCGACGCGCGGGTTGGGCTGGTGGACGATCTCCGTCTTCAGGCCATGCGCGGCGCGGGCGTCGTGGACGCGGTTGGCAAGGTCGAGGATGCTGAACTGCTCGGTGAACTGGTTGAAGACGCGGAACTCGGCGGCGTCCGGTGGGTTGAGGCAGGCGAGCTCGACGCAGGCCACGGTGTCGCGGATGTCGAGGAAGCC
>QHBU01000293.1 GCA_003244045.1 Candidatus Aeolococcus gillhamiae
GGTTTTTCAGGGGAAAGTAACTAGGCGGCGCGCAAACCTAGCTCTGAGTCGGCGCAACGTGGGGTGGCGAGCCATGGGAATCGGACCAGACGACCATTGGCCGAGCCGGCACCGGAGATGATCGATTCTCGCCCTGAGCGCATCGGTACCCCGCTGGTTCGGCGAGCCCAGGCCGGGGACCGGACCTCTGTCGCAGAGCTGCTTCGCCTGTCCCGGCCCCTAGCGGAACGGACCGTTGCGCGGCGCTGTTTCGACCACCAGATGATCGACGATCTCACCCAGGCCGTCCTGCTCGTGGTGCTCATGGAGTTGCCGGGTCTTCGCTGCCCGGAGGCCTACATCAGCTGGCTGCTGCGCATTGTGGCCAACGTCTGCTGCAAGCAGGCGCGGCGCAGCACCTGTCTGCAGACTGCTGCGTCGCGGCTCGCCCAGGAAAGCCTCGCTGAGGCGGACGCACGCTTCGTCGAGGTCGATCCCGAGGAGGCGGCGGTACGCGCCGAGATCCAGGCGCACTTGCGCATCGCGGTCGCCGCTCTGCCGGCGCGATACCGGACCGCGGTGGTCATGCGGGCCGTTCAGGGCCACTCATTCGACGAGATCGGTGAAACCCTGGGCTGCCCGCGCGAACTGGCCCGCCTCTGGTACTTTCGTGCTCGTCGGCGCCTCCAACGATTGTGCGTCGCCGATGAGGTTTTGGCTCCGGTCCCTGCCACGTAGACGGTAGTGGTGGGAACTCCTCCGGCCCCGCACCGTGAGTCGCGGGCACCCAATCAGGTTCCGGAAGCCGGCGCTGCACCACCCACACCGCCACCGGCAAGAGTGGCGATGAGATGATTCGATGAGCGCGACCGCTGGCCGGACGAGCCGGATGGTGTGCTTGTCGTGAACGGGAGCCAACTGCAGCAGCCGTCGGCGCGGAGTCCGTGCGTCTGTACCATCTCCTCAGGCCGGCTGGATGCATCGGCACTCTCGGCGCCCGGGACCGAGGCAGCGCACCTGGTCGAGCGGCTGCTGCGCTTGCTCGGTGAGGATCCGTCGCGCGAAGGGCTGCGAGGCACCTCGCAGCGCGTCGTGACGTCACTGGCGTCTCTCACCGCCGGATACGACCAGACCGTGGCTGACGTGGTGCACGGCGCTGTTTTCGCTGAGGCCTATTCGGAGATGGTCGTGGTTCGCAACCTTGAGGTCTACAGCCTCTGCGAACATCACCTGCTGCCCTTCGTCGGCCACGCACACATTGCCTACGTCCCCGACGGCCGCATTATCGGCCTGAGCAAACTTCCTCGAATCGTCGACCTCTTTGCACGGCGCCTTCAAATCCAGGAACGCCTCACCATCGAGATCGCAGCTGCACTCGATGATGTTCTCTCGCCGCTCGGGGTCGCAGTGGTCATCGAGGCGGCGCACTTCTGCATGCTCATGCGCCGTACCCAGAAGCCGGCCACAAAGACGCTCACCTCCAGCATGCGTGGCGTCTTTCGGTCGGATCCATCGACGCGCGCAGAGTTCATGGCCGTAATCCATCCCGGCCATCGCGACCGACGCTGAGGCTCGGCCGTGGGATGTCGACACCGTGGCGGTGCCGATCGAGCCTCATGGCCCGGTCAGTCTCATCAGGTCGAAGGTTGCCTGCCAGCAGAAAGAGCGGCGCCCGATGCAGCGAGGCCGCACCACACTGAAGAACGCCAGTGGGAGCGCTGTGGATGCGGAGGCGGCTCCACAAGTACGGAATCGGAGGTGGTCCTCTTGGTTGAAAGCGGATCAGTGGAGCTCGGTGCAACAGGAGTGCCGCGCGGAGTCACCTACCCGGTGTGACGTCTCCGCTCGGCGCCGACGCAATCCGGACTTGTCGTCGGCTCGCTATCCTCTGTCGCCGTCTCGCGACGGTGTCGACCGCCAGCGTGGTGACCGATCCCCCCAGCGTGGGCGGCCTCACGTTCAAAGACACAGTGGTCTGCTCCGCGAGCCTGTCTGTCCCGACGCTGTCGCACCGACGTTCCTGTGCGATGGTGCGATGGTGTGTCCCGAGACGCGATGACGAGTTGACTGAGTACGACGGAGGTCACCGATGACGCTACCGCCCTCCGGCGAGCAGTTCGAGATCAGGAGGGGAAAGCAGCGGGCCACGATCGTCGAGGTCGGGGGTGGCATCCGCGAGTACGAGGTGGGCGGGCGTCCCGTCCTTGACCCGTATCCCGTCGACGCCATGGGCGACGGGGCGCGCGGAAACGTGCTCGTTCCCTGGCCGAACCGGCTCGGCGACGGCCGCTACCGGTTCGACGGAGTCGACCACCAGGTGGCGCTGACCGAGCCCGAGAAGAACAACGCCATCCATGGCCTGTTGCGCTGGCGCTCCTGGCGGCCCGCAGAGCAGACGCCGAGCCGTGTTGTCGTGGCTACCCGGCTGCACCCAATGATGGGCTATCCGTTCAGCCTGGAGGTCAGCGTGGCCTACGAGCTCGACGACGCTGGCCTGAGTGTGGCGACCACCGCCACCAACACCGGCGCCACCCGCTGCCCGTACGGCTGCGGCCAGCACCCCTATCTCTCCCCGGGGACCGGGCTGATCGATGCGTGCACCGTGGAACTCGATGCCCGCACGCGCATCCTCACCGACGAGAAGCGGCAGCTCCCCACAGGCCGTGAACCCGTTGCCGGTACGCCCTTCGACTTCTCCAGAGGAAAGCCCCTTGGGAATGAAAGGGTGGACTTCGCCTTCACCGACCTCGCTCGTGACGACGGTGGGCGGGCCTGGGTTCGGCTCTTGGCACCCGATGGACGTCGTGCCGAGTTGTGGGTGGACGAGCACTACCCGATTCTCGAGCTCTACACCGGCGACACCCTCGACCCAGAACGGCGTCGACATGGGCTCGGCGCAGAGCCGATGACCTGTCCGCCCAACGCCTTCCAGAGTGGCGACGCCCTGGTGCGCCTGGAGCCGGGCCAGTCGCTGACGACAACATGGGGCGTGCAGCTCACGTGATCGAGCCCGTCCACCGCACCATCCGGCAGCCCGCGCTGACCCGACGCCCGCGCCGCGTGGACGGCGGATCGGCTACCGATTCGAGACGCGAGCGCTCTCGGACACCCCGCAAGTCCGTGATGAGCCAGAGCCCAACGAACACCTCTCGGCGCAGACACGGGAGGGTTCGATACCGGACGAGGATCGCCGGGCAAACAGTCCAGCATGTTGGGGTGATCGTGGCTTCGATCGAAGCTCCACCTCCAGCTCCCGGTTCCCGCGGCGCGTGATGGTGTCGGCCCGGGCAGGTCGGTCAGTATGGCCAGGAACGGCACGTAGGATGCGGAGACAGCGGAGAAGAGAGTGGACGAGCCAAGCCCAGCGAGCGTGACCGACATCCGCGCGACCGCCCGCTGGCTGGTCCGCGAAGGCCGCGGCATTCTGGCCGCTGACGAACGCACGACGACGCTCGCCAAGCGCTTTGCTGCAGTCGGCATCCCGTCGACTCCCGAGTCCCAGCGTGCATACCGCGAGATGCTTTTCGGTGCTGAGGGCATCGGCGACTCGCTCAGCGGTGTCATTCTCTTCGATGAAACGATCCATCAGTCGACCGCGGCTGGCGTGCCTTTCCCAGCACAGCTCGCCGCCCAGGGAGTGCTACCAGGCGTCAAGGTCGATGGCGGTGCCCAGCCGCTGGCTGGCTTTCCGGGCGAGGCGGTGACCGAGGGCTTGGACGGCCTCCGCCAGCGCCTTGCCGGATATCGGGCTCTCGGGGCACGATTCGCGAAGTGGCGTGCGGTCATCGCCGTCGACGCTGAGCTGCCCACCACCGGATGCATGCTCGCCAACGCGCACGCGCTGGCGCGCTACGCCGCCCTCTGTCAGGAGGCTGGGCTGGTTCCCATCGTCGAACCCGAAGTGCTCATGGACGGCAGCCACACGCTGGAGCGTTGCTCGACGGTGACGGAATCAATGCTGCGTACGCTGTTCACCAGCCTGGCCGCACAGCGCGTCGAGTTGGAAGCGATGATTCTCAAGCCGAACATGGTGACCTCCGGAAAGGCATGCGTAACCCAAGCCTCGACGGCATCCGTTGCCCAGGCAACTGTGGAGTGTCTGCGCCGCACCGTTCCGGCTGCCGTGCCGGGTATCGCATTCCTTTCGGGAGGGCAGCGACCCATCCAAGCGACCGAGCACCTTGATGCCATCAACCGCTTGGGCCCTCACCCGTGGAGGGTCACGTTTTCCTTCGCGCGGGCCCTGCAAGAAGACGCCCTCTCCGTGTGGCAGGGCCACGAGTCGAATATCGATGCAGCCAGGCAGGCCTTCCTCCAGCGCGCGGTGTGCAACGCCGCAGCCTCTGATGGCGCGTACACAGCCGACCTCGAAGCAGGCTGAGGAGCCGTGGCGAGGAGGCGTCCCGGTGTGGCGGCGAGGCCGGCGAGGTCGCGACAGGAATCAGTCGCTGCTGCGTCGGTAACAGCGATGGCGTCGTCGGCGATTTTGCGGCAGAGTGCCCAATCACACTTGGTTGCGTGTCACTTCAATGATTCGCCACGCACCTCAACCACGACGAATACGGCAATCGAGGAGCCGCCAAGGCGATATGCAGCGACGGCAGGACGGCGCCTTCGAGCTCATCGCCGGCTTTCGTCGCGTCGCGGCCGCGGAGGCGGCGGAGCTCCTTCATAGCAGGCCCGGGACTGCCCACCCCACATCTCGCCGGTCAGGATTGGCGGGTGAGACCTCGGACAACCATCCTCGCCGTCGGAGCGGTCGGGGCCGTGGCTGCGGCCGCCCTGGCCCCCGCCGCCCTCGGGGACGCGGCGATTCACACGTGGCCACCCTTCGTGCTGGTGACCGGCCTGCTCCTGATCGGGGTGGTCGCCAACGAGGACGGGCTCTTCCTCAGGGCTGCCGGTTTGCTCGCCCGCCTTCCTGGCGGGAGCCTTCCGCTCTATGTCGTCGCCATGCTGCTGGTGGCGGTCGTCACCGTTTTCCTGAACCTGGACACATCGGTGGCCTTCCTGACCCCGGTACTGGTCCACCTGGCGCGGCGACGAGGCGCCGGCGAGCTGCGCTTCCTGTACGGATGCGTCTTCATGTCCAACGCGGCGTCACTGCTGCTGCCGGGCAGCAACCTGACTAATCTCCTCATCCTCTCCACTGAGCACGTGAGCGGCTCGACCTTCCTCAGCCGCATGGCCGCTCCCTGGCTCGCCGCAGTGGCCGTGACGATCGTGGTTGTGGCGTTTGCGTTCAGGAGTGGGCAGTCGGCCGCCGTTACCCCTGACCCCGACGCGCCCCGCTCGCGGCTCCTCAGCGTCCTCGGCATTGGTGCGGCCGTCGTCCTGATCCTCGTTCTCGCGGATTCAGCTCTCCCGGTCCTCGGGGTGGGCGTCGCTCTCGTCGCAGTCCGCCTCGGGCAGCGCCGCGTGGACGTGGCCCGCGTCCGCGGTCAGGTTGACGTCCGCATTCTTGTCGGGGTCTTCCTGGTGGCAATCTCTCTCGGCGCTGTAGCGCGCGTCTGGAGCTACCCCGGTCTGCTCATGGCGACAGCGGGGAGCATCGAGACCGCCGCCATCGGGGCCGCGGCGTCGGTGTTGGTGAACAACCTGCCTGCGGCGGTCCTGCTCGGATCGAGGATGCCGCTCCACGCCCGCAGCCTGCTGTTCGGCCTCAACGTCGGCCCGAATCTCGCGGTGACCGGCTCGCTCTCCGCGCTGCTGTGGTGGCAGGCGGCGCGCTCCGTCGGCGCCCGCCCCTCGGCGCGGCGCTACTCAGCGATCGGCATCGTTCTCGTACCCCTCACGATCGCGGCAGCGCTGGCGGCGGCTCGGCTTCCCTGACGCATCCCAACCCTGAGGCCGGTTGGAGCTTGACTTGCGTCCTCCTCACCATCGCCGGAGTGGCCGTGTCCGTATCCGTCACTGCGGCGCGCCCATTCCGCTGGAGCCAGAGACTCTGTCCGATCAGGAAGCGGAAAAAGGGTGTTGCAATGCATGGAGACCAGAAACGCAGCCGGGCCGAAGCCGGACCACTCGGTTCGCTTCGCGTCGGGCGTGTCGCCCGCTGGGCGCTCGCGCCCACCCCTCGCCTGGGACTCTCTGGTCAGGGCTGAGTGGCCCCGTCAAGGAGGTGGGTTAGTGCCAACTCTGGTGTTTTCTGACCCCCACGTTGACCCCCACGGGGCCGGACGGCGGCGGACTCTGGTGGACGGGAACACGTCAATCGGACCGCTGCCGAGTTCAGGATGGACGCCCGTGGACCCCTGAGGACGCCTCAAACACGAACTGGAAATGCGGTATCCGGGGCAACTCGGATCGAGGGTTCGAATCCCTCTCGCTCCGCCAAATCCCTTACACAGGTATGCCGTCGCCCTCATCATGGAGCCGCCAGCACGGCGATCGTGGTCACTGTGACAGCGACTGTGACAACTGGCGAATAATACGTACAGTGCTCCCCATGGCAAAGAGGCTCAACGGCGAAGGGTCGGTTCGGCGCGGCCTCGTGCCGACGGTCTGTGGTCGCGCGGTACACCGTGGTCGAGGACGGGGTCACCCGCCGGCCAGTGCTGTACGGCAAGACCCGCGCTGAGGACCGGCGAGAATCCCGGGGGTCGCGTCGGCTGTGCAGCCCACCCAGGTTGCTGCGGAGCCGCCTGGCCCGACCAGGCGCCACAGCAGCGGCGGGGAGTCGGGCTCGGGAGCACACCAACACGTGACCTGACCGCTAGGAGCAAGCAGTGCCAATGACTTCCCATTGCTGAGCAGCCGCTGCGCGCCGATGTCCGGGTCACCGGCTGTGTCGCTCCCGACCCTCAATCGGCGCGCCCGGCCGGCGCCGCGATCCGTTCACCTCTGTCGTCGTCGGCGCCTTCGCGGTACGCACGCAGCACGCCGCCTTCGAGCACGCGCGCCCAGAGAGCGTAGCCGGCGTCGCTGGGGTGGAACCGGTCGCCGGAGAAGAGACCGTGGTTGGCAGCGAACGCAGGACCCGTCTCTCGGGCGAGCTGGACACGGACCGCGCCAGCGGCGGACGACTCCTCGCGCCAAATCCTGTCGAGCCGGTGGGCGCGCAGCCCGATCAGCGAACGCAACGGCTGTGCCACCCGGATGGTGGTGCCCATGGCCGGCACGCCGGCGACCACCACCGCGGCGCCGCTGTCCGCGCAGCTGCGGATGACGGCGCGCAGGTCGGCGCGGACGGTGCGGGCACGGGTGAGATGGATGACGTCGTTGCCACCGACGACGAGGAGCACGATGTCCGGTGCCAGGGCGGCCACGTCGGGCAGCTGCAGGTGGCGGACGTCGGCCACCCGCGCGCCGCTCACCGCCAGCACGTGCAGGGAGACGGGCCGACCGGCCGCGGCGGCCAGGGTGGCTGCGACCAGACGTGGGTAGCCACGATCGAAGACGCTGGCGCCAACCGCGGCCCCGGTGGAGTCACCGAGGACGACCAGCACCAGCGGTGAGCCGCCGCCATCGCCGCCCACCAGGCCGTCGGCAGTGCCCGCCGGCGTCCTTGACGCGCCGCCGCGCATGCCCAGTGCCGCCTCGATGGCGACCATCGCCGCAGCGCAGACGAGAAGACCGCAGCCACTCACGAATGCGCCACGTCGGCGGAGCGGAGACCGGGAGGCGCGGATCGACATCGTGCTCAATGAATGGTGATGGAGCCGGTCATGTATTGGTGGATATTGCAGTGGTAAGTGTACGTGCCTGCCTTCGCGAAGGTGTACGAAAAGCTGGCGCCCGGCGCGAGGTTTGCCGAATCCCAGCTTGCCGGCGAGGACTTTTCGGCAGTGCTGGTGTGGGGGGTCTGATCGTTGTTGGTCCAGGTGACGCTGGTGCCGGCGCTGACTTGGAGGGTGCTGGGGCCAAACGCGAAGTTCTTGATGGTCACCGCATTGCCCGAGCTCGCCTGCGCGGACGACGTGCCGCTATCGCTGCCGCAGGCGACGACGCCGAGCAGCGAGATGCCCACAAGGGTCAGCAGGCCGAGATGGATCCGCATGAGTGGATCTCCGGTGATGGGATGGGGCGGCAGCGGCGCAGCTGAGCGCACCGTGAGGAGGTCACCGCTTCAGTGCCTTGGCGAGGATGAGGACAGACACCTCGAAGAAGATGATCAGGGGAATGAACAGCGCGGTCGGCGTGTAGGGGTCAGCGCCCGGGGTGACCACCAGAGCCGCGGCGATGATCCCGACCCAGATGAACTTGCGCTTCTGGCGCAGCGTCTTTGACGAGACGATGCCGAGCACGCCGAGCAGGATGACAACCACCGGCAGCTCGAAGGTGACCCCGAAAGCGATGATCAGCAGAAGCAGGAACGACAGGTAGGAATTGATGTCGGGCAGGTAGACGGCGCTGCTGCCCAGGAACGTCGCCAGGAAATTCAGGCCGATCGGCATCACGAAGTAGGCGAAGGAGGCTCCGCCGGCGAAGAGCAGGAACGCCGAGGCGATGAAGGGCCCGACGAACCTCTTCTCCAGCGGTTGCAGGCCCGGGGCCACGAACCCCCACACCTGCCAGAGGATGACCGGCATGGCGCCGATCAAGCCAGCGATGGCTGAGATCTTCATCGGGATGGTCAACCCCTCGGTGGGGCTGGTGAAGATCGCCGTCGAGGTGATGTGGTTGTTGGTCCTGCCGAGGACTGTGGTCAACGGGGTGAGGAGGAACTCGAAGATGGCGCCGTGAAAGACGAAGGCCACAACCGTGGCGACTATCCACGCGATCGCTGAGATCATCAGCACTCGCCGCAACTCTTCGAGATGCTGGACGATCGTCATGCGCCGACCGTGGTCGGCAACGCCCTGCACTGATCAGGTACCGAAAGCGGCGATCAGGTCAGCGGGGGACGCTGGGCTCGACGGCGATCGGCTCGGCTGCTGACGCCGTGGGTGCGGCCGCGCTGGTGGCGTGTGCTGCGTCCGGATGGGTCGCCTTGGCGAACTCCTCCTTGGCGTCGGTGGATGCCTTGCGGAATTCGCGGATTGCCCGACCCATGCCGGAGCCAACGTCGGGAAGCTTGCCGGGGCCCCAGACGATGAGAACGATGATCAAGAGGATTCCCAGGATCCAGATGTGACCTGTACCGATGAAGGGCATGTGCTGCTTCCCTGTGGTGGCGACTGATGGTGTCCGCGGTCGTCAGCGGACGGGGCCTGTGTGCTGCACACATTGCAGCGAGGACCACACCAACCCGTGTGCTGATCCTACGCAGACGGTGCCCTTTGACACGGCTGACGATGCGCCGGAACGAGCGGTTGGTGCGCCAGCGTACCGATCAATCTGCATGTGGTGGCAGGGCTTTGTGCGCTGGCGTACACAGCAGGTGTTCCGGCTATTCACGAGAACACGGTTTGGCCACAACCAGAGCATGGTTCCCGCCATACATCCATCACCGAAGGGAAGCCGATGCACTTTGATGACCGTCATTTGACGGTATTGATCGACGAGTCGCAGGACATGCAGGCCGATGCGCTGCGTGGCCTCGACGACAATCTTGCCGACCTGCGCGACCTGCGCGCGGACCGGGGACACACGCCCGCGGAGCCGGAGGAGGTGGAGGCCTTTCTCGAGAGCCGTCGTGGCGTGCTTCGCCGTCTCGGCCTGACCGGGGGTGGCCTGGCAACCCGCGGACTGGTCGGTGGCGGCATCGCTGCTGCGCTGGTCGGCGCGCTCACCAAGCCGGTGTTCGCCGACTCCTCGCTCGACGTGATGATGCTGCAGACCGCCTCGTCACTCGAACACCTGGCCGTGGCGACCTATGGCGCGGCGCTCGGGCTGCCGTTCATCTCGGGCGGCAACGCTGTCATCAAGACCTTCGCGATGACAACTATGGACCAGCACAACCAGCACAAGATGGCCTTCCAGGCCCAGACCACCGCACTCGGTGGCAAGGCCCAGGACAGCGACGACCCTGCTTTGGCTCCGATGGTGGCTACCGCAAAGGCCAAGCTGATGACTCCGCTCGACGTGGTGCAGTTGGCGACACTGCTCGAGTACACCGCCCGGGACACCTATCTCGCTGACGTCTCGATGTTCAGCGACAAGAAGTCGCAGATGATCATGTCTACGGTGATGGGTGTCGAGACCCAGCACCTGGCCACCCTGCTCGCGGTGGCGGCGCTGTTGCCGGCCAACGATCCCACCCTAATCGCCATTCCCGTCGATGCGTCCAAGCTCCCAGCGGCGGCCGGCAGCGCCGGCTTCCCCGACGCCATTCCCAACACGCAACACGCCCGCCCGGCGCAAGAAGGAGCGGTCTCGTGAGCGCGGAGAACACAGTGACCAAGGATTCCTCGCTCCTTCACCGCGTGGCGACAGCGGCGACCGATCGGCGCACCTTCCTGGCGGGCACCGGCGCGGCCGGGGCAGTGGTGCTTGTCGCAGCCTGCGGCAGCACCAGCACGTCACCCTCGGCCAGCGGCTCCGCAAGCGGCGGTGCGGCCACTCCCTCGCCCAGCGCGAGCGGCGACGCGGCGGTGGCGAAGACCGCTGCCAGCCTCGAGGTGCTCGCCGTGGCGACCTACAAGGCGGCGGGAGCCGCGGCGACCGCCGGCTCGCTCGGGGCCGTCCCGCCGGCTGTTGCCACCTTCGTGACCACCGTTGGCGGACATCACCAGGCGGCCCTCGACAAGTGGAACGGCGTCCTGCAGGCGGCCGGAGCCCCGGCGGTCACGGCCCCGCCGGCCGACCTCAACCAGACAGTGCAGACGGCGTTTGCGCAGGTCAAGGACGTGCCCGGGCTGGCGAAGCTCGCGTTGATGCTGGAGAAGATCGCCTCCGATACGTACCTGGCGGCCGGGCCCACCCTGCAGAGCAAGGACGCCATCACGCTGGCCGGCGCATTGCAGATCGTCGACCAGATGCACGCGGCAATCCTCTACTACGTGCTCGGACAGTACCCGGTGCCAGACGTCTTCCAGAAGACGGACATGGCCTACATCCCGCCCGCCTAATCCACTCCTACTCCGCGGGAGGCGACGTGGCCATCGTGGCGCGTCGCCTTCTCGGTGTGGGGACAGGCTCGAAACGGTGAACATCAACCGGATCGCGCAGCCATTCATTCGTCCCGGTCGCGGGGATGGCACAACCGGTCCGGGCGCGGCGCGGCGGCCGCGCCCGGACCGCGCCGTTGGTCAGCCGCCAACCGCGCCGCGGCGGGCCTTAGGATCGCGCAACTTCTGGGTCACCATCGGTGTGCTCTTCGCCGTCAACATCATCTTCACCAACGTGGTCTTGGCGCCACGCCAGCCCAAGTCGGTGGTGATCCCGTACAACGTCTTCGTCCAGCAGGTGATTGCCAACAACATCGACAGCGTCACCAGCACGTCAGAGACGATCACCGGCACGTCGAGGACGGCGGTCAGCGCCGCCCCGGGCCGTGACAGCGCCACCAGCTTCTCGACCGAGCGGCCGTCCTTCGCCACCGACGACCTCATCGACCTGCTCCAGGCTCACAAAGTTGTCGTCAACGCCGACAACCCCAATCCGCCAACGCCACTCTGGCAAACCCTCTTGATCAGCTTCGGACCCGTGCTCCTGCTGGTTCTGCTCTTCGTGGTCATCAGCAGGCGGATGGCGGCGATGCGCGGTGGGGGCGCGGGCGGGATCCTCGGACGCTTTGGGCAGAGCAGCGCGCGGTTGTACACCAGCGAGCATCCGCCGACGACGTTCGCAGACGTGGCCGGCATCGACGAGGTGCGAGCTGAGCTTCTCGAGGTGGTCGACTTCCTCCGCGAGCCCGGCAAGTACGAACGGCTGGGGGGCACCGTGCCCAAGGGAGTGCTGCTGGTGGGTGCTCCGGGGACGGGTAAGACGTTGCTGGCCCGCGCCGTGGCGGGCGAAGCCGGGGTGCCCTTCTTCTTCATCTCCGCGTCGGAGTTCATCGAGGCAATCGTGGGCGTGGGCGCCTCGAGAGTTCGAGATCTCTTCACCAAGGCCAGGGCCGCCGCGCCGGCGATCATCTTCATCGATGAGCTCGATGCAATCGGCCGCTCTCGCAGCTCCGCGATGCGCCTCGGCGGCAGCGACGAGCAGGAGCAGACCCTCAACCAGGTCCTCACCGAGATGGACGGGTTCGACGCCCATGAGGGCGTCATCGTCCTGGCTGCCACCAATCGCGCCGACGTGCTCGACACAGCCCTGCTGAGACCTGGGCGGTTCGACCGTCGCGTCCAGGTTCACGCCCCCGATCGTCGCGGCCGAGAGGCAATCCTGCGGATCCACACCCGCAACACCCCGATAGACGCGAACGTCAACCTGGGCGAGATCGCAGCCCAGACGGTGGGGATGGTCGGCGCCGACCTCCGCAACCTTGCCAACGAGGCGGCGCTGTCCGCGGCCAGACGCGGAGCCAGCCTGGTTGCCACCGCCGACTTCACGGTGGCGATCGAGCGAGTCGAGCTCGGTTCTGAACGCAAGCTCACCCTGAGCATGCTGGACCGCGAACGCATCGCCTACCACGAGTCGGGCCACGCGCTTCTGGGATTGTTGCTCCCCGGTGCCGACCCGGTCAGCCGGGTGTCGATCATCGCGCGCGGCCAGTCACTCGGTGCCACCACCCAGACACCGGTTGACGATCGCTTCAACTACGGGGAGGACTACTTGCGAGGCCGGATCACCGGCGCCCTCGGAGGTCGCGCCGCCGAGCAGCTCGTCTACGGCATCGCCAGCACGGGTGCGGAGGCGGACCTGCGGCTGGTGACCACCATCGCCCGCGAGATGGTGGTGCGATGGGGGATGAGCCCGGCTGTGGGAGCTCTCAACTATTCAGAGGACGGCGGAGGGGGGGCCTCGGCGTCCAACGCCCCTATAGCGATGCCACCGCCCTGGTCATCGACGCCGAGGTGAAGCGCATCTCCGACGAGTGCCTCGCCCAGGCCGTCACGCTGCTCACCACCAATCGCGGCAGGCTCGACGCCCTAGCGAGCGCGCTGCTGGAGCGCGACACGCTGTACGAGGCCGAGATCCTGCGCGTGGCCGATGTGCGCCAGCCGCAGGCGCTGGCCGTCTGATCAGCGCGGGGACCGCGTCTTGACGGCTAGGAGCCGTCCGAGCCACCATCGTCGCGAGTGTCACCGAGGTCGAGGAACTCGAACCGATTGGGCAGGAGCAGGTTGGCCAGCGCCTCCTGCCAGTCCATCAGCACAGCGTGGAGGCGAGTTGTGCTACGGGCCCGCAGAGCGCTGCGCGGGAGTGGCACCCCGACCTCTTCCTGGAGTTGGCGAACCCTGGCGCGCATCTGACGGTCGAGTTGCCGGTCACCGCGGAGATTACGCTCCTCGAGGAGGGTGATCAGGGCGTCGAATGCGATCAAGCGATCTCGGTCTCTAGCGATCGCGGCGCGCAATAGCGCCCCGGCGGCCTCGGCCTCGCGGGTCTGGCGCATCGCCTCGGCGATGCGGTCCTGGTCACCGTATGGGTCTGTTCCGCCGGTCCGTCCGGGGTCCACCCCTTTGCATCCTGCTGTCATGTTTCATGACTTTGATACGCACACGAGTTGAGTTTGGATCTGTCGCGAGGATGATCACGCGCTCAGCGTGCAGCACCAAGAGGCTGTCCTTCCTTGACAGCGCCGACGTGCAGGCCGCGGACATGGTCGCTGACCGACCCCGCCTCAGTCGGTAGTGCCCTTAACAGAGGGCGCAACCCGTCGCTCTGGGCGGTCGCGTCGCTCGTAATCCGAAGAGGTCCATCCACCCGTAGCCCCCGTAGGTCTGGAGATGGCCAACGCCGAGCGCTCACCCGACAGGGACGCTCGCCTCCCGAGGTTGATGTGACACCCATGCGGCCCGACTGGACAGAAAACCGCCTTCTGCGCGCGTTGCCAGCGGCTGAGCGCCGACGAGTGGTTGGTCTCGGAGAAACGGTCACCCTCGACGTCAGGAAGGCATTGTTCGAGCCGGGGCGTCCCGTGCACGACGTGTACTTTCCGTACAACGGGGTGATCTCGCTGGTCACACCGCTTCGGGATGGCCACGTCATCGAGGTGGCCACCGTCGGCAACGAAGACATCCCACCGGGATAACGTGTCAAGTCCGGAGGGTTGATCCGTCAGACGCCTGTTTCATGCCGCCACGCTCTCGGCGGCGCTGGACTGCGGCCAGGCGATGGCCTCGTCATACAGAACGCCGTGCTCAAGGCAGCCGTGAAGGATCCCCACCAAACGATTGGCGACGCTCCGGATGGCCTGTGAGTGGGTTTTGTCGCGGCCGCGGAGGGCCTCGTAGTAGTGCTGAACTCCGGGGGACGAACGCACCGCGCAGAAGGCCCAGCGCAAGCAGGACTCGCCGAGATGCCGGTTGCCGCCGTGGCGAGCGTTCACCACTCGCAACTTGCCGGACGCTCGGGTGACCGGTGAGGTTGT
>QHBU01000294.1 GCA_003244045.1 Candidatus Aeolococcus gillhamiae
GAGTCCGGTTCGATGCCCTTCGCTCAGGTGCACTACCCGTTCGAGAACTCCGACTGGTTCGAGGACCATTATCCCGGGGACTTCATAGTCGAGTACATCGCCCAGACCCGAGCCTGGTTCTACACGTTGCACGTCATGGCGACCGCGCTCTTCGACCGCCCGGCGTTCAAGACCTGCCTCACCCACGGGGTGGTGCTCGGCTCCGACGGCCAGAAGATGTCCAAGCGGCTGCGAAACTACCCCGACCCCGAGGAGATGTTCGCCAAGCACGGCTCCGACGCGATGAGGTGGTACCTGATGTCCTCGCCGATCCTGCGCGGCGGCGATTCCATCGTCGACGAGAAGGGCATCCCCGCAGCCGTGCGCTCCGCGCTGTTGCCGTTGTGGAACGCGTGGTACTTCTTCTCGCTCTACGCCAATGCCGACGCCCGGTGGGCGAGCCTCGGCCGGGTCGACTCGCCGGCGGTGCTCGACCGCTACGTGCTGGCAAAGCTTCGTTCGGTCGTGGGCGCGGTCACCGAGGCCATGGACTCCTACGACATCTCCGGTGCGTGCGCGGCCGTAGAGGGCTTCCTCGACGCCTTGAACAACTGGTACATCCGGCGAAGCAGGGACCGCTTCTGGGGAACAACGGAAGACGAGGCCGACACGCAAAGAGCCTTCGACACCTTGGCGACGGTGATCGAGGTGTTGTGCCGCGTCGCTGCACCGTTGCTGCCCCTCGAGACCGAGGTCGTCTGGCGTGGAATCACCGCCGCGGAATCCGAGTCGGTGCACCTCGCCGACTGGCCGCAGGCCGAGTCTCTTCCGGCGGACCCCGATCTCGTGGCAGGTATGGACAGGGTGCGCGAGGTGTGCTCCGCTGCTCACTCGGTCCGCAAGGCCGCCTCGTTGCGGGCCAGGCTGCCCCTCGCCGCGCTGACAATCGCGGCCCCTGACTCGGAGTCGCTCGCCCCCTTCGCCGGCTTGGTGGCAGACGAGCTCAACGTGAAGCAGGTCCGGTTCACGAACGACGTCGACAGCTACGCCGAGCGCCACCTGATCGTCAACTTCAAGGTTGCGGCGCCGAGGCTGGGCGGGGCGACACCGGAGGTCGCAGCCGCGGCCAGGAATGGGGACTGGGCCCTCCTGCGTAACGGACGAGCCAGGGTTGGTGAAAGCGAGTTGGAGGCGGGCGAGTTCGAGATGCGCCTCGACCCGGTAGCGCCCGAGACCACAAGAGCACTGTCCGATGGTGTCCTGGTAATCCTCGACACGGACCTGACTCCGGAACTGCTAGCCGAGGGCACCGCGCGCGACGTGGTCAGGGTGGTCCAGCAATACCGGCGCGACCACGGCTTCGACGTGAGCGACAGGATCCACCTGCGGATCGCGGCTCCTCAACGCGTGCGAGGGGCCCTCACGACGCATCGAGCCTGGCTCGGCGAGCAGACCCTGGCGGTCAGCGTTGAGCTGCTCGAGCCCGAGGCACCGGCGCTTCGCGGTGAGGAATGGACCGTGTCCTCCTTGCCCGACGGCGAGGAGGTGGCCGTAGCCGCCGTCCGCCAATGACCCCGTAGCAACCCAGGACGTGCGACGGATCCGGGTTCTCCAGCGGATGGGCGCTAGCGGGAGCGCTTGGCTGTTTTCTTTGCAGCAGGCGCCTTCTTTGCAGCAGGCGCAGCCTTCTTGGCGGCAGGCGTCTTCCCCGCGGGAGCCTTGCCCGGCGCAGCCTTCTTTGCAGCAGGCGCCTTGGCCGGCGCAGCCTTGCTCGCTGCGGGCGCAGCCTTCTTGCCAGCGGGAGCCTTGGCGGCTGGTGCCTTTGCCGGCACAGCCTTCTTGGCAGCAGGGGCCTTAACAGCAGGGGCCTTAGCCGCAGGGGCCTTAACAGCAGGGGCCTTAACAGCAGGGGCCTTAGCAGCAGGGGCCTTAGCAGCAGGG
>QHBU01000295.1 GCA_003244045.1 Candidatus Aeolococcus gillhamiae
GGACGTGGTGGCCGGCTACGGCGGTGGCGACGTCCTGCACGGCGTGAGCATGCAGGTCTACGAGGGTGGCATCACCTGCGTGGTGGGCCCCAACGGGGCAGGTAAGTCCACCCTGCTCGGGACCATCAGCGGTCTGCTGAACCCGCGGCTCGGCCAGGTCAGCCTGCGCGGTGAGCGCCTGTCCGGGAAGAACCCCCGCCAGGTGCTGGACATGGGCGTGGTGCTGGTCCCGCAGAACCACAGCCTGTTCCGCGAGATGACGGTGCGCGAGAACATCGTGCTCGGCGGCTACATCCTGCGCCAGCGCGGGCTCGCCGACCGCAGGCTGGCGAGCGTCCTGGAGATGTTCCCTCAGGTCACTGACTGGCTGGGCAAGAAGGCCGGCAGCCTGTCCGGCGGCCAGCAGCGCCTGGTGGAGTTCGCCCGGTGCCTGATGCTCGACCCGAACCTGGTCATCTTGGACGAGCCGTCCATGGGCCTGTCGCCCAAGGTGCTCAAGTCGGTCTTCGACGCGGTCCGGCTGATGAACAAGCAGGGCAAGACCATCCTGCTGGTGGAGCAGAACGCGCGGGCCGGGCTGCGGCTGTCGACGCACGGGGTGGTGCTGGAGAACGGGCGGGTCCGGCTGGCCGGCTCGGGTCACGAGGTCCTGCATCACCCGGAGATCGGCGCCCTGTACCTGGGCGGGGCGGTAACCGACTCGTCCGGCACAGCGTCCCCCGCGGCAGAGGCCGCGGACGCGGCCGCCGCGGCCATCGCCGCCGCAGACGCGGAGGCGATGTCCGCGGTGACGGCGGGAGTGAGTCAGCCGCGAACGGCACCCCCGCGAACGGCGCCGCCTCGAACGGCACCCCCGCGCGTTGATCATCGACGCGCACTGCCATGTCATCGTCCCGGAGATGACGGCGCCCAGCGTGCCCGACGCCTGGCGCCCGTCGCTGCGCACCGAGGACGGCCACCGCATCGTCGGGTTCCGGGGCCGGGAGCTGACCTCGGCGGTCGGCGAGTTCAGCGACGCCGGGGTCATGCTGGCCGACGCGGCCGCCACCGGGGTTGAGCACCTGCTGCTGTCCCCGTGGATCAGCCTGGTGCCGGTGGGCGCCGGGCCGGACGAGGCCCGGCTGGTCTGCCGGGTCCAGAACGAGGGCCTGGCCCGGCTGGTGGCCGCCTACCCCGGCCGGCTCAGCGCGGTGGGGGCGGTCCCGGTGCAGGATCCGGCCGTGGCCGCGCGGGAACTGGCGGAGCTGATGGCCGTGCCGGGCCTGCACGGCGTGGAGATCCCGTCCAGCGTGGGCGGCCGCTACCTGGGCGATGACTTCTTCCTGCCGTTCTGGGAGGCGGCGGCCGGGACCGGAGCCGTGGTGTTCATCCACCCTTCCACCCGGGGCTTCGGGATCCCCGCCCTGGACGGCTACTACCTGTGGAACTCGGTCGGCAACCCGCTGGAGACCGCGGTCACCGCGGCGCACATCGCCGTGGCGGGGGTGCTGGAGCGGTTCCCGGGGCTGCGGATCCTGCT
>QHBU01000296.1 GCA_003244045.1 Candidatus Aeolococcus gillhamiae
CACGGCCGACGTGGAGGCCGATGCTCATCCCCCCCCTATGCCAACTCCCGAGCCGATGGCATAGGTGACGGCGGCCGGGATGGCCGACCACACCAGCTGGCGGAGTGCCGACCGCGACGCGGAGCGGCCGGTGAAACTGGCCAGAGCGGCGCCAACCACCAGGGCGGCCACGATGCCGATCACCACCGAGACGACGATGGCGGCCGTGCCCGCTCCGAAGAACCAGGGCAACAACGGGAGCACGGCTCCGCCGGCGAAGGCCAGGAACGACGAGACCGCCGCCGCCACCGGTGAGCCCATGGAGGTGGGGTCGATGCCCAGCTCCTCGCGGGCGTGGGTCTCGAGGGCCACCTCGGGGTCGCGCATCAGCACCCTGGCCAGGTCCTCGGCTACCGCTTCGTCGATGCCGCGGGACCGGTAGAGCTGGACCAGCTCGGCGTGCTCGTACTCGGGATGGCGCTTGAGCTCCAGACGCTCCATCTCCAGCTCCCGCTCCATGAGCTCGTTCTGGGCGGTCATGGAGATGTACTCGCCGGCCGCCATGGAAACGGAGCCTCCGATCAGGCCGGCCAGGCCGGCCAAACGGACCACACCGGCCGCCGGATGGGCACCCGCCACGCCCAGGATGAGGGCGACATTGGACACCAGCCCGTCGCTCATGCCGAAGACGGCGGCCCGAGCCGCACCCCCCTGCACGTTGCGGTGATGCGGCTCCGGCGGTGGCGGCAGCACCACCTCCGCGGGGGACGAGGTGCCGGCGGGGCGCGGGGGATCGTCGGACTGTTGGGCCATGATGCTCCCGCAAACCTAGTAAGTGTCAGCCCTGTTCCCCTGACCGTTAGCGGGTGGTCCATCATCGGGTAGTGCCAGTAGCCCTCGATCTGACGCCTGCCGAGCTGGCCAGCCTCCTGCCCGGTGAACCGCCGTTCCGGATGACCCAGGTCTGGCGCGGCCTTCATCTGGGCCGGGCGCCGATGGAGATGACCGATCTGCCCGTGGGCCTGCGCCGCCGGCTGGCCACCGCGCTGCCGCCTGGTCTGGCCCTCGGGGCCACGTCGGTCAACGACGCGGGTGACACCACCAAGTGGCTGTGGGCCCTGCCCGACGGCCCCGCGGTTGAGACAGTGCTGATGCACTACCCCGATCGGGCGACCGTGTGCGTGTCCACCCAAGCTGGCTGCGCCATGGCGTGCGGCTTCTGCGCCACCGGCCAGGCCGGGTTCCGGCGCCACCTGAGCGCCGGGGAGATCGTCGAGCAGGTGGTGAGGGCCCGCCGGGCCGCCCTGCCCCGGCGGTTGTCCAACGTGGTGTTCATGGGCATGGGCGAGCCCCTGGCCAACTACAGGCCCACCTGGGCCGCGGTCGAGCGCCTGCACGGCGACCTGGCCATCTCCGCCCGCCACATCACGGTGTCCACCGTCGGCCTGGTGCCAGGTATCCGCCGGCTCGCGACCGAGAGGCTGCCGGTGAACTTGGCGGTGTCACTGCACGCCGCCAACGACGCCCTACGTGACGAGCTGGTGCCCGTCAACCGGCGCTGGCCCCTGGGCCTGCTGATGGAGGCCTGCCAGGCCTGGACCGAGGCCAAGGGCCGGCGGCTGTCCTTCGAGTGGGCGCTGATCGACGGCATCAACGACAGGTCGGCCGACGCCATCGAGCTGGCCGACCTGGCCCGACCTCTCGCCGCCCACGTCAACCTCATCCCCC
>QHBU01000297.1 GCA_003244045.1 Candidatus Aeolococcus gillhamiae
TCGCTTACTCCGAAATGCGCACCCAACCATAGCACCACCTCCCTTGAGCTTCTGCTTGGCGGTATAGGCGCGGGCCCGGTAACTGGCCCCGCGGATGTTCATCACCGTCGCGGTGTGCAGCAGGCGATCGGCGATGGCGCCGGCGACCACCGCGTCGGCGAAGACCTGGTTCCAGTCGCCGAAGCCGCGGTTGGAGGTGAGCACGATCGAGCCTTTCTCGTAGCGGCGACTCACAACCTGGAAGATCCAGTTCGCGGAAGCCTGGTCGAGGGGCAGGTAACCGAGCTCATCGATCACCAGCACCGAGGGACCCAGGTAGGTGCGCATCTTGTAGGTGGCGGTGCCCTCGAGATGGGCTGTCTGCAACGCGGCCACCATGTCCGCCGCCGACGTGAAGTACGTTCGGTAGCCGGCGTCGGTGGCGGCGACACCGAGGGCAATGGCAAGGTGGCTCTTGCCGACTCCCGGCGGGCCGAGGAGGATGACGTTGCGTTTCTCCTCCACGAACCGCAGCGTGGAGAGCTCCGCCACGACCCGGCGATCGACGCCGGGCTGGAAGTCGAAGTCGAAGTCGGCCAGTGTCTTGTGCACCGGGTAGCGTGCGAAGCGGAGCCGGCCTCGTTGCCGCCGCGCTTTGGTCGCATCCACCTCGATGCTCAACAGCTCCTCGAGAACCTGCGTGGCGGAGACGCGGTCTTTCAGGGCGCGGTCCAGGATGGGCGCGAGGTGCTCCGCAGCAGCGCTCATCTGCAGGTAGGCAAGGTGTTCGCGCAACTGTTGGTACAGGCTGGACTCGGTGTCTGTCGTGGGCCTGGCGGCGCTCACATCGCCACCTCGTACTCGGTGAGAGGGCGCACGTCGACTTGCTCTCCGAGTTGGCGCTGGGCGGGGTCAATCACGTGCAGCACGGGGTGCGCCTCGCCGTCACCGGTGAAGCGCTGGATGAGGTGCTCCGGTACCGGCGCCAGCAACCGCTGTTCCTCATGCCAGGCCTCGGCAATCACCCGTTTGGTGGTGCGGTGGCGGCGCGGCAGCACCACCTCGCTGAGCCACTGCTTGGCCAGGGCGTCATAGTCGGCCAGGGTTGGGCGCGGGGAGAGCAACTGTCCCGTGAGCCAGGCGAGAAAGCTCTCCTGCACCTCGCGGTTGACACGCTCCACCTTGCCCTTGGTCTTGGCCCGGTACGGACGGCAGAGCCGTGGCACCGTGCCCAGCAGCTCGCACAGGTCCACCCACTCCGGGCTGAGCAGGCTGCCACCGGCGGTGCAGAACACCGTGTCGCGGTCGGTGAGCAGCTCGCGGCTCACCCCGCCGAGATCCTCCAGGCAGCGCAGCAGGCGCTCGAAGGTGGCCTGCCGCGTGCAGCTGGTGGCGATGCGGATCGCCGGCATCCGGCTGTGCCCGAGCACCGCCACCAGGGCGTGCAACGGCACCACCTCCTCACCCAGCGGCCAGGCGCCGAGGTGCTTCCAGTCCACCTGGGTCTGCACACCCGCGGCGGTCTCGAACCGCACCTCGGGTTCGCTCACCACGGCGGGACGGAGCGGGCGCAGCTGGCGACGGAAGGTGGGATAGCTGCCGCCGTACCCGAAGTCGCGCTGGAGTTCGCGGTGCAGGTCGGTGGCGCGGAGCACTGGGCACACGAGCAGACGCCGCTCGATGTGGGCCAGCTGCGCCGGCGTCAGCGGGTGTTTCGCTGCTCGTGGTGGGTAGGGGCGCGGGCCGCCCGCACTGAGTTCCCGGGCCACGGTGCGGCGGTTGAGGCCGAACCTCCGGGCGAGGGCGCTGGTGCTCCAGCCGTGTCGATGTAGGGCGCGCAGATCCATGCCGGTGTCCTCAGACTGCACGGAGGTCCCTCCTGCTGCTTGTGGCCTTGAACACCACCGAGCATCACAGGGGGGACTTCCTCTTTCCAATCACGTTTCCAGGTCCTTCCGCGCCCCGAGGACCTGTGCACTATTCGTGATCAGAACTGCGCACTATTCGTGATCACCCACACACCGCCTGTCGAGCCGAGCGTTGGACCACCTTTGCGTCGGCCAGTCTCGCTGCCGGGCGGTATGGATGCGGTGGATATCGTCTGTCTCCGACGACGCTATCCTGTACCGCCCATGAGTTCGCTTGAACCGATGAGACACTGGCGGGCTGTAGTCGCGGGAGCTGCCGTGGCGGGGCTGGCGGTCGTACTCCTGTTCACAAACCGCGGCGACACGGGGACACCGATCTGGACTGGCGCGTGCACCAACAGCGCGGGAGTCACCCATACGTGGACCGCGGACAGCGGTTCCCCTGGCTTCGTCGGCCCTGGGTCGGCCAGCGCCTCCGCCGCTGCGCCTGCCCGGAGTAAAACCGATGACCAGGCCACGTATCGGCCACCTGACCCCAACGCCCCGGCGCTCGGAGCCATCGCCGACGGCGTCGATCCTGTCGATGCGGCCCGTTTCTTCGGCACGGTCTTCCTCCCCGGCAACATCACCGCCGCGCAACGGGCCGCCGCCCAGGACCCGGCCACGTACGGGTGGCACTGCTCTCACTGAGTGCCGAACGAACTCCTGACGCAAGGGGCAGCTCATCCGCAGAGCGTGCCGCGCCCCAAAAATCATCCTGGTGGCGGGCCATACTACGGTCACCGCCCAACGCGGCGGCCGTGGACAGGAGGTCGTTGAGATGGCTGTGACCATGGTGCAAGAGATGCCTGGCGCGAACCAGGAGATGTACGACAAGATCCTCAGCAACATGGGCATGCCCCCTGAGGGAGAGCTGGGGGAGGGCCAGATTGCCCACATCGCAGCGCCGATGGACGGCGGCTGGCGGGTCGTCGATGTGTGGGAGTCCGAGGAAGCCTTCCACAAATTCGCGCAGACGCGCCTCATGCCCGCCATGGCCGCAGCGGGGGGACCGGCGGACGCTCCACCGCCCAAGTTCTATCAAGTGCGGAACTTCAACAGCCGCAAGGGGTAGAGCACCCGTTGGTGCGACTGTTTTAGCGAGATGCGATCAGTGCTTCGAGGATTGCATCCGCGGAGAGGTTGTTGAGGCGGCGAAGATCCGCAGCGCGGTCGGAGACCGCATCGTAGCCGGCCAGTTCAGCAGCGGCCAGTTCAGTTAGTGGAGCTTCGGCGGCCTTGTTCGGCGACGGCTCGGCCCCCAGGAGGTAGCGACTGAGCCAATCGCGGGCCCGACCGTTTCCCGACAGCGCATCCTCTACCGCTCGAGCGCAGATCTGTCTCCACGTGTCGGGCGGGCATGCCTCCGCCAAAGCGCCAAGGTAGTCAGCTTCCACCGCCCTTCGAGGCCGGCCTGGGCCGCCCGGGTTGCGGTCAAGTCCCCTGTAGTGGTG
>QHBU01000298.1:0-235 GCA_003244045.1 Candidatus Aeolococcus gillhamiae
TCCCCCTGGCGGAGCTGGTCGACGCGCATCCCGCCCTCGGTGGGGAGGCCGTCGCGCTCCTGGAGCCAGGGGTGGCGGTGAGTCGCCGCAGCACCCCGGGAGGAGCCGGACCCGCGCCGGTCAGGGCACAGCTCAGCCGCTTCGCCGCGCACCTGGAGACGGAGGCGACTCGCTTGAGCGATGCCTGACCGGCCCGCGCCGAGGACCGCGGAGCGGGCCCCCCTGGGTTCTCGAG
>QHBU01000298.1:246-2140 GCA_003244045.1 Candidatus Aeolococcus gillhamiae
TCCCGCCGGTTCTACCGCCGCGACGCCCTCGAGTTGGCGCCCGAGCTTCTCGGCAAGCTCGTGGTGACCGCCGACGGGCGCGCCGGCAGGATCGTGGAGGTGGAGGCGTACCGGGGCGAGCAGGATCCCGCCAGCCACGCCTTCCGGGGCAGGACGGCCCGCAATTCCACGATGTTCGGCGCTCCCGGCCTGCTGTACGTGTACTTCACCTACGGCATGCACTACTGCGCGAACGTCGTTGCCGGCTCGGTCGGGGAAGCTCAGGCAGTGCTGCTTCGGGCCCTCGAGCCGGTCGCCGGGCTGGAGGCCATGAGGTTGGCGCGTCCAGTGAGCGATCGCGACCTGTGCAGGGGCCCCGCCCGTCTGTGCCGAGCGCTCGGGATCGACACCGGCTTCGACGGCGTGGACTTGACGACGGGAGGCGGAGGGATCTGGCTGGCCGACGACGGCGCCGCCGCGCCCGATGCGCCCGCGGTAAGCGGGCGCATCGGCCTTTCGAAGGCGAGCGAGTTTCCTTGGCGGTTCTCGATCCCGGATCATCAGGGCGTCTCCGGTCCGATCCGGGCTCGGGGCAAGATCTCACCCCAGGGATGAAACTTCCCGTGGCGGGCCCCGGGCGTCTAGCCTGGCAAACGGTGTTATCACGGCCTCACAAGGCGTTGGCCGCGGCCGTCGCCGCCCTCGCCGCCGCTGGGGTGGTCGGCCTGGTGGTGGGCCAGCAGGGCCACGCCGCGGCCGCTTCCCTGCGCGTTCGGACCCCGGAGCCGCTCGGAGCCCTGGCCGCTCCGGGTCCCGCCACCTCGACGACAGTCGACCTCACGACCGGGGTCTCGGTCAACGCGTCAGGCACCGGTGCTGGCAGCGCCAGCCTTCCGGCCGGGTTCACCTCGCCGAGGCTGCCCGTGCCGAGCCAGAACCTCCCCCCTGTCGCAGCGCTCGGCCAACTGCGGGAAGCCGACGCCATCGTGAGGTTGCCAGCCAGCCTCACGGAGGCGCAGAAGCAGACCCTCGCGCACACCAAGGGCCTGGCGGCGCTTGAAGCGGTGGACACTGCGACGCTGCACCTCGGCGGAGCGCCGGCGGTGACCTTCGGAGTCGACCCTGGCACATTCCGAGCCTTCACGCCGGCCAAGAGCGCGACGGAGGACCGCCTTTGGCGGTACGCCGAGGCGGGGTCGCTGGTCTCCTCCTTCGAGATGGCTAAGGACCGTGCACTGGCGCTGGGGTCGAATATGGCCATCGTCCCCGCCGGCGGTCGGTCGCCGACCGAAGGCTGGCTTGGGGCGTTCGCCTCGCTCGGACTCCCGGGCGTCGACCTGGTCGTGAGCCACGACTACTCCGCGCTGCTCGGGCTGACCCCGAACAGCGGGTTGGTGGTGTCGGCGCCCCAGATGGACCCGACGACCCTCCAAGGCATCCTGCGGCGGGCGCTGCCTGGGGCGGACGTCGAACTGCTCCATCCCGGGCTCCTGCTCGGCTCGTCGGCCAACCAGTACCTGAGTCCCGGCCGGGTCTCCACGATCCTGACCGCCGCCTTGTCCAGGGTGGGGATGCCCTACGTATGGGGGGCGAGCGGACCGAGCGCGTTCGACTGCTCGGGCCTGGTGGCGTGGTCGTTCGCCCAGGCGGGGATCTCGATGCCTCGCACCGCGGCACAGCAATACCTCACCGGGCCACACCTCACCCTGGCCGCCGCGCAACCCGGCGACCTGCTGTTCTGGGCCAACGACCCCACCGACCCGACCTTCATCGACCACACCGCCATCTACCTAGGCAAGGGGATGATGGTCGTCGCACCCCACAGCGGCCTCGACGTCGAAGTGGTCCCGGTGACCACGGACGGTTTCGTGGGTGCGGTCAGTGTCGACCCGCCGGCGGCCTCCACGGTTGGGGG
>QHBU01000299.1 GCA_003244045.1 Candidatus Aeolococcus gillhamiae
TGACGATGGTGTCGTTGCCCTGGCGGCGCAGTGTTGTGGCGGTGGTGACGTCGGCGAGCTCAGCGCCGTCGACGAGCTTGCCGCGCCGACCCGTCGCCTCGATGAACTTCTCGTGGCGTGGGAGCATGTCCTCGCGACGCACAGGTGTGTCGGCCGGGGAGCGGATCAGCAGCATGTACTTCATGGCGTGGCCTCACTGTGGCGGCGGATCGGGTGACGATGTCTGTGCATCGTAGAGAGTGGTCGAGCGATGGACGGCGCCCCGCTCATAGCGAGGCGCCGCCCGACGCGTCACTACATCGACCAGACGGGTCGAACCTCGATGGCGCCCTTGGCGGCGGCCGGGATCTTGGCTGCCCAGTGGGCTGCGTCGGCCTCGTCCTTGCACTCGATCTCGTAGTAGCCGACGAGCTGCTCGGCGCCGCTCGCGACCGTGCCCGTGCTCGCATCCGTGCTGCCGTTGCGCACCCGCACCACCTGCCCGGCGGCAGAGGGCTGAAGGGGCTCGCCGGCCAGGAACGCGCCCGCCCCGCTGAGCTCCTCCTGCAGCGCGCCGTACGCGCCCATCTCCGTGTCGAATCCCGGTGTGCCGGGCCTTTCCGCTTTGCTCTCGTCCTGCCAGAGCAGGAGCACGTACTTCGGCATCGGTTGTCCTCCAGACCTTGTGGGCCGCCGGGGTGGCCGCCCTCTGTCTGTACGACGCAGCGGGGTGGCCAAAATCGACAGCACCCCGTCGTCGCATCAACCACGCGGGATAGCGCGGGCGCGCGCGGTGTCAGATGGCGCGGAGCAGCGGGCGCCCCTGTCCGGTGAACCGCTGCGGCCGCTCGCTCGCACGCATAGCCGCGACGCGGTCGATCGCTTGGCGCAGGAGGTCGTCGACCGGCATGGCCAGCTGTCCCGCGTTGTCGTTGGCGTAGGCGAGCAGCTCCGGGTTGGACCGGGCGAAGCGGAGGGTGGCGTCGATGACCTTCCCGGGCTGGCTGCTCATGGCTGCAGGGTGAGGCCGGCCGGCGACAGCTGTGTGTCGCGCGGCAGGTGCCTGCTGGCCGATCTGGTTAGAGTCCGGGGCCTATGGCTGACAGGAAACCGGCCCAGAAGAGCACGGCGAAGGCCGCCAAGAGCACCAGTACCACCGCCAAGGCGTCCCAGTCTTCACAGCCGAGGAACGACGCGCGATGAGGGAGCTCATCAAAGAGCGAGGGCGGCCGGAAGCAAGGCGGAGGAAGAAAGCGCCGTGCTCGCCAAGATCGACGGTATGGCTCCAGCGGATCGCGCCATGGCCAAGCGGATCCATGCTGTTATCAAAGCCAGCGCGCCAGAGCTCTTCGCGAAGCTCTGGTATGGGATGCCCGCGTACGCCAGGGACGGCGCCATCGTCTGCTTCTTTCAAGACGCCGGGAAGTTCAAGATGAGATACGCGAGGCTCGGCTTCACGGACAAGGCGAACCTCGACGATGGAAGCATGTGGCCGAACGCCTTCGCGCTCATGAAGCTGACCGCCGCCGACGGGAAGAGGATCGGCGCGCTCGTGAAGACGGCGGTGAGCTGAGGGCCGAGCTCGGCCCACGTCGCTCTAGTCGCCGCTGAGAGCTGCGGTTCGCTCCAGCGCAGCAACCGCAGCCGGCCGGCTGCGACGACCGAGCCCGCACGAGGTGGCGACGTCGACCTCGCCGCCCACGTTGCGCTCGATGACGTCGCGGAGCTTGCGTTGCTGCTCGAGGTCCTGGTCCTCGTGCACGAAGCCGGCGATGAAGCGCGTGCGGTGGGGGATCACGAGGCGACGCAGCGGCGCGTACCACGCCTGGTCGGTGCGCGGCACCTTCTCCGCGGCGGCAAACGGCGCGTGGATGTACTCCAGCTGACGGCCTTTCGGCCACGCCTTGACGATGGCGTTGGAGAGCAGCACCACCGGGGTGGAATCAGTCAACGTGGCGAGCGCGCGATGGTTCATGTCGCCAAGGCAGAGATGCACGCCGAAGCGCGCACCCTGCGGCGCCTCGCGTGCGAGACGGGCGATCCCGCGCCCAAGGAAGGTCGCCATCAGTCCGCGCAACGGACCGGGCATGCGCGCGACGAAGATCAGCTCGGCAGGGACCTCGATCTGGAAGACGACGTCGTTGCCCGCGCGGCGGTGGATCTCGCGGATCTCGCGGAGTGTTGCCGTGCGGAACGCGGCGCGGTGGCGGAAAGCGCCGATCGGCCCCAGGGTGAAGAGCGCCATGTCGAGGTCGCCGGGCACGCCCGCCTGGAACGCGAGGGAGCTGTCGCCTTGCTCGTCGCGCACGCGCTGGAAGGTGGGCCAGCTCTGCTCGAACGCGGCGACGTGGCCGAAGTCGAGCGTCTCGCCGCGCAGGGTGTGGCCCTTGCGGACGCGCAGGACCGGCGTGTTGTCGTAGTCCGACCAGTCGCCCTCCTTCTTCAGCTCGAGGTCGGGGTGACGGCGGAGCGCGTCGATGATGTGGACGATCCAGTGATGGCGCTCGCCCGTCTCGCCGTCGGGCAGGGTGCGCAGCCGCGAGCCGAGGTGGGTGGTGGCGAGGTGCATGGCGTCGTCGGCGCTGTCGGCGGGGATGCTGCCGACGAGGTGTGCGGCCCTGGTCACCGGTTCTCCCTCATCGCGGCCGAGTCTATGCCGTTGGGCGGGGCATCGCCACGAAATCGGCCACCACGCGGGCGAGCTCCTCGCCCTTGTCCTCCTGGAGGAAGTGACCGGCGCCGACGATGGTGGTGTGGGGCTGGCCGGCGGCACCCGGGATCTCCGCGCGCAAGGGTGCGTCGGCGCCGCGGGTCACCGCGTCGGAGTCGGAGAAGGCGCACAGGAAGGGCCGGTCGAAACGTCGAAGAGACTCCCACGCGCGCCGGTTGGCGGGCGCGGCCGGGTCGTCCGGGCTGGTGGGGACCAGCAGCGGGAACTGGCGTGCGCCCTCCTTGTATGTCTCGTCGGGAAAGGGAGCGTCGTAGGCGGCGACGACGTCGGGTGTGAGGTCGGTGACGCATCCGCCGCTGACAATTCGCCCGACGTGCAGCTCCGGCGTCTCCTGGCTGTAGCGCTGCCAGGCCAGAAACGCATCGCCGGGATGCTGGTCACCGGTCGGCAGGGCCGTGTTGGCGGCGACGACGCGGGCGAATCGCTCGGGGTGCTCAGCGACGAGGCGCAGGCCGATGAGGCCGCCCCAGTCCTGGGCGACGAGCGTGATGTCGTGCAGGCCGATCGCCTCGATGGCGGCCCAGGTCCAGTCGATGTGCGCCTGGTAGGTGTAGTCCTCACGGCGCGACGGCTTGTCGCTGCGTCCAAAACCGACGAGATCGATGGCGACGGCGCGCAGCCCGGCGTCGACGAGCACCGGGATCATCCGGCGATACAGGTACGACCACGACGGCTCGCCATGCAGCAGCAGCACCACCTGCCCGTCGGGCGCTCCCTCGTCGACGTGGTGAACGCGCAGGCTCGTGCCGTCAGGCGCTGCGACCTCGACGTAGTGAGGTTCGAACGCGTAGTCGGGCAGGTCGACGAAGCGGTCGTCCGGCGTGCGCAGGATCTCCACGGGCACCTCCTCGGCTGCTGTGGGGGCGCAAGGGTAGAGGCTCAGGACGAACGAGTTCTGCATCCTTGCGGTCCGCCGCCCCTGATCGAAGGCCGCGTACCGCGCCGGCTCGCCCAGTGGCGTCAGTCAGCTGTGGCCGGCATCGTGGGCGGTGTGCGGATGGCAGTGGTGCGCAGCTGCCTCCCGCTGCTCTCCCATCCCGAGGAAGGCCACCAGCCATGGCGCGTTGACGACCGGACCGTTGTTGCCACGGGCCTCGCGACGGGCCTGGCGCCGCGCCCGCGCCTCGAGGCGGGCGAGCATGCTCTCCTGCTCGCGGATCTGTCCCAGCTCGGTGATCTCGAAGTCGTGCATGGCTGTCACTCCTGGTTGCGGTCGCAGTTTCGACCCTCACCCACCGTAGGTCGGGGTCGGTTTTGCCGCGAGTGGCAGAAACGACAATCTTCGATAGGTTTGTGCCAAACTCCGAGACATGCTCCAGAAAGTGGTGGCGGCGATCGGCCAGCGCGTCGCGGCGTTCGAGCTCGGCGTGCTCAGCGAGGTCTTCGGGCTCGACCGTTCGGATGACGGCCTGCCTGTGTACGACTTCAAGGTCTGCGCGGTGGAGCCTCCCCCGCTGCGGAGCGACGCCGGGTTCTTCGTCGACACGCCGTACGGGCTCGAGGAGCTGGAGACAGCCGACCTCATCGCCATCCCGGCATGGAAGTTGGGCCACGAGCCGCCCGAGGAGCTCCTCGAGGCGCTGCGTCGGGCTGTGGCCCGCGGCGGGCGCGTGATGAGCGTGTGCACCGGCGCGTTCGTGCTCGCCGCCTCCGGTTTGCTCGACGGCAAGCGGGCGACGACGCACTGGCGCCATGCCGGCGAGCTGGCACGCCTCTACCCGGCGATCGACGTCGACCCCAACGTGCTGTACATCGATGAGGGCTCTGTGCTCACCAGCGCGGGGACGGCGGCGGGGATCGACCTCTGCCTGCACATCCTGCGCAAGGAGCACGGCGCCACCGTGGCCAACGCGGTGGCGCGGCGCATGGTGGTGCCGCCGCATCGCGACGGCGGCCAGGCGCAGTACATCGAGGCGCCCATGGTGGAACACGACCGCGGCGACGATCTCGCGGTGGTGCTCGACTGGGTGCAGGCGAATCTCAACAAGCCGTTTGGCGTCGACCACCTGGCGCGGCGCGCCAACATGTCACTGCGCACGTTCAACCGGCGCTTCGCAGCGACGACGGGGACCGCGCCGCACCGGTGGTTGATCAACCAGCGCGTGCAGTTGGCGCAGCGACTGCTCGAGGAGACCGACCTTGACGTCGAGCAGGTGGCCGAGCAGACGGGGTTCGGCACGGCCGCAACGCTGCGCCAGCACTTCGCGCGGCAGCGGGGGACGTCACCGCAGGCGTATCGGCGTCAGTTCTGCGAGGTGACACCGAGCGTGCGGCAGAGCCACGGCAACGTCGATGCCAGTGGAGATGTCGCGCATCAGAGCTGCGTCCCGCCGAGCCGAGCCTCGATGGTTGCGGCGACACGGCTTCGCGGCACCCGGTAGCGGTCGAAGCGGCTGCCCTTGCCGATCGCGACTCGCAGTTCGATGTGGGCGGTGGGAATGTCCGTGCGGGTCAGGTGGGGGACATCAATCGCAGGGATCAGCCAGGCGTTGTCGTCAAAGGCGTTGTGGTCGCGTCGCCATGCGAGGATGACGAAATCGACGTTTGGCGAGGCGACGAAGGCAGGTCCGCTGAAGGCGATCTCACCTTCGGTGTGCGCGTCGGCGACGATCATGCACTTCACCTGAACACCGCGGATGGCGCCCGTCGGTCTGTGGCGGACCAGGTACTCAACCTCCTCCACGTCCGGAAACGACTTGAACGTGTTAAGCGTTGCCGGCGCGCCGAGGAGACGCATCACCTCCAGCTCTGCGAGGTGACCCAGCCGCTTCTTTTCAGGCGGTGGAACGGGCACGGGCGGTAGTGGTGCAGGAAGCGCAGCACGGGTTGGCACACCCGCGGACGGAAAGAGACGGGTGGACAATTCGCTGAGTGCGCACGAATACGGCCACGACTTGGTGCCGGGATGCGGCGGATAGGGAAGGAACAGACCCACCTCCGGCCTGGCGGCTCTCCGCGGGTGGGAGCCGAGGGTGAGGACCGTGTCAGCGTCCATGACGTAGACCGCGTCGGCGAGGCGAACCGTCGAGGGATCGAGGTACGCCATCACGAACGTGACATGCGGGTCGTCGAGGGCGTTGCGGTTCACCACGACCTCGATGCCCTTGTGCGTGAGGACTGCGCGACCCTTCACCTGGACCGCACACATGGCCTCGTCGTCGACGCGTCGAACAATGCCGTCGACGCCTCGGTCGTCGAGCGGGAGGAAGACGTGGGTGACCCGCTCGGCGTTGCCGACCACGGCAGCCCAGACGAGCCACTCCACGACTTGACCGACGGCGCGATTGGACGGGACCAAGAGGTCGTCGGCGAGCACGCGTTCAGGTTATAGCGAGCACGGGTGGCCAGCGCCAGGGGCGCGGAGGTACGGTCCCTCTGTGCCGAGCGACGAGGTCACTGCCCTCATCGAGATTGCGATCCGCGAGCGGACAGTGCTGCGCGTCCGCTACCGGACCACAGACGGTCACGAAGAGATGCACACGATCGAGCCGCTCGCTATCCGATTCAACCAGGCCGGCCACCGGGTGCTGTGGTGCTGGGCCCGCGACGGCGGCCACATCGAGCAGTTCCTCTGGGACGGGATCGAGAGCGCGGTTGCCACCGGTGAGACATTCCCGCTCCGGCCGTGGTCGGACCCGGAGGCGGAAAGCCAGGTGTGAGCAACGGCACTTACCTGGACTACACAGGACGCGACGACCTGCTGGGCGGAGGGGCGAGGCTCATCGCCATCGACACGCCCAAGGGCCAATTCAGCGTGTGGACCAAGCGTGTCGGCAACAACCCCTCGGCCAGGCTGCTGTTCCTCCACGGGGGACCGGGCGCCACGCACGAGTACTTCGAGGCCGCCGACAGCTACCTGCCGCAGGCAGGAGTCGAGTACTACTACTACGACCAGCTGGGTTCGGCGTCCAGCGATCAGCCCGATGACCCGGAGCTGTGGGACCTCGATCGCTTCGTTGAGGAGGTCGAGCAAGTACGACGCGCGCTCGGGCTCAGCAGCGACAACTTCTTCCTGCTCGGTCATTCCTGGGGCGGCATCCTCGCCATCGAATACGCGATGAAGTACCAGCGGCACCTCAAGGGACTCGTCATCTCCAACATGATGGCCAGCATCCCCGCGTACAACGAGTACGCCAACACCGTCCTCATGCCCGCGATGGACCAGGACGCTCTGCGCGCGATCAAGGAGCTCGAGGCGGCTGGCGACTTCGAGAACCCGCGTTACATGGAACTGCTGATCCCGCACCACTACGTGCACCACGTGCTGCGCATGCCCGCCGACGAGTGGCCTGACCCGGTGAACCGCGCGTTCGCGCACACCAACCAGTCGATTTACGTGCCGATGCAGGGGCCGAGCGAACTCGGCGCCAGTGGGAAGCTCGTCGACTGGGACCGGTTCGATGACCTGGACCGGATCACAGTGCCGACGCTGGTGATCGGCGCGACCCACGACACCATGGACCCTCGCTACATGGAGAGGATGGCCGAGCGCCTCCCGGACGGGAGGTTCCTGCTGTGCCCGGACGGGAGTCACATGGCCATGTACGACGACCAAGTGCGGTATTTCGACGGACTGACCGCGTTCATCACTGACGTGGCCGGGCCGGGCTGATCCGGCGAGAGCCGCCCAGCGACTGCTCGAGGAGACCGAGCTCGACGTGGAGCAGGTGAGCGAGCAGACCGGCTTGGCACCGCAGCGACGCTGCGACAGCACTTCGCGCGGCACCGCGGGACGTCGCCGCAGGCCTATCGACGCAGTTTCGGCAAGGCGACAGCGTCCGGCGCGTGCTAGCGCCGAACCAAGAGAGAAGAGCTGGCGCGCGTCTCAGTCCTGCTCCGCCGCGGGCGGCATCTGCTCATGCCAGGGTGTCGTCCGCTCGTATGCCGCAGCCAACTCGAAGACGGTCGCATCGTCGAAGCGGCGGCCCATGACCTGCATGCCCACCGGCAGCCCGTCGTCGCCGAAGCCCATCGGCAGCGACAGTGCGGGCTGCCCGGTGAGATTGGCGGGGAGAACGAGGCTGCACCAGTCGTCGAAGAAGGGATCGACCGCCACGCCGTCGATCGATGGTGGTGACAGGATGTCGACACCGAAGGCGGTCAGCTGCATGCACGGCGATACCAGCACGTCGTATTCAGTGAAGAACTCCGCCCACGCGCGCGTGTACGCACTGCGAGCGTGCAGTGCATTGACGTACTCCCAACCGGCGAGATCCCGACCGGCGCGGATGAGGTCCGCGCTGCCCGCGCTCATCTGTGGCTCCCAGTCCTGGAGCAGAGGCCCTTCGGACGCATAGCCCTCGCAGCAGGCGAAGAGGTTCCACATCGCCATGGGGTTGCCGGTTGGTGGATGCGCCTCGGTGAGCCGACACCCCAGGTTCGACAGCGTGTCAAGCGCACGGGCAAACGCACGGCGCACGTCGGGGTCGACGGCTGCGAACCCCATGTCGACCGAGACGGCGACGCGCAGTGCTTCGACTCCACGCTCCTCGGTTGCCGCCGCCACGTAGTCCTGTGCGGCAACCGGGTACGTCATGTCGTCGACCGTCGAAGGGCCCGCCATGACCGACAGAGCCAGAGCCGCATCGCGAACCGATCGCGTGATCGGCCCGTCAACCGACAGGGTCTTCCAGCCCTTGAAGCCCGGCTCCTTCGGCACCAGCCCGAAGCTAGGCTTGTGGCCGACGATGCCGCAGAATGACGCGGGGATCCGGACCGAGCCGCCGCCATCGGTGCCGAGCGCGATCGGCGCCATTCCCGCGGCGACCGATGCCCCGGCTCCTCCACTCGAGCCGCCCGGGGTGCGGTCGAGGTTCCACGGGTTGCGCGTGAGGCCGAACACGCGGTTGTCGGTGGTGCCGCGGTAGCAGAACTCGGGGTTGTTGGTCTTGCCGACGATGACGGCGCCCGCAGCGCGTAATCTGGCCACTGCCTCGCAGTCGGCGTCGGGCACGAAGTCTCGATAGGCGAGCGATCCGTTGGTGGCGACAGCCCCGCGCATCCAGATGTGGTCCTTGATGGTGATGGGAACGCCGAGGAGCGGCGCCTGCTCACCGCGACTCACCTCCTCGTCCGCCTCGCGTGCGCGAGCCAGCGCGTCCTCGGCAAGGACGACGGTGAACGCGTTGATCGCCGGGTTGCCGCGCTCGATCGCCTCGAGCGACGCCGTGACCAGCTCGACGGCGGAGATCTGCCTGGCGCGGACAGCGGCCGCCGACGACAAGGCGTCGGCGGCCAATCCGTCCGGAGGCACCGGTCCTAGTCCCGTGCGTGGGCCACGGCGAGCTGCTCGAGGTTGACGTCCGCGCGGGCAGCCACGGCGCGTTCGTTGGCGGTGTCGATCGAGCGGCTCAGCAGGAAATACAGGATGCCCGCTATTGGCAGCCCGATGAAGATCGAGATGTCCGCCCCGCTGAGGTCCTTGGCGACGAAGCCCTCGTACAGCGTCCCGGTGTTGAAGAACGGGATCATCGCTGCGAACCCAACCAGGTACGCGATGATGCCGCGCCATCCCCAGCGACCGTAGATCCCATTCGGCTTGAAGATCTCGGTGATGGCGTAGTGGCCGCGGCGCACGATGTAGTAGTCCACCAGGTTGACGGCGGTCCAGGGGATGAAGAAGTAGAGGACCAGCAGCAAGAAGTTGGTGAAGTTGGTGAGGAAGTCGGCCGAGCTGACGAGTGCTCCGACCAGGCCCAGCCCGGCAGTGATCCCGATGGTGATGATGCGCACCAACAACGTCGGACGGATCCGTTTGACGGAGTCGATGGCGCTGATGAGGGTCAGTGACCCTCCGTACATGTTCAACGCCGTCACCGAGATCAACCCGAGTGCTGAGAAGACGAGGATGACGCCACCGAAGCCGCTGAACAGCTTGTTGCCGGCATCGTGGATGGCGCCGATGGTGTCGAAGGTGGCGCCCGTCGCGAGCGACGCAGCAAGCAGTGTCCCCAGCGCCATCAGCCAGATGGCCCCCAACGCGGAGCCTCCGTAGGTCCAGTAGAACGTGCGGCTGACAGTGACGCCTGGTGGGAGATACCGCGAGTAGTCCGACACGTAGATCGCCCAGCTGATCTGGTACCCGGCAACGACCCCGAACTGCGCGAGGAAGGGGGTTACGTGGAACTGACCGAGGTCCCAGGCGTTGCCGGGAAGCCCGACCTTGGTGATCACCACGATGGTGAAGATCCCGAAGAACACGACGAATGCGTAGGTGAGCAGCCGCTCAACGCTGTGGATGAGGTCGTATCCGACCAGGGCCACCGTGAACGCGATGACCGTGGCGATGATGATCCAGAGCTTGACGTCGCCGCCGACGGTGACATTCATCCCCTGGCCGGCGAGGATGGTGTTGAACACGTTGAAGCCGGCGTACTGGAGATAGGCGAAGAGCCAGACCAGCAGCGCGCCGATGTACCCGAACTGAGGACGCGACTGGATCATCTGCGGCAGTCCCAGCTGCGGTCCCTGTGCCGAATGGAAGGCCATGAAGAACGTGCCGAACAGGGTGCCGGCGATGATCGCCAGCAAGGACCAGATGACGTTGCCACCGGTGGTGATGCTCACCAGGCCGACGGCGAGCGTCGCGATCTGAGCGTTGCTCATGAACCACAGCGGTCCGAGGTGCCAGAGCTTGCCGTGCCGCTCGCGCAGCGGCACGTAGTCGATGGACCGGACCTCCAGGCCGCTGGGCCGCCGGCCGGTGCCTGGGTCAGTGGCGGTTGCCATTGGTGTCCTCCTTGACTGGTGGTGCCATGACTGACAGCAGCTCGTACGCAACGTGAGCGGCGGCGATCCCGGTGATCTCCGCGTGGTCGTATGCCGGGCTGACCTCCACGATGTCGGCGGAGACGACATGCAGCCCGGCCAGCCCGCGAACGACGCCGAGGAGCTCGCGGCTGGTCATCCCTCCCGCCTCCGGTGTGCCTGTGGCCGGCGCGTGGGCGGGATCGAGCACGTCGATGTCGATCGACACGTAGACGGGCGCGGAGCCGAGGCGCGCGCGCATCCGGGCGACGACGCCGGCAACGCCGAGCTCCTCGATCTCGGTGCAATGCAGCGTCTGGAAGCCCAGCTCTGCGGTGTCGGCCAGGTCCACCCGGTCGTACAGCGGGCCGCGGATGCCGATGTGCATGCTGTGTGAACGATCGATCAGGCCCTCCTCCGACGCGCGGCGGAATGGCGTCCCATGCGTGTACGGCTCACCGAAGTACGTGTCCCACGTGTCGAGATGGGCGTCGAAGTGGAGAACAGCCACCGCGCCGTGTCGAGCGTGCACGGCGCGCAGCAGCGGCAGAGCAATGGTGTGGTCGCCACCGAGCGTGAGCAGGCGAGCGCCGGTCTCGAGCAGGGGCGTCGCGGCCGACTGGATCTGGCCGATGGCCTCGGCAATACTGAAGGGGTTGCAAGCGACGTCGCCGACGTCGGCGACCTGCTGCCCCTCGAAGGGCGCAATGTCGAGCGCCGGGTTGTACGGGCGCAGGAGCCGGGACGACTGGCGGATGTGCGCCGGGCCGAATCGGGCGCCCGGGCGATAGCTGACGCTGGAGTCGAAGGGAACTCCGAGGACAGCGACGTCGGCGCGCGTGACGTCCTCGATGCGCGGCAGCCGCGCGAACGTGCTCAGCCCGGCGTAGCGCGGGACGACCCGGCCGTCGACGGGCCCGACAATGTCGTGATCCTCCGCCACGCTCTCCCCTTGCGGATCCACCGCCCGAAGCCAGGCGGCGGTGTCCGACGGCGGGATGATGACAGAACCCGAGGGCAAGGAAACGAGCCCGTGTTTTCGGAGCCCCCGCCTGGCGTCCGGTGCTCAAGGGCGGCAGAGCGCGTGTTCCATACTGGTGGTCATGACACGCGCTGACCGCAGCGACGAGACTCACTGGACGCGCAGCAGTTCGGCTGCGGCCGGTTCGTGAGCCGCCTGCTGGTGCCGCCTGGTGAGGGACGCGGCCTTCGTGTGCGGGCAGGTACTCCGTTCAAGGTGGTGGACGTCGATGGGGGCCAGGTGGGTGACCTCTTCGCGTTCACCGCCGACGACCCTGGCGAGTACGCGAGCGCTTCACACACGCGACCGTCCACCGGGCGACTGTTTCCTCGGCCAGGCCAGAACGTCCTCACCAACCTCCGCCGACCCATCCTCGAACTGGTGGAGGACAACTCACCCGGCTACCACGACACCCTGTACGCGGCGTGCGACGCGGCTCGCTATCGCTCGCTGGGCGTCGACGCGCCCCACCGATCGTGCGCGCAGAACCTCGGTGAGTCCATAGCCGCGCTCGGTTTGCCCGGCGTGGTCGTTCCACAGCCGCTCAACGTCTTCATGGACGTGCGGGTGGACTCAGACGGCGAGATGAGCAGTCGTCCAGCTTCGAGCGGGGCTGGCGATCACCTCATTTTCCGTGCGCTCCTTGACTGCTACGTGATTCTTTCGAGCTGCCCGATGGACATCGTCCCAATCAGCTCCGGGGGCATCACCGCACTCGCCATCGACGTGGACGACCAGCTATCGACCGGTACTGCGCCTCTGCGAGGTAGCGCCCCCGGCGGAGAGCTTCAACCGAGCAGCCGGATGACCGCCTGACGGCGGTACTCGAAGATGCGGTCGAGGTCGCGGCGCACGAGCAGGCGATGTACGAGCTCGCCGAGAGCGCCGAGCGGCAGCGCGTAGCGGACGCAGTCGCGCGAGAGCGCTCCCTCGGGATGCGGCTCGACCTCGTGCGTGTGTTCCCACAGTGCGTAGGGGCCGCGCAGCTGCCGGTCGACGAAGCGATGGCCGGGCTCCCAGGCGTCGATGCGCGAGATCCATCGCAGCGGCACTCCGTGAATGTGAAGGAGATACTCGAGGCGGTTGCCCACGCGCATCTCCGCGGGCTCAGGGCTGACCATCTCGAAACGCAGCCACGGAGGCGTGATCTTCTCCAGGTTGCCGGCGCGCGCGAAGAAGGCGAACACCTCGTCCACCGGCCGGCGGATGACCTGGGTGCGCTCGAGCACGTGCACGGTCATGCCGCAGCGCTCAGCACGTCGCGCAATGCAGTGTCAAGGTGCGGGTGCACGAAGACGTAGCCGAGGCCCTCGAGCTTGGCCGCCGAGACTCGCTGGCCACCGATGACCGTCATCGACATCTCGCCGTACAGCGCCCGGACCGCGAAGCCAGGAACCGGCAGCAGCGCCGGACGGTGCAGTGCGTGTCCGAGCGCTCTGCTCAGCTCGGCGTTGGTCGCCGGGTTGGGGCTGACGACGTTGATCGGACCGGCCGCCGCACGGGTATCGAGGCAATGCAGGAGGGCACCGACGACATCGTCGATGTGCACCCACGGGACGTACTGCCTGCCGCCCGCGATCGGGCCGCCGACGCCGAACTTGAACGGTGGCGCCATCTTCTCGAGTGCGCCGCCGTGGGACGAGAGAACGACACCGGTGCGGCTCACCACGACGCGCACGTTCGGTGCGGCGGCCGCGGCGAGCGACTCGTGCTCCCAGTCCACGACCAGGCGGGCGAGGAAGTCCGTACCGGGTGGCGACTGTTCGGTGAGCCACGCGTCGCCATGGAGGCCGTAGAAGCCGGTGGCGGACTGCGACACGAACGTCAGGGGCGGTGACCCCGTTGCGCGCGCGTGGATGGCCCGGGTGAGCAAGCGCGTCGAGCGAAGGCGCGAATCACGAAGCTCTCGCTTCACTGCTGCGGTCCAGCGCTGCCCGATCGGCTCCCCGAGCAGGTGGATGATCGCGTGGGCGCCGTCCAGGGCTGCGGAGGGGGGCGACTGGCGGGTGGGCGAGCGCCACGCGTGCACCTCGACGTTGCCGAGGACGGCGCGGGCGCGCTCGGCGTCGCGGGAGAGGGCGACGACGTGGTCGCCGCGGGTGTGCAGAGCGGCGACCACGGCGCGACCGATGGTGCCGGTGGCACCGGTGACCACCACGCGCCTCACGACGCTGCCCTCGCCGGGCGCCGCTCGAGAAGGTCGAGCAACTGTGGCGCGCCGCCCGCCCAGCCGTCCGCGCCGAGCGACCGCGCGGTGTGCTCGTCGATGCCCGAGCCGCCGACCATGATCGGCATCGCGAGGCCGGCAGTGCGTAGCGCGGCGACGAGCCGACCGGCCTCTGCGCCGCGCTCGGATGTCGTCACCGCGATGCCCACGGCGACGACCCGGGGCAGCCGTTGCACGCAGTCGACGAACGATTCGGTGGGCACGTTGGCGCCGAGGTCGATGACCACGAAGCCGCTGCCACGCAACAGGTCAGCTGCGAGCGCCGTCGGCATCGCGTGCAACTCACCGGCCGGGGCCCCGAGGACCACGATGCCACGGCTGCGCCCCGGCCGGCGGAAGAGCGGCCCAGCGCGGCCGACCAGCCGGAACATCACTGTTGTGGCGCAGTGTTCGTCGGCAACGCTGATCCCACCGCCCTCCCAGCGCTGGCCGATGAGCCGCAGGGCGGGCACCAGCACCTGCATGTAGAGCTCGGCCGGAGTCGCGCCGCCGCCGAGAACCGACTGCACGACCGACCACGCGCCGGGCTCGTCACCTGCGACAAGGCGGTCCACAAGCTCGGGGACGCGCCGGGGGTGCGCGGTGTGGCCGCGCCCAGGTGCGGTCGAGGCGCCGCGCGAGACGAGACGGTCGACGTCGGCGCGATGCACCACCCACTCGCCGTCACGCTTGCTGGCGGCGAGGCGGCCGGTGCGCACGTAGCGGTAGGCGGTCATGTAGTGGACGCGCAGGCGCTCGCTGGCCTCGAGGAGAGTCAGGGTGGAGGGGACCGGAGTGCCGGTGCCGACCCGGCGTGGCGAACGTGTCTGGCTCATTTAGTGATAAATGGTAGCAGAACCGCTCGGCCGCCGCCGCTGGCCGTTGAGTGCGACCTGCAGGAGCGCGGTGGGCGTGGTCACTGGCGCCGCGGACGCACCACCAGGTCGCCACCACAATTGGGGTCGACGGAGAGAATGTTCACGTACCACTCAGGTGCGTGCGTCGAGTCAGCGACATACGCGGCCACCTGCGACCTGGGCCGGTTGATCACGGTCTCGGTCAGCACGTCGACAGCCATGGCGTCATTAGGACGCGGCCGCCGGCGACTTGTCCAGAGGGGCAGGCCTCGGCCACGTCAGAGATCCAGTAGCGGGTCAGTTGCGAGGCCCCGGTAAGCGCTCACCGGGGCCTCCGTTGCAATGGGGTTTGCTGCGGCATTGGGCATCACCTCCTTCAACCAAAGGCGTTGAGCGCTGGGCGGGAGCACCGCGAGCGGCATGAATGCCATATATTGGCCGGTTTGTGCCAAATTGCCGCTATGCTTCTCAGGGAGGGGATTGAGGCCGCCCTGGCGACGGGCGAGAGCTTCGCCCCTCGTCCCTGGTGCAGCCGGACGCCAAGAGGTAGAGGATGCGTCTGTGAGCGCATCGACGGTGCTGCCATTCCTGGCCGTGTCGGCGCTGGTGATCATGACCCCGGGGCCTGACACCGCCCTGACCATCCGCAACGTGCTGCTCGGTGGGCGTCGCGGGGGCTTCTTCACCGCCCTCGGGGTCTCGGCGGGGCAGGCCACGTGGGCTATGGCGACGGCCGCGGGCGTTGCCGCGCTGCTCGCGGCCTCACGTCCGGTCTTCCTCGCGGTCAAGTTCGCCGGCGCCGCGTACCTTCTGTTCCTCGGCGCCACCATCCTGTGGGCGGCGCTACGGCCGCGCGGCACTGCGCGTGGCACCGCCGTCCCGCGGGCGACGACACCGTTGAGCGCCCGCGCGGCGTTCCGTCACGGTGTGATCAGCAACCTCGCCAACCCCAAGATGGCGGTGTACTTCACCGCCGTTCTGCCGCAGGTCGTGGGAACTTCCCGCGACTCCTTTCCTGCACTGGCCGGGTTCGGTATCGGGTTCTCGCTGCTGACTTTTGCCTGGCTATCACTGTATTCCGTGGCGGTCGCCTGGGCGGGCGCGGTGTTGCTGAGGCCGCGGGTGCGGCGCGCGCTCGAGGCGACCACCGGCGCGGTGCTCATCGCGCTCGGTGTGCGCGTTGCCGCGGAGGCGCGGTAGGGGCGGGCGTGAGCTGCCGCCCGCGTGGGCTGCGCGTCGTCGAGCGGGGGTCGAGGTAGGCGGCCGCGACCGTTCGCACGACCATGGTCCATGACCGATGACAAGTGCATGCAACGCGCGGGTCGCCACGACGCCAAGGCGCGGCCACGATAGCGTCGCGCGGCTGGCGGCTCAGTCCGCTGAACAGTCGTGGCAGCTACGGATGGTGGACGACGGTTCCAGCCGAGGGACATACTGGCCGCCCACCACGGAACGGAGGACCGCAGATGTACGGAACAGTGGCGCGCTGGACTGTCAAGGAAGGCAAGGAGAAGGAGCTCGAGCAGCTCTCCAGGGAGCTGATGACCGAGTCGCCTCCCGGATCTCGCAGCGTCGTTGTCTACCGCGCGGACGCGAATCCACGCGAGTACTGGGTCACCAGCACGTGGGACAGCAAGGAGGCCTACACGTCGAACAGCAACACGCCACAGCAGGACCAGCGGTTCCGGCAGTTGCGAGAGCTCATGGACGCCGACCCCGAGTGGCACGACGGCGAGGTGGTGTTCCCCGAGGGCTGACGACGGCCTAACGTCACCTCCGCGCGCATTCGCGCTCGACCGCGTCGGCAAGTTCCCACGCGCAGTCCATCCACAGCTGCAGCTCGTCCACCGTGGGGGCGAGCTCGTACACGCGGACGTGGCAGGCGCGGCTCAGGCCGTCCCAGACGACGCTGACGCGGCCGGCGAGCTCGCGGTCGTGGAGGAAGTCGCCGAGGCACAGCAGCTGGCAGCGGCAGGTGGTATCGCGCATGCCCGGCGCACGCAGCTCCCACAGCTGGTCGAGCGCGGCCTCGAGCGCCTGGCGCGTCAGCAGTGCCGCACCGCGCGCCCACAGGCCGACGGTTGCCGGGCTCTCGATGCGCACCAGGTCGCGCGCCGCCGACACGAGGTCGTGCGCGTCGTCAGTTGCTACTGGCACCGTGGGTCTCGCGAATGCGCTTACCGAGCTTCTCCGCCGCGCGGACGAGCGACACCATGTCGCCGGAGATCTTGTCGTGCGAACCGCGGTTGGCGAGTCGCACGACGGTCACAGCGTCGGGCATACGCTCGCTGAGCCACTGCATGACGTCGCCGGCACGCGTCGAGTCATTGAACAGTGCCAGGGCCAGCCAGGTGGTCAGCTTGGTCGGCTCCTTCAGCACCGTCTCGATCTCCGACTGGGTGCTGCCGTCGCGGAACATGCGCCGGGTCACCGCCTCGGCGCACGCCGCCTCCAGCGCGTTGCGACAGAAACCAGGGACAACGCGACGCGCCTCGTCTGGCAGATGCTTGCTCTGAGCGACGGCCATGGCGTCGTCGATGTAGCGCGTTACGGGGTCGAGCACCGGCACCAGCTCCACCACCGATCCCTCCCGCCGGAAGACCTCGATGATGGTCGCGGACATCTCGAGGCGACGCACGGCGTCGGGGAGGCGATCGTCGTGGGTGAAGACGAGCACCTGCCGCTCGCGTGCGACGCGGTTCAGGACGCGCGCCAGGCCCTCGACCTTCACCGGGTCCATAGCCTGGACGGGGTCGTCGATGACGAGGAACCGGAACGGCGACTCCGGCATCGACGCGCGCGGTAGGAACAGGCTGAGCGCGAGGCAGTTGAGCTCACCCTGGCTCATCACGCCGAGGGCGCTGCCGTTCTCCCCATCGATGCTGACGTCGAGCGTGAGGCGACGCAGGTTGGAGCTGCCGGTGCCCTCGAGGCGAAGGTCGCCGAGCTGCACGCTGCTGCTCTGGCGCAGCTCCTCCCAGTTGCGCTGCACCTCGCCGGCGATGGGCTGGAAGCGCTGGTTGCGGAGCGACTCGTGCGCGTCCTTCAGCCACGCCTCCGCCGCCTTGAGGCGCGGCAGCTGCGCGCGTTGTGTCTCGGCCGCGCGTGCGTCGGGGAGCCACGCGCTGAGCTGTTGCTGCATCGGCCGCCAGCGGTCCTCGCGGCGCTCGAGCTCGGCGTTGGCGGCACTGCGCACCGCGGCGGTGGCGGCGATGAGGTCGGGCGCGACGGTGTCGAGGTGGGTGGCGAACGCGAGCGGGTCGTCGCCGACAGGCGGTGAGGTCCAGCGGCGCCACTGCGCGTCGGCGGCTGCGACGTCCACGCCGACCAATGGCGCGTCGCCGAACACCGGCGGAGGGGAGCCGATGAGGCGCCGTGCCTGCGCTGCGATCTCCGCGGCGCGACGGTGCACCTCGTCCACGGAACTCGCCTGCGCACGGAGCTCGGTGATGCGCTGATTGGCTTGCACGCGCCACTCGTAGGTGAGGACGCCGGCGGTGCCGCAGACTGGGCAGTCGAGGCCCTCGTGCGGCGCGTGCACCTTGAGTGCCTGCTCGAGTAGGACGGCCGTGTCGCGCGCTGCCGCGGCGTCACTGCCACCGATGCGACCGAGCTCGTCGTTGACCTCGCGGAGCCGAGCGGTGACCTCGCGCACCTGGGCGCGGTCGATGACGGGCAGTGTGCTCAGCTCGCGCAGGGTGCGCAGCGCGGTGTGCTCCTCGACCGCCGCGAGGCCGCCGGCCACGACCTTTTCGACGGCGGCGAGGTCCCATGTCTTGCCGCTCAGCGCGATCCGGACCGCGTGGGCGCGTTCGTCGTCGACCGTTTGCAGCGCCGCGGTGAGCCGGGTGGCGGCAGCCTGCTGGTCCTTCACCTGCCTCTCGGCAGCGAGGCGTGCGTTGCGGAGGAGTCCCTCGGCGGCGGCGATGTCGGCGAGGCCGAGAATGGACGCGAGGGCGTCGTACAGATCGGTCGGCTTACCCTCGAGGATGCGGCCAAGCTCGTTGTGCGAGAGCAGCGGCGGGTAGCGGCGCAGGGCCTCGTCCCAACCCTTCTCTGCGAGGGTCGTCTTCTTCCCGTCGATGGTGAGCACGGACCCTGAGACATCTGCGGCGTCCGGCCAGGTGCGCGTGACCTTCAGAGTTGACGGGCGACCCTCGACGCCGAAACTCGCCGTGATCTTGGGGGGCTGCTGATGGAGGTTGCGCCAGCCCTCGACCCAGACGCGGGGGCGGCCAACCCAGCGCTGGTTGGCGCCCGTGAGCAGCATCTCGAGCGCTTCCGCGAGGGACGACTTGCCGGAGCCGTTGCGGCCCACGACCAACGTGAGCCCGGGGCCAGGTGGCAGCTTCAGGGTGACCGGCGGGCCGATTCCGCGGAAGCCTTCCACCTCGATGGAGGTGAGGAACGTGCCGGCAAGCGTCGGCGCGGTCGTCCTCGGCTTCGTGGCGGCGCTGGCCGTCGCACCGGACAAGACGGCGGTAAGGGTGTCGGACCCCTCGAAGGCGGCGAAAACGAGTTCCGCAGCGTCGGCCTCCTTCGGCGGATGGTCAGCGAGCTGGCGGGCGACGAGACCAAAGAGGGTGGGATCGGGCATAGCTGGCGGTCACTACTCGGTGGACAGGACAGTGCCACCGGCGTTGATGATCTCCGCCCCGCCGCAAAGCTCGGAATGCGCGAGCGCGGCATTCTCGATGAGCCGCCGTTGGAACTGACGGCGCATGTCGAGTTGATGCGCCCTGTTTCCGATCACCACCCCGGGATCCGTCGCGTACTGATACTGCGCTGTCCCACCGCGCTTCAGGAGGGCCGACGCCATTGAAGCTTGGTGTGGAGGTCGAAGGGCCTCGGCTGTGATGGACTGATCGGCATGGCCTTGTCGTCCCTTGGTAATGGTGCGTCTTACCTTGGCGTCGTTGACACCGCTGGTGCTGGCTGCCGTCATCGGACTTGGATTGGCTCGGATCGGCACCTGCCGGCCGGAGATTACCTGACCTCGACTCAACCGCACACCATCTCTGCGTCGCAGTAGCGCGGCTAGGTCCGTTCCTCGTTCCCGCGTCCACGGTGGGGCCGCCGGGCGACAGGCGCGTGTCGGCTAGGAGGAGGATGCGCTAGCTCCGTGCTTGAGTCCATCGAACAGCAAACCCACCAGACGCTCGGAGGCCTGCGCCGCCTCTTGGTCGGTCGACATACAGATGCCCCCGACGGCGCGGAGCAGGTCGGATCCCTGGATGTCGCGGCGAACAGTTCCGGCAGCGACGCCCGCCGCGAGGAGCTTGTCCGCCGCGGCCGTGGCGCGCCCCTTCGTCTGCGCGAAAAAGTCGGCGTTGCTGTGCAGCATCGGCTTGAGCACCGACAGCATGCCCCGCTTGGTGGCGACGTGGCGGACGAACAGCTGCATCCACTCCTCCAGCGCCTTGTCGGGCGGAAGGGTCTCGAGGAGGCGGTCGGCCTCCGCGCAGAGGACGTCGACCTCGTGGCGGTACACGCCCTCGACGAGTGCGTCGCGCGTGGGGAAGTGCCGATAGAGGGTGCCGATGCCGACGCCGGCGTCCTGCGCGATGTCCTCGAGAGGCACGTCCGCGCCCCTGGCGGCGAAGGCGGCGGCCGCCGCACCGAGGAGGGCATCGCGGTTGCGGACCGCGTCGGCGCGGAGCGGGCGGTCTGTGGAAAGCGGAGCGGCCGTGGCCTCTGCCCCGCTCTCGGCGGCTGCGATTTCAGCTTCCACGACGGGTCACCATATACCTGGGTTGCAAAAGGGAGGGAGCCTCCGTATACTACCGGAGGAAGCTTCCGTTTCGCCATCGTACCACCTGGAGGTGTCACATGCCACCCACCGAAACCGTCGTCCGGCCAGTGCGCCGGGCCATCCACCCGGGCCTCGTGCTCGGGATCATCCTCACCGTCCAGCTGATGGTGGTGCTCGACGCCACCATCGTGAACATCGCCCTCCCTGACATCGCCAGCGCGCTGAACTTCTCGCCGGCGAGCCTGTCGTGGGTGATCTCCGCGTACACGCTGGCCTTCGGGGGCTTCCTTCTGTTGGGCGCTCGCGCGGGCGACCTCCTCGGCCGCAAGCGCGTGTTCATGGCGGGTATCGGCCTCTTCACATTCGCGTCCTTTCTCGGCGGGCTGGCGCCGAACGGCGGCCTGCTGCTGGCGGCGCGCGCGCTGCAGGGCGTGGGTGGGGCACTTGCCGCTCCGTCGGCCCTGGCCTTCCTGATGATCATGTTCCCCGAGGGACGCGAGCGGCTCCGTGCACTCGGCTACTACGCCGCAGTGTCCGTGGGCGGCGGTGCCGTCGGCCTGATCCTCGGCGGCTTGCTCACCCAGGTTGCGTCGTGGCGCTGGGTGCTGTTCGTCAATGTTCCGATCGGCCTGGTCGTGCTCGTACTGGCGCGTCGTTCACTGACCGAGACCCCCAGCCGCAACGGGCACTTCGACATCCTTGGCGCGCTGACCTCGACCGTGGGTGTCACCTCTCTCGCATACGGATTCGTGCGGGCGGCCAGCAATGGCTGGAGTGACCTGATGACCATCGTTGCCTTCGGTGTGGGTCTCGTGCTCGTTGGGCTGTTCGTGGTGCTCGAGCGGCGCGCGTCAGAGCCGATCACCCCGCTGCGCCTTTTCGCCGACCGCAGTCGCAATGCCTCCTACCTAGCGCGACTCTTCCTCGTGGCCGGCATGTTCGGCATGTTCTTCTTCCTCACCCAGTTCCTCCAGGATGTTCTCGGGTACGGACCACTGCGGGCGGGCCTGGCGTTCCTGCCGTTCAGCGTGGTGCTCTTCGGGATGTCGCAGCTCAGCGCGCGGCGGTTGGTCGCCCGCTTTGGCGGCAAGGCGGTGATGGTGGTGGGCTTTAGCGTGTCGACCCTCGCCATGGCGCTGATGACGCAGCTGTCGGCGACGAGTACCTACCTGTGGGTGTTGATCCCGGTGCTGCTGTTCGGCGCGGGCAACGGGCTCGCGTTCGTGCCGCTGACCGGGGCTTCGTTGACCGGCGTGCGCCAGGAGGATGCCGGGGCGGCGTCCGGACTGGTCAACGTAATGCAGCAGATGGGCGGCGCGCTGGGGCTCGCGGTGCTTGTGTCGGTGTTCGGGTCTGCCGGGCGCGTGATCCCCGGCCAGTCGGTGGCGGCCGCCCGGGCTGCATTCGTTGTGGGCGCTGACCACGCGTTCATCGCCTCTGCGATGTTCGTGGGCGCTACGGTGCTAGTACTCGCTGTGGCCATACGCGGGCGGCGCGCGACCGCCCGCGCCGCCGCGGCGGCGGCCGCGGAGCCGGAGTGGGTGCGGGAGATTGGCCCCGCCGCCGCCCTGACGGAGGCCGTCGAGGCCTGACGTCGTCGGGGCCTTCGCATCCCATCCTGCTGAGTAGTAGGGTGGGGTGCATGCCACTTCGATTCGGCCGACAGCAGCAAGACGCGACCACGACCAGGGCAGCTGCCAAGCAGGCTGCCAGGCCCGCGGAAGCGGCCGGTTGGGTGCGTCGTGTGTACGGCGAGCGCGCGTCGGCACTGATCACAGAGCTCGCGAGAATGATGCGGGCTGCCGAGACTGAGGCGAATGTTCCGCGCACCGAGGAGCCGTCGGAGGAACCCGCCGGCACCGACCGGCAGACTCTCCACGACGACCTGCTCGAGCTGCGCAACTTGATGATTGCTGTCGACGTCAGTGAGGACGACCACGACCGCGACCTGCGTCTGCGCGCGGCTCTGTCGGAGGCCATCGGAGCCGCCAGCAGCCTCGCGTCGGCATCCCACAACCAGCCGACCGCGGCCTATCTTCGGGTTGCGAAGCCGGCAATCGACCGGGTCCTGGGCGCAGCTGGCGAGCCCATCGCCTGATACTCGTAGAGCTGGCGCAAGTCCAGCCTGTGTCCGCTTCGCAGCCTTCCGCTTCGTTGGGGCGCCGGTAGAGCACTATCCTTCCAAGCTGGATGTCGCGAGTTCGCGTTGGCCTCCTGGTCCAGTCCTCCTCAAAGCTGAACAAGGTCGACCGCGAGGCCGAGCGCGCAAGAACGACGCTGCTTTCGGCCAAACACTGCGGAGCAGACCACAGGACTTCCACAAGGCTTCCGGTGCGAGCGCCGCCGCGCTACGAAACCTGGTGAGCCGGCTTCTGGGACCGCCTGAGGTCAGCCAGCTCGGACAGGTACCTCGAGCGCTAGCTTGTCACCCTCTAGGCCTTGCGGGACTGCCACGGGATAGCTACCGTTGAAGCACGCGAAGCAGAAGCCTTCACCGCTCGGCTGACCCATCGCGCGCCGCAGCCCGTCGATGCTCAGGTAGTGGAGACTATCCGTCTCGAGCAGCCGACCGACCTCCTCCACGCTGTTGTGCGCAGCGATGAGCTCATTCCGCGACGCGATGTCAATGCCCATGAAGCAGGGCCACATGATCGGCGGGGAGGCGATGCGCATGTGCACCTCCTTGGCCCCGGCCCGGCGCAACTCCTCGACGATCCGTCGCGACGTATTACCGCGAACGATCGAGTCGTCGACGAGCACAACGCGCTTTCCGTCGAGCACGTGCTTCATCGGGTTGAACTTCAGCCGGATGCCAGACTCGCGCAGCTTCTGCGACGGTTGGATAAACGTGCGAGTGATGTAGCGGGACTTGATCATCCCCTCGACGAAGGGCAGTCCCGACTCGTTGGCGAACCCAATGGCCGCCGGCGTTGCGCTGTCCGGCACCGTGATGACGATGTCCGCGTCGGCCGGCGCCTCGCGGGCCAGCTCGCGGCCCATGTTGCCGCGGGACTCATACAGCGACTGGTCCATCATCACGCTGTCCGGCCTGGCGAAGTAGATGAACTCGAAGGAGCACATCGCTCGCTTGGTCTGGGTGCGGCGGATCCTGGTGCTGCGCATCCCTGAGGCGTCAATCGACACGATCTCCCCGGGCTCGACGTCCAACACGAACGAGGCACCCACCACGTCGAGCGCGCACGTCTCGCTCGCCATCACATAGCCAGTCCCACCCGGCGCGTCGACGTCACCGAAGCGCCCCAGCACCAATGGCCGGATCCCCAGCGGATCTCGCGCCGCGACCATCGAGTCGCGCGTCAGGAAGATCAGGCAGTACGCCCCCTCAGCTCGAGGCAGAGCGGCAGCGAGCACCTCATCGAACGTCGCACCGGGTGTCCGGCACAGCATCAGCCCGAGCACCTCGGTGTCACTCGTCGTCTCGAACTGCACCTCCTGCGCACGCAGCTCCTCACGCAGTTCGGCCGCGTTGACGAGGTTGCCGTTGTGGGCCAGCAGGAACGGACCGACCGTGGGGTGCTTGAACAGCATCGGCTGCGCGTTGGGGAGCCGCGTGCTGCCGGTGGTGCTGTAGCGCGTGTGGCCGATGGCGATGTGGCCGTGCAGGTTGTCGAGCGATTCCTGGTCAAAAACCTGGGACACCAGCCCCATTTCCTTGACCATGCTCATCGTGTGGCCGTCGCTGACCCCGATGCCCGCCGACTCTTGCCCGCGGTGCTGAAGCGCGTACAGCCCGAAGTACGTCAGGTTGGCGACGTCCTCCCCGGGATAGTAGATCCCGAACAGGCCGCACTCCTCCTCCATCCGCTCGTCGCTGAGCGGGCTGGGGGCGCGGTGATCCTGGAAGGGATCATCCGCGTGGCGCGCATGGAACTCCTCCAGTGTCATGCGCGCCGACACGTTGTCAGGCAAGAGCGCTCTCGTATGCGGCCCGCGCATCGGACAGCGCGACCTCGAATGCCCCATCCACCTGGATGTGGTCTCCGCCGGTCGCCCCCAGGCGCGTCAGCGGAACCTGGTGCCGTCCAGCCAGCTCTTGCAGGGAGATGGACGCCTCCTTCGCGTGGCTGATGAGGAATCGGGACTGGCCCTCTCCGAAGAGTATACCGGCCACCTCTGAATTGATCGGTACGGCTCCGGTCACGGCCTCGATCGCAATGGACGCGCCCCAGCCCCCGAGGATGCAGCATTCGGCCAGAGCGGTGGCCAGGCCGCCGTCGGACAGGTCGTGGCAGCTCCGAAGCAGCCCCGCCGCGATCGCCTCCAGGACGAAGCTCTGGACACGGCGCTCCAGGTCGAGGTCCAGCTCGGGCCGCGGACCGCTGTTGGTGTCATGGGCGAGACGCTGGTACTCGCTGCCGCCGAGCTCGGCGGTGAGGGGGCCTACCAGCGCGATCTTGTCGCCATCGGCGGCGAACCCGGCGGTGGTGCGCTTCTCGACGTCCTCGATGTGCCCGACCACCCCGATGACCGCAGTCGGATCGATGCTGATGCCATTGCTGTCGTTGTACAGGCTCACGTTGCCGCTGACCACCGGGGTGTCGAGGGCGCGGCAGGCTTCGGCGATGCCCTCGATCGCCTCCTGCAACTGCCAGAACACCTGCGGTTTCTCGGGATTGCCGAAGTTGAGGCAGTTGGTGACCGCCAGCGGGGTGGCCCCGGTGGCGACGACGTTGCGGGCCGCCTCGCACACCGCGATCGCCGCGCCGACGCGCGGGTCGAGCGCTGCGAAGCGCGCGTTGCCGTCGGTGGAGAGCGCGATCGCACCGGTGGTGCCGCGGACACGCACCAGAGCGGCGTCGCCTCCCGGCGGGATGACGGTGTCGTCGCCGACCTGGTGGTCGTAGCGACGGAACACTGGGCGCCGACTACCGATGTTGGGGCTGGCGAGCAGCTTCAGCAGCGCCTCACCGGGCGTCCACGGCATTGACTGCGCGAGCGGGTCTTCGCGGAGCAGAGCGCTGAGTCCGGACGGTCGGAGCGACTCCGGGTGCCGCAGCGGCACCTCATCGACAAGCATGTCGAGCGGCAGGTCGCACACAACCGCGCTGGAGTCGCGCACCACCAGGTGCCGCGAGTCGGTGATCATCCCGATGACGTCGGAATGCAGGTCCCAGCGGTCGAACCACTCCTTGATCATGCCGACGTGCTCCGGCGGCACCACCAGCAGCATCCGCTCCTGGGACTCGCTGAGCATCACCTCGTACGCGTTCATGCCGGACTCACGGCGCGAGACGTGGTCGACGTCGATGTCGATCCCGCAGCCGCCGCGGTGAGCGAGTTCGGCGGTGCTGCTGGTGAGCCCGGCGGCGCCGAGGTCCTGCATGGCCACGACGCGCGGGTCGCCGGCGAGCGCGAGGCACGCTTCCATCAGGCACTTCTCGAGGAACGGGTTGCCCACCTGCACGGCGGGGCGGCGCTCCGCGCTGGTCTCGCTCAGCTCGACCGACGCGAAGGTCGCCGCCGGCCCCGGCAACGCGGTCATGCTCGTCGGCGCCGACACCGGCCGCGACGGCATCCACGGCGCAACCTTCGCGTCGGTC
>QHBU01000300.1:0-162 GCA_003244045.1 Candidatus Aeolococcus gillhamiae
TCTCGGACCACGTCGTGGCCCTCGGTCGTGATCGACGTGCCCCTCGGCGCGCGCAGGGCGACATGGAGCACCGGGCGGTCCTCGGTCACGTTGATGGGCTCGCCGGCCCACATCGCTTCGATGCGCTCCCGCAGCCCAGCGGCGCGGGCCACGTCGGCGAGG
>QHBU01000300.1:218-1927 GCA_003244045.1 Candidatus Aeolococcus gillhamiae
TCTTGGAATAGTCGAGGTGCAGGTCTGCGGCGTCGACGGTGAGCGACTTGCCGCGGTCCGGGTCCTCTGCGAAAAGGGATCTCAGATGCGTCCCGCTCAGGGCTTCGTGGTGAGCGACGAGGGCCTGCCATTCAGGGGTTTTGATGATGCGGACGGGGGTGATCGACAATGAAGGTCCTCCGCGTGTGGGGTCGAACCAGTTTGCCTGTTTACAGGGCGACGCGCGCCGGTCGTTAGCGTTGGCCGGGATGATCCGTCGTCTGCTTCTGTGGGACATAGACGGCACGCTCGTGCACGCCGGCGGGATGGGAGGGCAGGTCTTCGACGACGCTCTAATCGCGGCGTACGGAGATCTTCGCGAGATCCGGATCGTGATGAGCGGCAAGACCGACCCCCAGATCGTGCGCGAGTACCTCGAAGCCCTCGGTGTCCCCGCCGAGGCGGCCACGGTCGCGGCGCTGCTCGAGGCGGCCGAGCGGGGGCTCGCGGCCGGCGTGGACAGGATGAAAGTGCGCGGTCACACCTATCCCGGTGTGCCGGAGTTGCTCGAGCGCCTCGCCGGCGACGAGAGGATCATCAACTCTGTGTTGACCGGCAACACGGTCGCCAACGCCAAGCTGAAGCTCGCCACCTTCGGGCTCGACCGTTGGCTCGACCTCGACGTGGGCGCATACGGGAGCGACGACGCAGACCGGACCAGGCTCGTCGAAGTCGCCCTCGGCCGGGGGAGGGAGCGCTACGGCTCGGCCGGCTCCCCCCTGACGCCCGGGGACGCCTGGGTGATCGGCGACACGCCCCTCGATCTGGCCTGCGCCCGCGCCGGCGGCGCGCGCTGTCTGCTCGTAGGCACCGGCAGGTACCCCGCCTCAGAGCTCGGGGCTCTGGGCGCCGAGGCCGTGGTGGAAAACCTGGCCGACGCCGACGCCGTGGCCAAGTTGCTAACCGGCGACCTCTAGGCGCCCGGTAGCGGGTACCGGCGCGTGGCGTCGGTCACGCCGGACGGTCGCGCCGGCTGGTGGATGCCCGGCTGCCCACTAACGTGGGCGAGCCATGGCGTTGGCAGGCCGCTCCTCCCGCCGAAGCCGGGCAGGACGCTGGCTCGTGCTCGGGGTGGTGCTGACGCTGGTGATCCTGCTCGTGGACGCCGCTTTGAACTCCACGTCGCCGGCCACGGTCCAGCAGCTCTCGACGTCGGCCTGGGTGGACCGGGTGCTGCCCCTCGTCGCGGAGTCCACTTCTCAGGGCAACGAGATCAACCAGATCCGCAACCACACCATCGGGATGTCCGGAAAGTCGATCAGCGACCAGCTGCACGCAGCGTCGAGCGGCGCAGGGCGCGTCTACCAGCAGATCATCGCCGTGAAGCCGCCGGCGGGTGTCAACGCGGCGTCGGGCCTGCTCGTGGCGTGCCTCCTGGTCAGGAGCCGGGCGGCCGCGTCCATGACCGCGGCGTTCGACCAGGCGTTGTCGGCGCCGCTGCCATCAGCGTCTCCGTCGGGCTTTCCCGGCACGGTCGGCGGGGTCCCCGTCACCGCTGTGCCCGCGGCGCCAGCGGGAGCGCCGAACGCGGCGGTCGAGGCAATCGTCAACGCCGGGCGTGACTTCGAGGTGGCCGACCGGGCCTACCAGTTGTTCGTCGGAGCCCTGCCAACGCGAATAGTGAGGCCACCGCCGTCAACCTGGGTAACCGACCCGAGCCAGTATGACGC
>QHBU01000301.1 GCA_003244045.1 Candidatus Aeolococcus gillhamiae
GGCTCAGACCGCGGCCGAACTGCACGGTCGCTACAAGCAGCATGTCTTCGACTACGCCCGCGAGTGGCCGATCCGCTGGGCCGTGATCGTCTCCCGCGGAGACGCTACCCACCTGGTCTCGGTGATCAGCCATCTAGCGTCCGACGGCGTGGGTGTGGTTACGATGCTGAAGGATCTGGCCAGCCGCGACCCGGCCACTGGCCGGGCAAACGGGCCGCCCACCGGAATGCAGCCGCTGGAACTGGCTCGCCTGCAGGCCAGCCAGGCTGGCCGTCGGCAGAGCGACGCCGCGCTGCGGTACTGGGAGCGGCTGCTGTGGGTGATCCCGGCCCGCAGGTTCGCCGGCTCGGCTGACCCGCGGCAGACGCGTTTCTGGCAGGCCTACTACGACTCGCCCGCCTCGCAACTGGCCATCCAGGCCGTCGCGGCACGCACCGGGGCAGAGACCTCGACGGTACTGCTGGCCGCCTTCGCGGTCGCGCTGACCCAGGTCACCCGGATTAATCCCGCTGTCGTCCAGGTCGTGGTCAACAACCGGTTCCGGCGGGACCTCGCCGACGTGGTCAGCCCGATCTGCCACCACAACGCGTGCGTGATCGATGTCGCGGACGTCCCCTTCGACCAGGTGATAGCGCGGACCTGGCGAGCTGCCGTCAGCGCCTACAAGCTGGGTTACTACGATCCGGCCGGCCGGGATGAGCTCGTGCGCCGGATCTGCCGGGAGCGCGGTGCGGAAGTCGACCTCAGCTGCTTCGTCAATGACCGCCGGATGCACAGCCGGCAGGAGCCCGCGGGCCCGGCCAGGACGCCCGACGATATCCGGGTCGCGCTGCCACGCTCGGTGCTGACCTGGGGAGGTCAGTGGGACGGGCAGGGTGAGAAGTGCTACCTCTTCCTCAACGACGTGCCCGGGACCGTGAACTACGAACTGCTAGCGGACACGCACCACCTGTCGCCCGCCGACATGGAGGCCATCTTGCGCGGGCTAGAGGCTGCGCTCGTCCAAGCAGCCCTCCACCCGGCCGCACCCGCATGCGCCTCGTCCTGCGCCGCTGACTTGACACCAGCGGACTCCCGTGACGGTGATCGAGACGCAGCACCCACCTGACCGACTGAGTAGGCGTTGCTCGAGAACCACCCGCCCCGGAGGTGAACGCACGTCAGCGCCATGGCCGAGTGGTTGAACCGGGATAGGGGCAGCGCAGGTAGACGGCGCCTGACGCCACGCGATCCGGGGCCGTCCGCGGGCCAGGCGCCTGCGCGCCGAGCCGCTCCACAGCCCGCTGGACCAGGTCGCGGGTGTCCGGAGCGACGTGAGCCTGGTTATTGAGGACTCGCGAGACAGTGGCAATGGACACGCCCGTCTCCGCGGCGAGGTCCCGGACCGTAGCACGCTGCCCGCGCGGCCTGCTCATTTAGTTACAGCTTTTTGTTCCATGAGCAGCAGCATATCCGCAGGCACGGCCCCTGGCATTACCCCACTGCTGCCCATTGACAGCCTT
>QHBU01000302.1 GCA_003244045.1 Candidatus Aeolococcus gillhamiae
GTCACAGTGGACTTGGGGTTTCCGACCGGGTCCTTGAAGCCCGTGAAGCCCTCGCGCATGCCGCGCTGGATCGCTTGCAACTCCAGGTTTACGTCGTCGCGGTTGAGGTAGATGGCGTTGAGGCGGTCGATGACCTCGGGTGAGACGTCTCGGGTGCGGATGACCAGGCGGTAGACGTCGCCAAGGGCGGCGTCGAGGGCTTCGAGGACGCGGTTGACGTAGGCAGCGTCGATGGTGGCAGGTACGGCGTAGGGGTTGGTGGTGGTCGTGATCTCCGGCAGGGTGGGCACCGTGGGCTCCACCCGGGGAGTGCCTCCGCCGCTACCGCAGGCCGCCAGGACGAGGGACGCGACCAAGGTCACTACCACCACTGCCGCCCGTCGAGAGACCGCCCGTCCCTTCACCGCTGTCCGGTATATCAGCCCCTTTCAATCCTGGCAAGGGGTTACTCCTCGTCGCCCAGCTCGGGGTCGGCGGTGACGGGCGAGGCGTGGTGGGCCACCAGCCGCCAGGGGCCGCCGGGCACTCGGGTGAACACGTTGAGAGCGGCCACCGTGGTGGCCGGCTGGGCATCGGAGAGGATGTTCTCGTCGACCGACACCCAGGCCACATCGCCGGCCGAGGCGGCCGAGGCGTTGGTGAGTATGAACTGGAGGTGCTGGTCGTTCTGGAACAGGGCGAAGAATGACGCCGCCACCTGGCCCCATCCCCTCAGGGTGGACCAGCCGGGATGGGTGCACGTCACCCGGTCGGAGTGCTCCCACAGCTCCGACATGGCCTCGAGGTCGCGATCTTCGAAGGCTCCGTAGAACGCCTGGTTGGCGGTATCTATGGCGTCGATGTCGGCGTTGGCCGTGGGAGCTCCCTCCGTGCGCTTCCCCCGTCGCCGGGAGCACCGCAAGGTAGCGCGCGCTCCGGTCAGGCCGGCGATCCGCCTCAGTGTCACACCGCTGTAATACGGTGAGGCGATGACTCTGCCCCTGCCCGTGTCGCTCACGCCGTCGAAGGTGGCGTCGTTCAAGGACTGCGCCCTGGCCTTCCGCTTCTCGGCTATCGACCACCTGCCCGAACCGCCGTCGCCCGCGGCCACCAAGGGCACACTGGTGCACCGGGCCCTGGAGCTGCTGTTCTGCCTGCCCCCTGCCGGCCGCACCCAAGTCGCATCCCTGTCGTGCCTGGCCCGGGCGAGGAAGGAGATGGCGACCGACCCCGAGCTCGTCGGCCTGGGTCTCGATGCCGACTCCGAAGCCCGGTTCGCCGAGGAGGCGGCCGTCCTCGTCGAGCGCTACTTCGAGCTGGAAGACCCCACCACCGTCCACCCCATCGGCCTGGAGTTGCGGCTGGAGGCCAAGGTTGGCTCCCTGAAGCTGCGGGGCATCATCGACCGCCTCGACCTCACCGCCGACGGCGGCCTGGTGGTCACCGACTACAAGTCGGGGAAGCCCCCGGGCATCGCCCATGAGCAGAGCCGCCTGGGCGGTGTGCACTTCTACGCCTTCCTATGCGAGCAGGTGCTGGGGCAGCGGCCCGTCCGCATCCAGCTGGTCTACCTGAGCCAGCCGGTAGCCATCGTGGCTGAACCGTCGGCCCAGTCGATCCGCGGCCTCCAGCAGCGCACCACCGCCATCTGGAAGGCAGTGGAGCGGGCGTGCCAGAACGACGACTTCCGCCCCCACCCTTCGCGCCTGTGCGAATGGTGCGCCTTCCACGACTACTGCCCCGCGTTCGGGGGCGACCCCGCGATGGCCCGGGAGCTGGTAGTCGCCGGCGCCTGACGGCGCCCCCAGGCCCCGCTACCGTTCCCGGCGTGGCCCGAAACCTCGCCCGTGCCAGAGCCGGCATCCGCGGCTTCGACGCCGCCGTGGAAGCCGGCTTCGACCGGATCCGAGGCCGCCGGGGGGCTGACCACCTGTTCTATGCCGCCTCCGACCTGGGGGATTTCAGCCTGGTCTGGATGATCCTGGGCACCATGCGGGCCCTGCGGTCCGACGACGACATGCGCGCCGCCCTACGCCTGGGGATGGGCCTGGTCGCCGACTCCTTTCTCGTGAACGGGGTCGTCAAGTCGGTATTTCGTCGCTCGAGGCCACCATGGGAGGTCGATCGGCCCAAGCGGCTCCGCCGGCCCCTCACCAGCAGTTTCCCCAGCGGCCACGCCACCTCGTCCTTCGCGAGCGCCGTGCTCCTGTCCGAGGGTGACCCCCTGTGGCCGCTCTACTGGGCGGTGGCCGGGGTGGTGGCCACCAGCCGCCTGTACGTACGCATCCACCACGCTTCCGACGTCGTGGCAGGTGCAGCTCTGGGCGCCGCCATTGGCCTGGCCGTCAGGCGCGTGATGCCGTTGCCCGCCCATCCCGGACGACCGGGGGTTTTTGGGGGACAAAGCCCCCCGACTGTCAGCTGACCCCGGCCTCTTCTAGCTCGCCCAGCTTGGCGAGGTCAGCTACGAGCAGCGAGCGCATGTCGAGCAAGAGGTCGGACATCTCCGAGGCCGACACCAGCTCCCGGGTGTGAAGGGTGCCCAGGCTGCGATCGATGATCTCCACCGCTTGGTTGATCGCATCGTTGTCGAGAATCTCGCTCATCACCGTCTCCAACGCCCGGATGGGCCGACCTGTTCCTTCACTAGCCTGCGGAAACAAGATCACCCACACCTGCGGCGACCCTGTCGGTGCGCTCCCCACCCTAGCCAATCTCGACCGGTGAAGTGGGTCGCCGGGGCTTTGGTAGGCGTCGCAGGCGTAAATGTCACACCCCCCTGTCATTCTGGGCGACATGGAACAACAGCTCACCCTGGTGCAAACCGGTGATGGTGACGCCGCCCAAACGCCCGAGCCGGCATGGGCGCTCGACCAGCGCACCCGCGACATCGGGCGTCGGGGCCTGGAACTGGCTCGCCAGGCCCTGCGCGGGGCCGGCCG